>CAZXDD010000041.1:1857-23471 GCA_964639415.1 uncultured Armatimonadia bacterium
CGTTCCCAGGCCGTCAGGTCCGCAGGACCGTCCGGCCCCGCGCAGCGGGGTCATCCAGACGGGGGCGAAAGCCCCTGGCGGTACTCGCGCGGCGGCCTTCGCGCGTCGCCCGCCGTTCCCAGGCCGTCAGGTCCGCAGGACCGTCCGGCCCCGCGCAGCGGGGTCATCTAGAGGTCCGGCGGGAGCCCCACCTTCGCCGGGAATGTCATTGCCAGCGCGTCCGCTCCCGGCAAGAGCAGCTCGAAGAGTCTCCCGGCATTCAGCGAGATTCTTCGCTATCTCGCTGCGCGAGATGGACGCTCAGAATGACATGAAACGGACCGGCCGGACTTCTCGGCCGCGCTTCCAGACGGGGGCGAAAGGCCTTCGCGCGTCGGTGTTCGCGCGGCGGGGGCACCTGGTCTGCGGTGACGACCCCCGGCGCCATCTCCTACTGGCCCAGAAGTCCCACATCGATGTACTGCCCGCCGACGGTCTGGTGGCAGTGGACCGCCAACACGTTCCTGCCTGCCACCAGGGCTCCCGTGGCCGCGGCCGACACATCCACCAGCCGATAGTCCACCGTGTAGCCGAAGAGGCCGGCGATCTGCTTCCCGTTGAGAAACACTTCGGCATCCTCGTCGTGATGGATGCTGAGAAACACCAGCTCCAGGTCGGCGTCGGCCATTTCGAACTCACGGCGCAGCCAGATGTCCTCGGTCTGCCACTCGGTGCCGATGTGTGCCCCCGGGGTTCCCTCCGAACCAAAGCCCCCGGGTGCCTCCTGCCAGTGGGTGGCATCATAGCCGGCGGCCGTCCAGTCGCCTTCCGGCGCCTGTGTGGTGAAGCGCCAGGTCTGCGCGTTCTGCTGAGAAGTGGCGAGCAGGGCCTGCAGGTTCAGCCCGCGGATGACCGGCCCGCCGGTCTCGTACGCCGCCGGCCGGGCATTGATGGCCTGCAGCAGCGCCGGGTCGTACTTGGGCGTGCGATCGTAGCGGTAGACGCCATTTTGCTCCTGCTCCACATCGGTGAGCTGGGTGTAGCAGAAAGCGAACATGTTGGGGTTGTCCAGGAGGGCATCGGTGAGCCGCTTGTACCGGGCCAGGAACTCGTCCACACTGGTGGTGGCACTGCCGTAGCCCCAGGCACCGCCCTCGCCGGCGGCGGTGTCCAATTTGGTGCCCCCGTATTCGCTGACGAAGTACGGCTGGCCCAGATAGCGGCTGCGCTCGTCGTTGAGGTTGTTGTTCCACGGCTCGCGGCCGGTGAGCGCGAACAGCGCGAACAAGGATCGGAAGCTCTCGGGGTTCTGGTCATAGTTGTGGCAGTCGTAGACGTCCGTGCCGGGCACGAAGTGCACGTAGCCGCTGGTGTCGAGGAAGGGGCGGGTGGGGTCCACGAGCTGGGTGACAGACACCAGTTGCTGCGCCATGGCGTCGCCTTCGGCCGCGCCGGTTTCGTTCAGCGGACACCAGCCGATGATGGCGGGGTGGTTGCGGTCGCGCCGCAGCACCTCCTGCCACTCCACGGTCATCTGGGTCAAAGCGGCGGCGCTGCCTGTGTCGAGGCCCCAGTTGGGGTACTCGCCCCACACCAGATAGCCCAGCTTGTCCGCCCAGTAGAGCGTTCTGGGCTCGAACACCTTCTCGTGCAGCCGGGCGCCGTTGAACCCGGCGGCCATGGAGAGCTCGATGTCGCGCCGCAGCGCCTCATCGCTGGGTGCGGTGTAGATGCCGTCGGGGTAGAAGCCCTGGTCGAGGATCAGGCGCTGGAAGATCGGCTTGCCGTTGATCAGGAAGCGGTTGCCCTCGATGTGGACCTTGCGCATGCCGAAGTAGCCGTCGACCTCGTCCAGGACCTCGCCGCCGGCTTCGACGGTGAGCTTGAGGTCGTAAAGGTGCGGCGAGCCCGGCTCCCACAGTCTGGGTTCGGCGATGGGCAGGACGGCCAGCGTGGAGCGCCAGGCCGCCGGAACCAACTCCTCGGAAACGAGCCGGCCCTCGTCCAGCACCTGCACCCGCAGACTGCGTCCCTCGCACGGACCGGCCACCCACGCCTGCACCAGGGCCCTTTGCCCGTCGACGTCCGGTGTGATGGTGTACTCCCGCAGCCACGTCTCGCCGGCCGCCTCCAGCCACACCGTCTGCCAGATTCCCGTGGTTCGGGTGTACACGCAGCCATAGCTCTCGAGCTTGTGGGACTGCTTGCCCGTGGCCTGCAGGCCGGAGCGGGTATCATCGGAGGCCTTCAGGACCAACTCATTGTCCCCGTCGACCACCAGCGCCGTGATGTCCAGGCAAAACGGCGTGTAGCCGCCCTTGTGCGAGCCCGCCGGCTTCCCGTTGACCCACACATGGGCCTCGAAGTCCACCGCCCCGAAGTGCAGGAGCAGCCTCCTGCCGGCCATCTCGGCCGGCACCCGGAACGTTCGCCGGTACCATACATGGTTCATGAAGTCGGTGTGCCCTACTCCCGACAGCTTGCTCTCGGGACAGAAGGGGACCACGATCTCTCCGGAGAGGTCGTGGCCGGTGCTGAGGCCGCGCTCCTGCCCGGTGTTGTCGTTATCGATCTCGAACTGCCAGGTGCCGTTGAGGTGGAGCCACAAGGGACGCTGGAAATCCGGTCGCGGGTGTTCGGGGCGCGGCAAGTCGTCGTCGGCGGCGGCCGTCGCCACGAGCAGGACGGCGGACAGGGCCAGCAGAAGCAGGACAGTCATCTCAAGCATCGACGTCTCCCTCCGTTTGTATGGTGCAGCCCAAGGTTCGGCGCCGCCGATGGCGGCACCTTCGCGCCCCAGGCGGGGGCAGTGCGGTCGGGGAAGGCCGGCCAGGTATGCCCCCTCCCCTCGCCAGAATCTGCAACCCCGATCGAATGCCACCGTGCCCGCGGTCTTGGAAGACTGCAGGCACGGAGGGTGATCCAGCAGTGTTGTGGTTGCTGGCGTGCAGTGTGTGGGGCACGGTGCGGTCTTGGAAGACCGCGGGCACGGAGGGTGATCCAGCAGTGTTGTGGTTGCTGGCGTGGAGTGTGTGGCCTACGGTGCGGTCTTGGAGGACCGCGGGCACGGAGGGTGATCCAGCAGTGTTGTGGTTGCTGGCGTGGAGTGTGTGGGTCACGGTGCGGTCTTGGAAGACCGCGGGCACGGAGGGTGCCTACTGAGGCTTGTGCACGGCCTCCGCCGCCGGCGGAAGGTCCTCGGCGCCGGGTGGCGAAGTGAGGCCCAGCATTCGCCGATCACATGGAGGTCTGAGATGGCCGTTGCGCATGTGAACTACTTCAACACACCGCTGCAGAAGGAAGTTGCCTTCTACGCACTCCTGCCCGATCGCCAGCAGGCCCCCGGCCCGTACCCGGTGTACTATCTGCTCCACGGCCTGTCCGACGACTACACGGCGTGGCTGCGCTGGACGAGCATCGAGCGCTACGTACGGAACCTCCCGCTGATCGTCGTCCTCGTGGACGGCGACCGCAGTTGGTACTGCGACCTCCCGGACGGTCCGCGGTATGAGACCTCCATCATCGAGGGTCTGATCCCCTTCGTGGATGCGACCTTTCCCACCGTGGCGGAGGGCGCCGGCCGGGCCATCGGCGGCCTGTCCATGGGCGGATACGGGGCGATGAAGCTGGCCCTGAAGTTCCCGCACCTGTTTTGCAGCGTGGCCGCCCACAGCGGTGCCTACGCCATCACGCAGAGGCCGGATGTCCCGGTAGGGGAGGAGGACGATCCTTTCAAGCTGGCCGAGAAGCTGAAGCGCAAGCGGAAGAAGACGGTGCCGGCCATTCGGTTTGACTGCGGAGTGGACGACTTCCTCATCGAGCACAACCGGAGCTTCGACGCCCACCTGACCAAGCTGGGCCTCGCCCACGAGTACGAGGAGTTTCCGGGCGATCACAACTGGGGCTACTGGGACGAGCACGTGCAGGAGGCCATCTCGTTCCACTGCAGGGCTCTTGGGGTCGGGCAGTAGGCGCGATATCATTCCATCGGCCGCACGAATATCACCGGAGATCAGAGATGACCAAGCGCGAACGCGTCGTGACGGCGATGAGCGGGAACCGGCCCGACCGTGTGCCCAAGTCCGCCGGGTTCACGCCGACCATCCAGCGCAAGTTCGAGGAGGCGACCGGGCACAGTGACGCCGCGGCGTACTTCGACTACGACTCGACCGGGGTGGGTTTCGGCGGGCCCGCTGAGGCCACGGACTGGTCGCCGTACTATCCCGACGGTGTTGCCGAAGGGTGCTTCTACTCCGAGTACGGGACGGCCCACACGCCCGGGAGCTTCGAGCACTTCTGGCGCCTGGACTACCCGCTGAAGAGATGCAGTAGCCTCAGTGAGCTGGAGCAGTTTCCCTGGCCGGACGTTACCGAGCCCCAGCGCCACGAGCACCTGGAGGCCGAGGTCAGCACGCTGCATGCCCAGGGCTGGTATGTGCAGGGGTCCGTGGGGCACATCTGGGAGAACGCCTGGCAGATCACCTCGATGGAGAAGCTGATGATGGACTTCATCGAGCACCCCGAGCAGGCCGGGTATGTGCTCGAGCGGCTCACGGCCGACGCGCAGTTCAGGGCGAAGCGCTTCGCCCAGGCCGGCTGTGACGGCATCCTGTGCGGCGATGACATCGGCATGCAGCAGAAGCTGATGTTCCACCCCGACCTGTGGCGGCGGTGGCTCAAGCCGTCGTGGGCCCGGGTGTGGAAGACGGCGCGGGAGATCAAGCCGGATATCCAGATCTTCTACCACTCGGACGGCAATATCGAGGCCGTCATCGATGATCTCATCGAGATCGGCATGGATATCCTCAATCCCGTGCAGCCTGAGTGCATGGACCCGGCGAAGCTCAAGGCACAGTACGGCGACCGCCTGGCCTTCTGGGGCTGTGTGGGCACACAGACGACATTCCCGTTCGGCACTCCCGATGAGATGAGAAGCACCATCCGGCATCTCATCGAGACGGTGGGAGAGGGGGGCGGGCTGTACCTGGCGCCCACGCATGTGCTCGAACCGGAGGTGCCCTGGGACAATATCGCTGCATTCTTCGAGGCGGTGCACGAATATGGCACGTACTAGGCTTACGGTGTGTGTACTGGCGTCGCTCGCGGTGGCCATGCTGTTTGTGTCCGGCTGCTTCAAGGTGGAGGGCTCCGTGAAGGTCGGCGTCGACGGGAGCTCGGCTGTGCGGATGTCCGTGGGTATCATGGAGGCGCTGGCGGCCATGGGGGGAGATGAGGAGGGCCAAGACCCGCTGGCCGAGATGAGGGAGGACCTGCCCGAGGGCTGGGAGGCCGAGGACCTCGAGGAGGACGGGTGGGTCGGGGTGACGATATCGTCGCTGATCGCGCCCGGCGAGCCGCTCTTCCCCCGGGAGGCGGCCGAGGCGGGCGGCATGACGGTGCGCGTGGTGCAGCGCCAGTTCTGCACGGACTACTATGTTGAGGGCACGCTCACTCCCCCCGAGGGAGCCGGTCCCGGCACCGTGCGGGACGGCGCAGCGGGCGGCATCGTGTTCACCCAGGATGAGGCAGAGGACGAGGAGGGCATGACCGATGAGGACTTCGGGGCACTCATGGGTGCCTTCGGACCGCAGCCGAGCATCTCCTTCAGCGTCTCGGCCCCCGGCACGATCGTGTCCACCTCGGGCGAGCAGGTTGGCCACAGCACCGCCGTGTGGACGGTGGACATGGACCAGATGGGCGAGGAGGAAGAGGGGGCCATCGTGGCCGTGCATCTGCACAGCCGGCTGCTGAACTACCAGAGCATCGGTCGCCTGGCGGACAGACTGGCGGCCGAGCGCGAGCTGCCCGACACGTTCGTGCTGGTGGCCGACTACATCGCCCGCGACCTGCTCCCCAATCCGCCCAAGGAGGCGCCGCTGAAGGCGGGTATCGATGCCGAGGCGTACGAGGCGGCCCTGAGCATCGTTATCGCCTTCGAGGAGGTGTTGGGCGAGGACACGGCGGCCAGGGTGATCAACGGCCTGAAGCTGAATGCCGATGGCGTCTCGGCCAAAGACCTCACGGAGATGTGGGACAGGGTGCAGCAGATGGAGAGCGAGGAGCTCATCGAGGTGGCCGCGCAGGCCATCGTCAAGCACGTGCGGATGCGGGGGAAGTGAGTGGCAGAGGGGGGGACTTCTCACCACAGAGACACAGAGACGCGGAGAACGGCTGGAGAATGGCCGGAGGTAGGCGGGGAAGGGCCTCTCAACGCGCAGATCGGGCCCGCGGGCCCGATCTGCGTGGCAAGAAGCGCACGGAGCTCCACGGACGGCGGCGGACCACAGAGATGCGCAGGACGGCCGGTGAAGGCCGGAGGGGGCGCCGGCAGCGGTTCTTGCCGTACCCGCCGTCGGCCGTACCCGCCGTTCCTATCACCTATCACCCATTTCGTATCACCTGTCCCCTGTGTCTCCCGACTCCCTCGCCGGAACGAAGTGCTTGACCGCGTCGGCGCCGGGCGCTATAATAGCCTCCGTCGCGTGGGGCAGTGGCGCAGGGGGAGCGCGTCTCCTTGGCATGGAGAAGGTCGGGGGTTCGAATCCCCCCTGCTCCACCACAAGACTTTGAGCGGCCCGAGCACCTGGTGCTCGGGCCGTCTGACTTTGTACCGGCCGCTGACCCGCCGGGCGGTACGTCGCGGGCGGGGCCAAGGGCCCGCCATGGGATGGGGCTCTGTCGATCTGATGGACAGGCGACGGACCGCCAAAGGAGCGATGGCGGCATGGGTGCGGTGATAGCCGTCTCCGGCAGTCCCCGGCGTGGCGGCAATACGGACCTGCTGCTGGCGGAGGTTCTGGCGGTGTGTGGTGGGGAGCTGGTCCGCGTTTGCGACCTTGATGTGGCGCCCTGCACGTCCTGCTGGTGCTGCCTGCAGCAAGAGCGGTGCGTCTTGAACGACGACATGACGGCGCTGACTGCCCGGCTGCTGAGCGCCCGTGCCATCCTCCTCGGCACCCCGGTGTACTTCAACAACGTCTCGGCGCAACTGAAGGCGTTCATGGACCGTACCTGGGCTCTGCGCGGAAAGCTCTCGGACAAGATCGGGGCGGCCGTGGTGGTGGGGCGGGGGTACGGATCCGAGGGTGCGCTGACGGCCATCAATTCGTTCTTCCTCAAACACGAGATGATCGTGGCGCAAAGAGGGGTGTCCGGGGAAGCGTTCGATGCGGGGACGGCATTGCAGGACCGTCGCGCCGTGGAGGACTGTGCGAAGCTGGGCGGTCGGATAGCGCACCTGCTATCGATTCTGCCTGCGGAGTGAGGTGGTCGAGGGCCTCCCGTAGGGGCGCCACGTTGGGGGCGCACTGGTGGCTCGTGGGGCTCGGCGGCACTCGATCGTGCCCCGCCGCATCGCACCGCCAAAGGGTGCTTTGCATCGGCCGGAGGTTCGGAGTATCATCAGCCGTAGGGGGCCCGGAGTGTGCCACCCGGCGCCCGGAGTAACGACCTGTCGATCGCTTGCCGCGACGCTCGGGAGTGGAAGGAAACGCATGGCGGTCCGTCGAATAGTAGTGCTGGCCGGCTGGAGCCTTCTCTGCACAGCCTCCGTGGGCCGGGTGCAGGGCCAGGGCCCTGCAGCGGGGCAGGATGTCGTGGCGGTGGTGTTGTCGGGTGCCGGAGCCGCCGTGGGCAGCATCGCCATCTCATACCCCGGGGTGGTGGAGCGCGGGCTGGTGGACGCCGATCTGGCCGCCGTGGCGGGAGCCACCGGTTGGTGCCTGAGCATGCCGTCGGTCAGCGTGAGCGCCGGGGAGACCACGGCCATGGCCACCATGCAGCCGGGGCCGGGTAGCGACGCCCGCTATGGCGAGCCGGTGTTCCCCGCGGTGTGGGCGCTCAGGCGCTACAGGCAGATCGGCGTGACCGTCCTGGGCTCCGGGTTCCAGGCGCCGGTAGGGCTGCGGCAGAACCGCTTCATCAGTGTGATGACCTCCGGCGGCGGCGGTGTGTGGCAGTATCAGGTGATCGTCGGGGACAGGTCGTTCCGGGCTCTGGACGAGCTAAGGACGCTGGCCCCGGCCGGTGCGGCCGCGGACCGGTCACCGCAGCGGGGGGGGACGGCTCGCCCCTGGCCGCTGATCGTCGCTCTGGCCCTGGCGCTGGGTGGCCTGGTGTTTGTGCTGGCTATGTGGCTGGTCGGTCGCGGCAGGCCGCGCAGGAGCCATCCAGGTGTTGGGCGGATCTAGCCGCTCCATCTCCGACTGTGGCGCTCCCGACGTGGGGAACGCCGCAGTTGCAGCCATTCCTGTCTGACGGCACGGCGACCGCCGGGCGGCCGCCGCCGGCTATGGCCCTGTCTTTCCCGCTGTGGCGCCGATTGGGGCCACGCTGCCCACCAAGACGCGCCGGCACTGCCCGCTTACCAAGGAGGCGTTCGCTTTGGGCGAATGGAAACCCGACATGTGGAAGGACGTCATCAGAGCCGGTGCGGAGGTGAAGGCTTCCGATATCTTCTGGAAGCCGGGCACCCCACCGCACGCCAAGGTCAAGGGCGTTGTGGAGATGGCACCGGGCGGGCCCTGGCCGGAGTTGAGCCAGGACGACACCGCTGCGATCGCGCGCAGCCTCATGACCGACGATCAGTGGGATCGCTTCCAGGACTTCCCGGAGAAGGATGTGGGTCTGAGCATCGAGGGTGTCTGTCGCCTGAGGATCAACATCTACCAGGAGCGGGGCAATGTGTGCTCCGTCATGCGCATCATCCCCCTGGACATCCTGACCTGCGATGATCTGGACCTGCCGCCGGTGCTCAAGGACATCTCCATGAGCCCCCAGGGCATGGTGCTGGTGACGGGACCCACAGGCTGCGGCAAGTCCACCACGCTGGCGGCGATGATCGACCATATCAACCGCAACCGCAAGTGCAATATCATCACCGTCGAGGACCCCATCGAGTACGTGCACAAGGACCGCAACAGCATCGTGAGCCAGCGCGAGGTGGGCATCGACACCGAGGACTTCCAGTACGCGCTGAAGTACGCCATGCGCCAGGCGCCCGACGTGATCCTCATCGGTGAGATGCGGGATGTGCACACCATGGGCGTCGCCATGCAGGCGGCGGAGACCGGTCACCTTGTGTTCTCCACCGTCCACACCACCAGCGCGGCCGAGACGCTGGAACGTATCGTCAACATGTTCCCGCCTCACGACAAGCAGCAGATCTGCATGCGTCTGAGCCGCACGCTGCGGGGGATCATCTCCCAGTCTCTGGTGCCGCGGCGGGAGAGCGAGGGGCGTATCGCGGCGATGGAGGTCATGGTCGTTACGCCCACGGTGCAGAAGTTCATCGAGGACGGCAAGCCGTCGGAGATGTACGACGCCATCGTCGAGGGGGCACACTGGGGGATGATGACCAAGAACCAGTCGCTGCTCTATCTGTATCGCGATGGGCATATTTCGTCGGATTCGGCGATGTTCTACGCGGGGAACCGGACGGAAATGCGCCAGATGATCCGCCGGCTGGACGGGGAGCGCGCGGATGTGGCCAAGGCCGCGGCCAAGGAGGCCGAGGCTCAGGAGCGTCTGCGCCGCGCCAGGCAGCGGGCGGCCCAGAGCGAGGCGGCTCCGCAGCCGACGCCGCCCACTCCCCCTCCGCCGCCCAGCGACGGCTAGACCGCATTGCCAGGATACGGAGGTCCGCCGGTCCCCGGCGGCCTCCGGGCCACACGGCCAGGAGGTAATCGCATGCCCGATTTCACGCTGGACGATCTACTGCGTCTCATGCCGGGCCTGGACGCCTCGGACCTCCACATCCGCGCACACGAGCACCCGATCATGCGCGTCAACGGTGATCTGCGGCGCCTTGACCAGTTCCCCGTCATGACCCCCGCCGATGTGGAGCACCTGATCTACGCCATGCTCAGCGACGAGCAGGCCGCCAGGTACGAGCAGAACCGCGGGCTTGACATGGCCTACGAGATGGAGGGCGTGGCGCGTTTCCGTGTCAACCTGTTCTTCCAGCAGGAGTGCTGCGGCGCGGTGATGCGCATGATCCCCATCAAGATCAAGACCATCGACGAGCTGGGGCTGCCGCAGATCCTCAAGGAGTTCGCGGTGCTTCCCAGAGGCCTGGTGTTGGTGACCGGCCCCACCGGATCGGGCAAGTCCACCACGCTGGCCGCGATGATCGACTACATCAACGACCATCGGCGCTGCCACATCATCACCGTCGAGGACCCCATCGAATTCGTCCACGAGGACCGCAATTGCGCGGTGGAGCAGCGCGAAGTGGGTCAGGACACCACCAGCTTCAATGAGGCCCTGCGTCACGTGATGCGCCAGACTCCGGACGTGATCCTCGTCGGTGAGATGCGCGACCTGGAGACCATTCAGCTCGCCATCACCGCGGCGGAGACCGGTCACCTTGTGTTCGGGACCCTGCACACCACCGATGCCACACAGACGGTGGACCGCGCCGTGGACGTGTTCCCTCCCGCCCAGCAGCAGCAGATTCGCATGCAGCTCTCCGTCACCCTGGGCGGCGTCATCTGTCAGTCGCTGCTGCCGCTGAAGGTGGGCCAGGGGCGCATGCCGGCCTTCGAGATCATGCGTGGGGTCCCCTCGATCCGTGCCGTCATCCGCGAGGGCAAGACCCACATGATCTACAACCTGATCCAGGCCGGCGCCGACGACGGCATGATCGTGCTGGACCAGTACCTGGCGGGACTTGTCCGGGCCGAGCACATCAGCTACGAGTCGGCCCTTGCCAAGTCGTCATACCCCAAGGAATTCGCCAAGCGCTGCGGCGAGTACGCCGTCCTGCCTGACGACGGCGAAGAGGTACTGTCGTTGGGCTATGCCGACGAGCCGCCGAGCGACAAGGTGCCCGGCGGGTACGTGCACGGCCAGACACAAAAGCAGTAGACCGTCGCGGTGCGCCGCGTCGCAAGGGAAGATGCCCGCCGCGCCGGCCCCCGTCGCCTTTGCCCGCAGCGGAAGGGTCGGGCTCGGGCATGGACGGCATATGTCCGGCGGACGGCGAGCCTCGCTCACCGACGGCTTTGTGCCACACAGCAGACCCACTGCCCCGGCTTCCACCGCCGGCGCACAGCCAGGGGGAACCCACATGGCGATCATGGATGTCAACAAGCTGCTGGACTTCGGCGTTCGTCAGGAGGCCTCAGACCTCATCCTCAAGGCCGGCCAGCCTCCCATCTTCCGCATCCACGGCGATCTGGTGCGTATGAAGGTGGACACCATGACGGCCGATGAGGTGAAGCAATCCACCTACGCCATCCTCAGCGATGCCCAGATCGAGAAGTTCGAGCGAGAGTGGGAGCTGGACTACGCCTACGAGATCGCCGATCTGGCCCGCTTCCGCGGCAACATCATGGTCCAGCGGGGCAGAGTCAGCGCGGTGTGGCGGACCATCCCGCTCACCATCCAGACGATGGAGGCCCTCGGTCTGCCGGAGATCTGCCGCAAGCTGTCGGACTACCCCCGCGGCCTCGTGCTGGTGACGGGGCCCACGGGCTCGGGCAAGACCACCACGCTGGCGGCGATGATCGACTACATCAACAAGAACAAGCCTCTGCACATCATGACCGTTGAGGACCCGGTGGAGTACGTGCATCCGTGCCGCAAGGCCCTGATCAACCAGCGCGAGGTGGGCCACGACACGCTGAGCTTCGCCGATGCCCTCAAGTTCGTTCTCCGTCAGGACCCGGACGTGATCCTCATCGGTGAGATGCGCGACCTGGAGACCATCCACAACGCGATTACCGCCGCCGAGACCGGTCACCTGGTGTTCGGGACCCTGCACACCACCGATGCGGTGCAGACCGTGGACCGTATCATCGACGTGTTCCCTCCCCACCAGCAACAGCAGGTGCGCATGCAGCTCTCGGTCAACCTGGTGGGCGTCCTGTCTCAGGCGTTGGTGAAGACCCGTAACCTCAGCGGCCGCGTGGCGGCCTTCGAGACCATGGAGGCCATCCCGGCCATCCGCAACCTGATCCGTGAGGGCAAGACGCACCAGATCGCCTCGACGATCCAGACCGGGTCGCGCCAGGGCATGTTCAGCCTCAACCAGGCGTTGGCGACGCTGGTGGCTCGTGGCATTGCCGATGAGGACAGCGCCCGGTCGAAATGCACGGCTCTGGAGGAGTTCGACGAGCTTGTGGCTGAGGGCCAGGAGATGGAGGGTGCCACGACGCTTCAGGAGGGCGGGCCGCGCACCGCGACGGCGGAGGCTCGGGAGGTGGCCCAGAAGGCCGACTTCCGCCGCCGGCTGCAGGAGCGGCGCGGAGGTGGCGGTCCGGAGGGGCAAGACGGCGGCGCCGGCAGTGGCTCGGGAGGGTAGCGGACCCGGCGCGACCGGCCCCCGAAAGCCGTCTCGCCTCACGTGTAGCGTAGCCGCCCAAGCACCATTGGGGCCAACTCGAGGATCAGGTGACTGCCTATGCGGAGTACCGGAGTGGGAAGACTCTCGGAGGTGGACTGGGGCGACAAGCTGGCGAGGTACGCTGCCGTACTGGTCAAGTGGGCCGGCCTGGCCTTCCTGGTCTGCCTGGCCTACTTCGTCTATGTGATCTATGGCGGTCAGCTCAGCGGCGCGGACGCCGGCCGGGCCTACGGGCTCGTACAGAGCTTTGGCACCGGCCTGGTGGTCTCCTCGGTTCTCTTGGCCCTAGGGCTGGTTGTCCTGACCCTCCACGAGCTGGCCTACGCCGTGGTGGTAGGAATCGGCGGCGTGGCTTTGATGCTGGGGGTGCCGTACATGGTCTCCGGCAGTCTGTCGCAGGCCACCACTCCGGGTCTGCAGAGTGTGGTGGAGCTGCTGTCGAAGTCCGGCACCAATGCGGGGATCGCCGTGCTGGTGGTGGTGGGGCTGCGGGTGCTCTACGAGATCTACGAGCAGGTCAGTGATGCCCCGGCTCGACGACAGGCGCGCCTGGAGCGTGAGGCCGCCGAGGACGCCGGCGTTCTCAAGAAGCAGAAGACCGTCAAGGTGGCCACGACGTTCTCGCGCTGCTGGGAGCTGCCCTTCTGCCACGACCGCATTCGGGAGATCTGCCCCGCCTACAAGGCCCGCAAGGCCTGCTGGCGCTACGGCATGGGCTGCAATTGCGATCCCAGGCTCATCGAGAGCCTCATTCGTATGGGGGCTCCGGGCAAGGGGCCCAAGAGTGAGGAGATGAAGCGCCGCGAAGGGGCGTACATCCGCTCCGACCTCGAGGCCGATGTGGCCAAGACGGCCAAGACCGAACGCACTATTCCGTGCAGGAAGTGCCCGATCTTCAACGAGCACCAGCGGCTGAAGTTCAAGCTGGTGAATCCCATCGCCATTGTCGCCACTCTCGTGGCGATGGGCGTGCTGCTTCAGCCGATCACGCAGGCCTGGTCCTCGCTGGCGCAGGGCATCGCCCACGTGGCCAGTCAGATCAGTCTCGGAGGCACCGACCCGGGCAAATGGTTCGAGTACCTGGACACACCGGTGGTGAGGTACTTCTTCCTGGTGATCCTGACTTTGTTTGTGCTGTCGTATGTGCTGAAGTTCACGGAGTGGGCGGTGCTGGAGAGGAAGATCCTGTAGGGCACGGGGCTCTCCGACACCACAACCAGGGCAGAGAACAGAGGGCCGCTCCGATTGGAGCGGCCCTCTGTTCGTTCTGGCACACAGCACCGGCGACTCGCCGGAGACGGAGCTTCAGGTACGGCCGCCCTAGCCCAGGCCCCCGCCGCCGCTGCGGATACCGCGCTCGGCGGCGATCTTCGCCTGGTACCCGCTGTCGCGGTAGGCCTTGACGGGCTGCGGCGAAAGGCCCATCTCCTCGCGGACCACGTGCAGCAGCGGGCGTACGTCGGTGAAAAACGCCTGCTGGATGAGGTTCTCGGCATCGACGATGTTCTGCTCGATCTGGGCCTGCGCCAGCCTGCCGCGGTCGATGCACAGCGCCTTGGCATAGGTGGCCTGGATGTGCTCCACCGTCTGGATCATGGCCTCGATCTTGGGCTTGACGTTGTGGCTCTGGTCGATCATGTAGGCGACGTTCAGGTTCGGGTCGGCGGCTTCGGCCTTCACCAGCTCGTTGTAGATCAGGAAGCCCTCGTAGGGGTTGACCGAGCCGAAGGTCAGGTCGTCATCGGCGTAGCGGGCGTTGTTGAAGTGGAATCCCGCCAGTCGCCCCTCGTCGATGAGGAAGGCCACGATGTGCTCGATATTGGTGGCGCGGGTGTGATGGCCCAGGTCGACGAGGGCCTTGGCCCGGTCGCCGCACTTCTCGCAGAACTTGCAGGCCATGCCCCAGTCGGCGATGTCGGTGTGGTAGAAGGCGGGCTCGAAGACCTTGTACTCCAGGCCCATGACCATGCTCTGTGGCATGGCGTCGTAGACGGTCTTGAGGCACTCCTCGACGCGGTGCTTGCGGGCGAGGATGTCGTCGGTGCCCGGATAGTTCGTGCCATCGGCGAACCACAGGCTCAGGAAGTCCGAGCCCACCTGGCGCCCGATCTCCACGCTGTGCAGCATGTGGTCCACGGCCTTCTGGCGCACCGCGCCGTCCGGGTGGGCGATGGAGCCGAGCATGTACTCTTCCTGCTCAAACAGCGTGGGGTTGATGGCGCCGATCTGCACGCCAAGGGATTCCGCATAGCCCTGAACCTCGCTCACGTCCACATCGACGAAATCCCACAGCACGTGCACGGCCACCTTGGGGCAGATGCCGGTGACCTTGTTGACCTGCGCCGCGTCCTGCAGCTTCTCCTGAATCGTCACCGCGGCCCCGGCCTGTTTGAAGGTCTTGAACCTCGTGCCGCCGTCGGCGTAGGCCCAACTGGGGGTCTCGATGCGCTGAGCCTTCAGAAGCGCCTTGACGTTCTCCACATCCACGCCGCGGTCGGTGAGCTGGTCGCACAGGACCTGATAGGCCTGCCTGATGTCATAGCCCATTGGGTGTGTCTCCCCTCTGAAATGATCGCCTGTTTGGTACCGGCGGAGAGCGGCGGCATGGTCCGGGCGGCCACCGGCGGTCGCCGGCGGCCGCCGGCCCGTCGCTACTCCATGTAGAAGATCCGATCCTTGTTCTCCTGCAGCAGGCGGGCGTTGTGCTCGTCGCCGCCGTCGAGGTTGGCGGAGATGAACACCGGAGGCGCGATGCCGCGGTCCAGCAGGTTCTGGATCACCTGGCAGGCCAGGGCATTGACCACCGTGCAGCCCAGCACCGTGGAGAGCGGCCCGGACTTCTGTGGGAAGCCCTCGAACTCCACGGCCGCGTCGCCCTTGGGGCAGCAGTTGTCGATGACAAGGTCCACCAGCTCGTAGAGCTTCTTCCCGCTGGGGTGTCGGCTGGTCACGCCGCGGGAGTATTCCAGGGCCGTGATGCCGATGGTCTGGATGCCGGCCTCCTTCGCCGCCACGGCCATGTCCAGCACCACGGCATTGCGGCCCGAGGTGGAGGTGAGAAGCAGCACGTCCCCTGCGGAGGCGGGGGAGTGGGCGAGCAGAATCTGCCCGAGGCCCTCGAGGCGCTCCAGGGCGGAGGTCATGGGCAGCGGCCTTACGCCCAGGTTCATTCCCTGCGGGTAGATGGGGTTGATGAGCATCAACGCCCCCGTGCGGTAGACCAGCTCCTCGGTCATCATGAACGAATGTGAGGCGCCGAAGGAGAAGACCTTCCGCCCATCGGCGATGGCCTCGGTGAGCATCTCGGCCGCCCGGCGGATGCCGTCGGTCTGGGTGTCTCGCAGCTTCTGCAGTGTTGCGGCAACCTCGTCGATGTAGCGCTGTACGGGCATTAGTACCCCACCTCGTCGACGACTTCGCGCTCGAGCTGCGCATTGCGGGCGCCGCCGCCGTCGATATTGGCGCTCTTCCAGATCTGCGGCACCTTCCCCTCGGCGGTCATCCTCTCCACCACCTGGGCGCAGATCATCCACATGACCATCGCCGCATTGATGCCCGACAGCGGGAACAGCGGCACATCGTGGCTGTCCAGCTTCATGTGCCCGTCGCCCAGCGGAGCGCCATTGTCGATGAAGATGTCCGCGCACTGGTACAGGCGCTTGCCCGACGGATGGCGGGCCTCCACCTGCGAGGAGTAGTCCTCCGAGGAGATGACGATCACGGTGGCGCCGATGCGCCTGCACTCCAGGGCCAGCTCGATCTGGGGCGTCGAGCGCCCGCTCACCGAGCCGATGGTCACCACATCGCCCTCGCGGATGCTCGAGGCCTTGACCGCCAGACGTACGGTCTCGATCTCGACGTTGAAGTCCGGGTCCCAGTGGGGCCTGTTCTGGCGTGACTTGGGCACAGGGTCGTGGACCCCGAAGTTCCACGACAGCGGCCGGATGAACATCAGCCCGCCACCGCGATGGATCAGCTCGCGGTCGATGATATGGCCGGTGTCGTGGACATGCCACGCTCCGCCGTTGGTCACGGACTTCACCACCGCCGCGGCGGCCTGGTCGATGAGGTCGATCTGCTCGTTCTGGATCCTGTCGAACTGCTCGCGGAAGCTATCCAGCAAGCGAATGGCAAGCACGGCCTTCACTCCTATCGTGTTGCACGGCTGGTCTGTCCGGCCCACGGTCTTGCCCGGGACCGGTTGTATGGATAGCGTATCGACGTCCCGGCGCCCATGTACGGCCGTGGGGGCTCCTGAGCCTGTCGACAAAGCGCTCTCGGACTCTCGGACATGCGCGGGCGAGTGATGTCCCGTGGGTAAGCGCGTCCTCGGTGGGGTGATAACACACTCAGAAGGCCACGAAGACACTCATCCTGCGCGTTTCGAGCCATGGCAACGAGGCACGTAGGCGGCCCGGTTGACCTGGCCGCCAGGCTCTCCTGTCGGCGGCCCCACGGCATGGCGACGGGTACGCGGCGTTGAGGGGCGGGCCCTAGGGTGCGGCCCGAAACCCCGCATTCGCCGGGAATGTCGCTCTGAGAGCGTCCGCTCCCGAAGGGAGCAGCTCGAGGGATCTCCCGGCATTCAGTGGGATTCCTCGCCCAAGCGGCGCCTGCGACGCCGACGCTCCAGGATGACACGAGCCGGGGCGGCCGGGCTTTTCGGCCGGACTTCTAGGCCACGAACGGCCCCTGCGTGGCGACGATGTGGTCCAGCAGGTTCTCGCTCCATTGTACCCCAAGGTCACGCAGGCACAAGAGGCAGGCTCCGATCACGGGCTTGACGCGGGGCTGTATCGGGCGCAGGCCGGGAGCGGCACTGTGGGCGATCTCACACAGCCTCTGCCAGAAGATCCGCGAGCCCTGGGCCACGCTGCCGGTGGCCACCAGATAGTCCTCGCTCTGCTGCATGCGCAGCTCGCGAATGACCTCCACCAGCAGCTCCCCCAGCTCATCGGCGGCGCGCTGCAGGACGGCGATGGCGACTGCATCGCCCTTCTCCGCCTCGTCATTGACGGTCTTGGCCACGGCGGCCACCTGCGAGCGGCCGATGCGGTCGATGTAGAGTTGGTGGAAGGCTTCGTGCTGGGTCTCCACTCCCATGGCCTTCGGGACGGCCTGCGCCAACGAGGTGCGCCTCGCCTCGCAGTAGTGAGAGCGGAACATCGCCCTCATGCCGAGAATGCCGATATGATAGGCGCTGCCCTCATCGGCGACGATGGGGCCATTGCCGCCCTCGTGCAGGTGGCGGCCATCCTCGGTCAGGCCGAAGACGAAGCTCCCGGTACCCGAGAGGATGAGGATCCCGTGGGTGGTGAGGGCTGTGGCGAAGCCCAGGCCGGTCTCCCCGCCCTGAACGAACATCTCCGAGCACAGCTCCTGATTGAGGATATCGCCCAAAGCAGCGAACGGGCCCGCTCCGCAGATCCGGGACACCTCGACGGATCGCCCGGTGACCGCACTTTGCACGGCATCGCGCACCGACTGTGCCGCTACATCTCGTCCTACATACAAACCGTGCGTCGAACCTCCCCGCCCCCAACCACAGACAGTTCCGGTCTCATCCATCAGGACGGCATCGCATTTGGTGCCGCCACCGTCTACGCCCAGTACGTACCGCATCTTGTGTGGGGCCCACGATGGCCGGTGCAGGCCGGGCTCGTCGCCGGCGTCCGCCTCGGGTCCGCTCCGGGGCCTCGATCCCTGGGTCTCCTTCCTCATGTGCAACGCTGGGGACGCCGCGCGGGCGCGGTCCCCGACTTCGGCATCCATTCTACCCCTGAACGCCCCTCGCGGGCCACCGATTCCCGGTGGAACAGCTTTGTCACAGGGCGAGGGGCGCTCCAGGCGGTCACGTCGGTAGCGAGCGGACGGCGGGAACGGTCGTCGCGCGGAACGGCACCGTTCCCGCTCGCCGGGCACCTTTCAGGCCGTGGGCACAAACTGGTGAGAGCCTCCGTGCCCGCGGTCTTCCAAGACCGCACCGTAACCCACACACTCGACGCCAGCAACCACAACACTGGTGGACCAACCTCCGTGCCCGCGGTCTTCCAAGACCGCACCGCAACCCACACACTCGACGCCAGCAACCACAACACCGGTGGATCAGCCTCCGTGCCCGCGATTCCCGCCCGGCGGGACCCGCGGGTACGGGCCAGCGGTCGGTGAGTGCCTATCGCTGTTCGGGGTGTGCCTCACCTTGCGGTCTTGGAAGACCGCGGGCACGGTGGCCTTCGATCGGGGTTGGGGGTACCGGCGAGGTGTGAGTGGCCCACCTTGCGGTCTTGGAGCTCACACTATGCATGAACGCACCGGAGCCACATTCGGTCATTGCCGCGTCTGGAACGGTCGAAGTGCTGCCGTTCTCCCCCCTCCTCCCGTCTCCGCCGGTCGCGCTCTGCGGGACGGAGTACACGCGGCTCGAAGAGACGCCGAGAGGCGGGGCTGGGGCGGTGAGGCGCCGTGCGTTGGCGTCTGCCAGTAACCTGCATGATCTGAGTGGCAAGCTCGATCCCGCAGGTCGGGACGACGGCCGACGGCTACCCGCCTGGCGGACGGGAGGTCTCGTGTCCGAAGCGCGGAATACCTCCGGCGACGCCATCGGGCCGCATACCGCGGCGAGAAGCCTAAGGCTCGCCGACATACACCAACCGGGCCCCACCGACGAGGCGATCATCATGAGCCAAGAACGTTTCACCTTCGGTTTCTGGCACTCGCTGGACATCTCGGAGTGTGATGAGAAGACCGTGGATGACTGGCACGAGGCGGGGATCACCGTGCCCCAGTCCCCGCGCTATCAGGACACCCCACACGATAAGGGCAAGCTAAGGTGGATGCTGGACGCCTGCGCCGAAAGAGGGATGCAGGCCATCTTGCTGGACCCGCGCACCCGGGTTCCCGGCGGGAGCTGGGAAGGCCGTACTCCGCTACCCTTGGACTACCGCGAGGGCTGCAAGTCCGCCGTCTGGGACTTCGGCAAGCACCCCGGAGTGAAGGGCTTCTTCCTGCGCGACGAGCCGCCCAAGAGTGTGCTCAAGACCGTCTGCGACGCCCACCGCATCATGCTGGACCTGGCGCCGGATAAGCTCCCGTACATCAACCAGTATCCCTACCACGCCGACATCGCCCAGCGCTACGGGTTCATCAGTTGGCCCGAGTACCTGGACCGCTTCGTGGAGACCGCCAACGCCACACAACTGAGCTACGACTGCTATTGCCAGATGATGGAAGGCCCCAGTGAGAACCCGCTGTACTTCCAGAACCTGGAGTTCATGCGAGACGCCGCCCTGCGTCACCGGATACCGTTTTGGAACATCATCCTGGCCACCCCGCACTTCCGCTATCGGGCGCCCTCCAAGGACGACATGCGCTGGCAGCTCTACACCAGCCTGGCCTACGGCTGCGGGGGCATCCTGTACTTCACCTGGTACACGCCGCTGCTGAGCAACTACCGCGATGGCCCTATCGACGCCCACGGTGAGCGTAGCGAGCGCTGGTACATGATTCGGGATCTGCACCGCGACTTCCGGGCGCGCTTTCAGCAGGTGTACCTGCGCCTGCGCTCCCAGCAGGTCTACCACTGGCCCGACGCTCCCGAGGGGTCGCGGGTGCTGGACGGAACGGGCCTGGTGGCCGAGATCAAGGGCGACGGCGATGACGGCGAGTTCGTGGTGGGCGAGTTTCTGGATGAGCGGAACCGGCCGTGGGTGATGGTGGTCAACCGCAGCCCCCGGCATTCCACCCAGGCACACCTGACGTTCCGCACGCCCCCGAAGGCCTGGTACATGCTGGACTACCAGGGCAAGGAGGTCATCGCCTCCGGCGACGCGCGTCCTCCGGGGGCCACCCACGCCGCGGTGTGGCTCGCCCCGGGCTGGGCGGAGCTGATCCGGGTGGAGTTCTGACGGTGGTCGTGGTGCGCCCGCGGCCGTCTGCGGCCCGCCGTGTTCCGTCCCGGTAAGGGCAACGGCGGCGACCCCGCCCCACGACCCACTATCCACGCCCCAGCGGAGGCCGCCCCATGCGCGCTGTGCCCCTCGTTTGGCTCCTCGTGCCCCTGTGTGCGCTTGCCCGGCCCGCCGAGCTGCGCCTCACCGACTTCGGCGCCGATTCGACCGGTGAGCGCGACTGCTCCGCCGCTTTCGCGGCCATGTGGGCCGCCGTGGGCGAGGCGCGCAATGTGCATGTCATTATCCCGGCCGGCCGCTACCGCCTCAGTAGCCGAGTGACCCTCGGGGCCTTTGGCAATGACGCCAACTACGGCCTGCACATCCAGGGCGCCGGGGAGGATGTGACGGAGCTGTGGGTGGACAACGCCGAGGGCGGCCTGCGCTTCCTGGGCACCCACTTGTCGCGGATGACGGTCACGGTAAGCGGCCTGTCGCTGGTGGCTCTGCGGGAACCGGCGGGCACCGCCCTGAGCTTCGACACCGCCAACCCCGGTGACCAGCACTCCCGGCAGTTCAATGCGCGGGACATCCTCATCCGGGGCGAGAGGTTCGACCGCGGGGGCTTCTCGCAGGGCGTCGTGGTGCGCAATGCCTGGTATCCGCGGCTGGACAATGTGAAGATCACCGGAACCTACGGACCCACGACGGAGCACAATGCGCTTGGCGAGGCCATCGTGCTTGAGGACTGCTATTCCCCGCTGCTGTCGGCCTGCTATGTGTGGAATGCCCGGGACGGCCTGGTCTACCGCGGTGTCGTGATGCAGCCCGAGGACGGCATCGTGCGGGATTCGTACTTCGTGGGCTGCCGCCGCGGCGTGACGGTGCAGCTCACCTCAGGTACGCAGAGGTGGGAGGAGCCCGCCTTCCACATGGACACCTGTCACATCAACTACCTCGACTACGGGCTCATGCTCCATGGGGTGCGCCAGGCCCAAATCCGCGACTGTCTGTTCTACTGCCACGACAGCGGCGGGGCGCTGATTGGCAGTGCCGGTCCCGCGCGCGATGTCGAGCCCATCGACATCGACCTGCGCTATGCCTCGGACGTGGTGATCGGCGGCAGCATCTTCACCGAGCCCTCGAACCCGAGGCGCGTGGCCGTCCGCATCGGCCCCGACAGCGGGTACATCATGCTGCGGGGCAATCAGTTCAACCACCAGGGCACGGCCATCCGCAACGAGTCGCCGCTCCCCAGTTTCGCCAGCGACAACGTCTTCGGCGGCCGCAGGGACTTCTCGCAGGACCTGACCCCCTACGACGACCGGACGGGAACGATGGTGAGGCAGGGGGAACGGCGGGGGAACGGCGGGGGAACGGCGGGGGAACGGCGGGGGAACGGC
>CAZXDD010000042.1:0-23302 GCA_964639415.1 uncultured Armatimonadia bacterium
CGGTCAACGGCGAGATCTGGTGCCACGGTGCGGCGGCCGGGGTCGTCCGTGCCGCCGCACCCGGGCATCGGTCGGCGCCTCAGGCCTCGGTCTGCGCCAGCACCTGGTCCAGGGCCTCCACGACCATCTGCAGATTGCACTTCTCCATGACCTTGTCCCCCACGGCCACCGAGGGGCCGCGGTCGCAGCGCTCCAGGCAGAAGGTGGCACCGATGTCCACCCGCTGCGAGAGCCCGTGCTCCTCCACGTAGTCCAGCACCTGGCGCAGCAGGTTCTGGGAGCCGCGAACGAAGCAGCTCGTACCCACGCAGACGCGGACCTTCACCCGCTCCGCCTTCCCGCCGTCCAGCAGCGAGATGTCCTCGTCCTGGATGCGCTTGCGGCTGTGGTAGTGGGTGTGCAGCAGGTGGTGCGCCGGCTCGCTGCCGGGCTCCTGAAGCGTCGTCTCGTAGGCCCGAGCCACGTAGGGGTTCTCCTGTGACTTGTGAAGCTGAAGGGTCTTGTCCACGGCATAGAGGCTCTCGGTGCGGCGGGCCTTGGCGTCAAACTCGGTGGCGATGGGCTGACCGGCGCCGCCGATGCAGCCGCCGGGACAGGCCATGACCTCGATGAGCTGGTAGGGGCACTGCCCGTGCTTGGCCAACTCGGCCATCTTGCGGGCATTGGCCAGACCGTGGACGACGGCGAGCTTGAGCTCCTGGCCGCCGATGGCGACGGTGGCCTCACGGACACCCTCTGTCCCGCGGACGATGGGGAAGTCGGCGGACTGCAGCTTCACGCCCCCCAGCTTCTCGGCCGCGAAGCGCAGGACGGCCTCGGCCACGCCACCCGAATTGCCGAAGATCACCCCGGCGCCGGTCTTGAACCCCAGCGGAAGGTCCAATGACTCAGGCTGCAGCCGGGTGAACCGAATGCCGGCACCGTCGATCATGCGGGCCAGCTCCTGAGTGGTCAAGACGTGGTCCACGTCACGCACCTCGCCCACCGAGAACTCCGGGCGCGTGGCTTCGAACTTCTTGGCCGTACAGGGCATGATGGAGACGACCACAATGTTCCGCCGATCCGTCTCCAGTTCGTCCGGCAGCACGGTCTTGGCCAGCGAGCCGAACATCTGCTGAGGCGAGCGGCACGAGGACAGATTCGGGAGCAGCTCGGGATAGTACTGCTCGGCGAACTTCACCCAGGCAGGGCAGCAGGAGGTGAACTGAGGCAGTCTCTCGCCGGCCTCAGCGCGCTTGATGAACTCCGTGCCCTCCTCGATGACGGTGAGGTCGGCGGCGAAGCAGGTGTCATAGACCCGGTCGAAGCCGAGGGCCTTGAGCGCGGCCACGATCTGGCCCATCGCCACGGTTCCCGGCTCCATGCCGAAGCACTCGCCCAGGGCGACGCGCACCGCGGGCGCGATCTGAGCCACGACGATCTTGTCCGGATCACCCAGGGACTTCCACACATCCTCGATCTCGGACCTGGGGGTGAGCGCTCCTGTGGGGCAGACGGCGGCGCACTGGCCACAGTGCACGCACTCCACGGCATTGAGGTCCTTGCCGAAGGCCGGGGCCACCGTGACCTGGCTGCCGCGGTTGATGAAGTCGATGGCGCCGATGCCCTGGATCTCGGAGCAGGCCCGCACGCAGTCACCGCAGAGGATGCACTTGTTGGGATCGCGCACCAGGGACGGTGAGCTGTGATCGATGGGCAGCTCGGGCTGCGTGGACTGGAACCGGATGTCGTCGATGCCGAAGCGTCGGGCCAGGTCCTGCAGCTTGCACACACCGCTCTTGGGGCAGGTTGGGCAGCTCCGGTCGTGGTTGGCCAGGAGCAGCTCCAGCGCGATGCGCCGCATCTCGCGGACTTCCTCGGTGTTGGTCTTCACCACCATGCCCGGCTCCGGGGCCGTGGAGCAGGAGGTCACGATACCCCGCCCCTGGAGGTCCACGATGCACATACGGCAGGCGCCGTAGACGCTGAGCTCTGAATGGTAGCAGAAAGTCGGGATGTCGATGTTGGCCTTGCGGATCAGCTCGAGGAGATTGGCTTCACCCTCGATAGGGATCTTGCGACCGTCAACGGTTACGAAACCGGGATCTTTCATGATTACGCTCCCACGATTGCGTTGAACTTGCACGCCGCCACGCACGCCCCGCACTTGATGCACACATCGGGGTCGATCTGGTGCGGCTGCTTCTTGTCGCCGCTGATGGCTCCCACGGGGCACTTGCGGGCGCAGGCGGTGCAGCCCTTGCACAGCGCCGGATCGATCCACATCGGGACGAGGGCCTTGCACTGCCCGGCCGGGCAGCGCTTCTGGATCACATGGGCCTCGTACTCAGCCCGGAAGTAGCGCAGTGTCGATAGCACCGGATTGGGCGCCGTCTTGCCCAGCCCGCACAACGAGCCCTTCTGCACGGCGACCGCCAGCCGCTGCAGGATGTCCAGGGTCTCCAGCGTGGCCTCGCCATTGACGATGTTGTCCAGCAGGGCCAGCATCTGCTTGGTGCCCTCGCGGCAGAGCACGCATTTGCCGCAAGACTCGTTTTGTGTGAATTGCATGAAGAAGCGGGCCATGCCCACCATGCAGGTCTCTTTGTTCATGACCACCAGTCCGCCGGAGCCCACCATGGCGCCCACGCTGCGCAGCGAGTCGAAGTCCAGCGGCAAGTCCAGGTGCTCGGCGGTGAGACAGCCACCGGAGGGGCCGCCGATCTGAACGGCCTTGAAGGCCTCCGGATCGATGCCGCCGGTGCTGTCGGTGACACCGCCGCCGATCTCAAACACGACCTCGCGCAGTGTGGTGCCGAAGGGCACCTCGATCAGCCCCGTATTGGCCACATGGCCGGTGAGGGCGAAGGTCTTCGTCCCCGGCGAGCTCTCGGTGCCCCGCTGCCGGAACTCCAGAGCCCCCATGTTGACGATCAGCGGGACGGTGGCCAGGGTCTCGACGTTGTTGATGACGGTCGGCTTGCCCCACAGGCCGCTCTGGGCCGGGAACGGCGGCTTGGGCGAGGGCATGCCGCGCTGCCCCTGGATCGAGGCGATCAGGGCGGTCTCCTCGCCACAGACGAAGGCACCGGCGCCCTCCATCACATGACAGGTGAGGGTCTGGCCGCTGCCGAACACGTCGTCGCCGAGGATGCCCAGCGCGGTGGCGTCGGCTACGGCCTTCCGCATCCGGCCCACGGCCAGCGGGTACTCGGCGCGCACGTAGATATAGGCCTCGTCGGCACCGATGGCCCGGGCGGCGATCATGATGCCCTCGAGAAGCAGGTGGGGGTTGCCTTCCATGACGCTGCGATCCATGAAGGCTCCGGGGTCACCCTCGTCGCCATTGCAGATGACGTACTTCTTCTCCACCGGCTGCACCCGGGTGAGGTCCCACTTCTTGCCCGTGGGAAAGCCCGCCCCGCCCCGGCCGCGCAGGCCCGAGTGGAGGACCTCCTCGCACACGCTCTCGGGCTTCATCTCGGTGAAGGCCTTCCTGGCCGCCGAGTAGCCGCCCTTGGCGATGTACTCACCGATGTTCTCGGGATCCACCGAGCCGCACTGGCGCAGAACCGTGCGGCTCTGGCGCTTGTAGAAGGTGATGTCTTCGGTGCGCGGGCAGTGCTCCCTGGTGTTGGGGTCCACATACAGCAGCCGCTCCACGATCCGGCCGTGCAGGAGCGTCTCCTGCACGATCTCGGCCGCGTCCTGTGCCCGCACGCGGGTGTACAGGATGCCGTCGGGCTCGAGGGTGACAAGCGGCCCCATCTGGCAGAAGCCCTGGCAGCCACTCTTGCTCAGCAGCACACTCTCGTCGGCGTCGTCATGCACCGAGAGGTCGACGATGACATTCAACCCGGCCTGCGCGATCTGCTCCTTCAGCGCTTCGTACACCTTGAGCGACCCGTTGGCGACACAGCCCGTGCCGGCACAGACGATGAGACGCTGGGTAGCGGTCTTCACTGCATCGTTATACTCCCGGGCCGATCGATCCAGGTCCACGATCGTCTGCGTCATTGCGCTCCCTCTTTCTGCATGATCTCCTCGATGAGTGCCACCGCGCTGTCGGGGGTCATCTGGCCATGCACGTCCTCATTGATGACCACTACGGGAGCCAGGCCACAGGCCCCCAGGCAGGATACCGTCTCGACGGTGAAGAGCATGTCCGGTGTGGTGTTCTTGCCCTCCGGAAGGCCCAGTCGGTCTCGCAGGGCCTCCAGGATCGGGATCGAGCCCTTCACGTGGCAGGCGGTGCCGTCGCACAGGCGGACCACATACCGGCCTTTGGGCTCCAGGGCGAAGTGGGCGTAGAAGGTGGCCACGCCGAACACCTTTGCCGGGGGAATGCCCAGAGAGGTGGCCACATACGTCATGACCTCCTCCGGCAGGTAGCGGTACTCATCCTGGACCTCCTGCAGGATCGGGATCAGCCTGGCGCTGTCGCGTCCATGGCGGTCCAGAATCTCACAGACCTTCTCAAACTTGCGGGCCATCAAGGCGCTGTCGGGCGCGGCGCTACTGGCTGCCATCGCTCTTCTCTCCTTGCTCATCTTCGCGCAGCGCCGCGGCCAGGCGGGTGGACAACACCGCCAGGCTCGCAGGTAGCTGAACGCTCTCAAGTATCACTTCATCGGGGACTTCGAGATCTGCCGGGGCGAAGTTCCAGATCCCCCGCACCCCACCGGCCACCATGAGGTCCGCGGCTCTTTGTGCCTCCGCGGCCGGAGTCGTGATGATACCGATGTGTGCATGCAATCTGGAAGCCAGATTGGCGAGTTGATCCACGTGCAGTACCGGCCGCCCGTGAATCTCGGCGCCCACCTTCTCGGGGTCCACATCGAAAGCCGCCACGATATTCAGGCCATACTCTCGGAAGCCCTCGTAACCCATCAGAGCCGTGCCCAGGCTGCCCGCGCCCACCAGCAGGGCATCCGTGGTGTTGTTCCATCCCAGCAGCGTCTCCACCGCCTCCACGAGGGCCGGGAGGTGGTAGCCCACTCGGGGCTTGCCGACGATGCCCGTCACGGCCAGGTCCTTGCGCACCTGGGTGGGGTCCAGCCCCAGAGCGTCGGCAATGTGGGTACAGGACACCACGTCCCGTCCCTGGGCCTGCACCTTCTTCAGAAACCTCAGGTATGACGGAAGCCGTCTCAGCGTCGGGACGGGGATCGCCTGGACCTCTTTGGCTGTCATCCTGCGAGACCTCCTTTGCTGCGCGGGGAAGGCACGACTGATCTAATCGAGACTTCTTTATCGAGAACGGATTCTCGATTAGTATTATCGGCATCGGGAAGCTGGATGTCAAGTGTTTCGCGGAGAAAATCTCGATTAAATGTGGGGGGGGACCGGTAGTGCCTCCCGGAAGCGCAGCCGGGGACCCCGCCTTCGCCGGGGATGTCATTCCCAGAGCCCTCGCTCCCGGCAAGAGCGGCTCGAGGGGATCCTCTGGCATTCAGCGAGGTTCCTCGCTACCCCGCTGCGCGAGTCGGGCGCTCAGAGTGGCATACTGACGGCAGAACCGGCGCTTCAACCGGACCGCCAGGACACCGCCCTCGGCCGCGCCGTTGGCTCTCACGGGGTGGGAGCCTGCGAAGGATAGGCGTACCTCCCATCTGGCGCAGGCAGCCTCTTGGGCTCCTTTCCACGATGCCCCGTTGTCGTCGTTCTGCCGGCGCTCGCCACCTGTCGCGGTCACCCGCGGCGTGACGGTATGGCCCCCGGCGCCCGCTACGGTGCGTTCGCGAGCACCGTGTGCTGTGGTGCCGGCGTGGCGCGCCGCTCGGGTTAGGGGGGAGGTGGAGGTAGAGCAGGGTTGACAGGAGCGGCCGTCGGGCTATAATGTTTGCAGCAAACAATGAATACGTCACCCGTCCAGAAGTCCAGCAAGCGTGCGGCACACCGGGCCAGCAATGGCCTGGACGTACGCTGCCTCAACCTTCAGGCGAGCCTGAACCTGCTACGCGACGGCCGGCCGATGACATCGCCGGAGATCGGGGATGCCCTGAGTGTGCATCCTTCGACGGTGTCGCGTCTGCTGGGCACGTTGGAGACGGCCGATCTGGTGAACGCCACGGAGAGCCCGGTGGCAAGGGCCGCGGGCCGGCCCCCGAAGACCTGGCGGCTCAACGCGGAGGCCGGAGTCGCCCTGGGCCTGGCCGTGCACTCCCAGACGTTGCGAGGAGTGGTGGTGGATCTCTCCGGTCACCTGCTGTCCCGCCGCGAGGCCGGGTACGACCCGCCGCTGACCACGGAAGACCTAGGGCAGGCGCTGGGTGATTTCGTGCGCGGTATGGTGGAGGAGTTGTGTCCGCACCCAGTGCTGGGGGTGGGGGTGGCGGTCTCGGGTGTAGTGGACCCGGAGACGGGCGTGGTGCGCATATCGGGCGGCGTCCGTACCCCGACCGGTGTCCCGGCCGTCGACTTCCCGCTGCGCGAGGTGCTGGCCCCGCAGATCCCATGGCCGACTTACGTGGCCAATGACGCCAATGTGGGGGCCCTGGTGACCTTCGAGGGCATGGTTCGCGACGGTCGAGTACCTCCCGATGGAACGCTGCTGTACCTGATGGCGGTAGAGTCGCTGCTGGGGTACGGCAGTGGTCTTGTGTTGGACGGGCGTCTGCACAACGGCGCTCACGGGGCCGGGGGCGAGATTCTCCATCCGTCCTGGGTGGCGCCGGTGACGACGCCCGGAGATCTTCCTCTGGAGGTCCCGCGGCCCGGGGACGAGGCGGCGGTGGACCGGGCACTGCGGCAACTGCGCCCCATTTTGGAGCACCTGGCGGCGTTGGCGATGACCTTCGACCCGCACCTGGTTGTGATGGGCGGTGCGCTGCCGGTCCTGGGTGACCGGTTGCTGGCTGAGTTCGGGGGCCTGATCGCGCAGGCACCGGGGTTTGGCGAGTACATGGCCGACCTGGCGGCGGACAGACTGATGCTGGACCCACTGCGCCCGGACACGATCTCCCTGGGCGCCGCTGAGCTTGTGCTGGATGATCTCTTCCGCGATCCGGTCGTCGGCGCTCCGGGGCCCCTGGTGGAGTTGGCGCTGCGGACGGCGGGATAAGGGCCGTTCGATGTGTTCCAGGCTCCATGGGCACGGTCATGTGCCCTTTGCATACAACCAAGATGGAACGTCGAGCCTGCCGGACAATAAGGAGGTCGTCCACGTGCGCAAGGGTTTCACACTGATTGAGTTGCTTGTGGTGATTGCCATCATCGCGATCCTGGCGGCGATTCTGTTTCCGGTCTTCGCCAGGGCGCGGGAGAAAGCGCGGGCCACAGCGTGTCTGAGCAATGTCAAACAAATCGGTCTGGGTTCCTTGATGTATGCGGCTGACTACGACGACGGCCTGCCCACCGGCGACCGCTCTGCCGCGGTGTGGTGGTACGACCTCATCCAGCCCTATGTGAAGAACCGGCAGATCCAGGTCTGCCCTTCCCGTCCTCAGGAGAGCCTGGGCTACGGGATCAACAAGTGCATGATGTGCCCGCACAACTGCGCCCGCGGCTCTTGGCCGGCGAACCTGGGGTCGATCAGTCGGCCGGCGGAGGTGCTCTGGATTGCCGACGCGGCCACCTGGATCTCTTGCGGCTGGACCGTGGGATGGGCCAACGTGTGCGAGGCCAAGTGTAACGCCGACCGCCAGGTCGATGCCTACACACGGCACAACGGTGGCAGCAACGTCTCCTTCTGCGACGGGCACGCCAAGTGGATGGCGGCCCAGACCGTGGGCAATAGCGAGTGGGATTCTCGGAACATCGTCCAATGGGATGGATAGAGCCGCGGACGGCACCGCCCGTCAGACGACTCAGGCATCCTCTGCGCCGTGCGCCGGCACGGCGGCAGACGCCCCGGCTTTCCCATCCTTCTTGTCATCTCACGATCCGGGCACTCACAGCCAAGTGCCCGGATCGCGCCTTTCCCCAGACAGTCCGGCACCTCCCGATGGGCATTGTGCTCCCTTCCCTGCTCCCCGCCACGACTCCGACCTCCCGCCGTTGCGCCCTCCCCGGAAGGGCCTGGCGGGTGCGCCAACGAATATGTTCGCGACGCCGATGGGCGTTGCGGGTCCCATGGGGTGCGCAGGACCCCGCACATTCACACATTGGCGACAGACCCACACCGCACGAGGAGGAATGCACTGTGAGTTCAGTGGACAGAAGACAGTTCGTTGGCGCTATGGGTGTCGGCGCGGCGAGCCTTCTCGCCGCCGGGGGAGCGGTCTTCGGACAAGCCGTCGAGGCGCCGCGAGAGGCGGCCCAGCACCAGGTGAAACCACTGCAGTACCCGGCCGACAGCGTCACGGGGATCTCCCAGGAGGTCATCTCCTGGCACCACGGGACACACTACGCCGGCTATGTGAGCAAGCGCAATGCCATCGAGGATCAACTGGCCAGACTGGGGCCCGGCACCGAGAGCTTCGATTCCCGGGTCTACGCAGGTATCAAGCGCGACGAGGCCTTCAACGCCAGTGGCGTGGTCCTGCATGAGGTCTACTTCGACAATCTCGGTGGCGATGGGGTGCCCGGGGAGGGCATCGTCGAGGCGGCCATCGCGGCGTTCTTCGGCAGCGTGGAGCAGTGGGAGGCCGACATGCGGGCGGTGGCCGGAGCCGCCACCGGCTGGGCCCTTCTCTGCCACGATCCCAGTGACAGGCGGCTGCACAACTACCTGGTGGACCAGCACCAACTCGGCGCCATCTGGGGAGCGGCGCCCATCGTCGCCCTGGACGTGTTCGAGCACGCCTACTATCGGGACTTCGGCCCCGACCGCGCGGCCTACATGAATGTGTTCTTCAGGAACCTTCACTGGGGACGCATCGACCGGCGCTATCGAGAGGCCCTGGGCCTGCCTACCGGCTGAACCCGGACGCAGCCTGTCGCGTCTGCTCCTGAGAAGACGGAACCATGGGAGCGCCCAACTGTCGGATAGATGAGACAGTCGGCGCCCGGTCGGACGAGTGTTGCCCGGTCCGGGCGCCCATGGACAGAGCCCAGAATCGTCCGGAGGAACCTGACGTGACCCGAAGACCGCTACTGAACGTGTTGCTGGTTGCGATTGTGTTTGGTGCCGGGGCGCTGTGGGCCCACTACGCCTCGCTCCCGGCGGCTCAGGCCCAGCAGGGCACCACCGTGAGGACCGTGGGCGCCGGCGGCGCGGGCAACCCCGCCGTGGGCTGTGTGCCCCAGGCATATACCACCGAGCATGAAGAGGATCCCTTCGACTCCACCAAGATCCGGCGCACCCGGACGACGGTGACGAGCGTGGCCATCGTCTACGCCGACGGAACGGTGCATACCAAGAAGGTTGAGAACTAGCCGGCCCCCACCGGGGCGAAACCGAGCCGATACAGAACCCGGCGTGGCGCCCACGGTCCGCGCCGGCGATGCGTGTCGGCATCCCGGCCAAAGACGGGCCGTCACATCGCCCGCGATGTGCGCAGGCCGGACGTGACCTGCGCCCCTCTGACCTGACCGGATCAGGAGGGCTCCTGCGCGCTGCGTCCTGCCGTCCGGGCCCCTGCGTCCCTGCCCGACGCTACCCATTCCCCCGGACCTGCGTCCTCTCCCCCACCACCGATTACCGCGGTACCTATCGTGCATGCTGGCGTGAAGCTTTGCCACGGCCGCTCGGAGGTCTTCGCTCACTTCCTCCCGAACAGACCCACCATCTGATGCCTCGAGGAGTGAGTGCCTTGAGCCTGACGCACCTGGACTTCCTGCGCGTGCTGGAGCCGTGGCCCGAGCTGGCCAATGCCTACTGGTGGGATGACCCGCAGCGGCCCGAGCTGGGCTGCTTCGGCAGCGGCTACAATAGCTGGGGGGTGCAGACGAACCAGAAGTTCCTGGGCGCCTACGCGGTCCTGGCGGCGGACCCGGACTATGACGAGAGGGTGGCCGGCTGCAGTCGGGAGGAGATTCTCGACAAGTCCCTGCGGGCGCTTCGCTTCTCCCTGGCCAGCCATGTCAGCGGCGACCACCACTGCAGCGACGGGGACAGGTGGGGCCATACGTGGATCTCGACTCTGGGCATCGAGCGGATGATGCACGGTGTCGAAGCCATCGCCGCGCATCTTGGTGATGCGGACAAAGAAGGCCTGCGGCGGATGCTGGTATCGGAGACCGAGGCGCTCCTGCAGTTGCCGATCACAGGCACCCGGTGGGCCGCCGACGGGGGCAACAGGCCCGAGTCGAACATCTGGAACGGCGCCGCCCTGGCGCGCGTCGCCTTGATGTACCCCGACGAGCCCCACGCCGGCGAGTGGATGGAGCGCGGGCATCGCTTCCTGCAAAACGGCATCAGCCTGCAGGCCGACGCCCTTGACGAGACACTTGTGGCCGGCAGGCCCGTGCGCGAGTGGCACGTGGGGCCGAACTTCTTCGATAGCTACGCACTGGACCACCACGGCTATCTGAACGTGGGTTACATGGTGATCTGCCTGAGCAACATCGCCATGTTCCACTTCGCCTGCAAGACCGCGGGCTGGGAGGCGCCGGTCAGTCTCTACCATCACTCGGCGGAGCTGTGGGGGCTGGTGAAGCGCCTGATCTTCGCCGACGGCCGCCTGGCCCGGATCGGCGGGGACAGCCGCCAGAGGTACTGCTACTGCCAGGACTACCTGCTGCCGACGCTGCTGTTTTGCTCCGAGTACCTTCGCGACCCGCACGCCGAGGGCCTCGAGGCGGGCTGCCTGGAGCTCAACGCCATCGAGCAGGAGCAAAGCGGGGATGGCAGCTTCCTCTCCGCGCGCCTGGGGACGATCGCGCAGATCAACCCGTATTACTACACGCGCCTGGAAGCCGACAAGGCCGTGGTGCTGTCGATGAACGCCTACTGGCGCCGCGTGGCTGCAGAGGGCCTCGCCGCCCCTGAGCCGGGCTTCGAGGCCGCGGTGGCGGGGAGCTGGGCGGAGCCGGAGCACGGGGCCATTGTGCACCGCTCCGCCGGGCGTCTGGCCTCCTGGAGCTGGCGGGCCCACGACGCCCCCGAGGGCCTCTGCGTCCCTCCCGAAAGTGGACACCTGGCGGAGTGGACGGCAAACATGGGCGGCATTGTCCGGCTTCTGGGAGAGACCGGAGCGCGCAAGGTCGTTGCCCATCACCAGACGCCGTTCGAGGGCGGGTTTCTGACCACCGGCACAATGGCCGACAGCGCAAAGGCCTCGCTCCCCGAAGGCTGGACCGCCGGGGACCCCGTCCACCACCGGTACGCCGTGGCCGCCCTGCCCGATGACCGCACCATGGTGGTGCTGGAATACTGCCGCCTGGCCCCCCGCAGCTACCTGAGCGAGGTCAAGGGCCTCAAACTCAATGTGCCCAACGATCTCTTCAACGAGTATGGCAGGACGGTTGCCACGGCCGGCGGGTCCGTGCTTCTGGACGGCAGAGCACAGGGCATCCGCGAGCTTGTGGGCAACTGGCTCTGCGTGGACGGGCGCATCGGTGTGGTCGGGCTGTACGGTGGCGAGAGCATCGCCATCTACCAGGCCGGCAGACGCCGGGCCTCCGGCTATGGCGACAGCCTGTACTATGACGAGATCTGCTTCCCCTGCTCTGTGGGCACACAGGTGGTGGACCCGGGTACGGTCATCCTCGACTGCGGCAGCGTGGTGCTCTCCGGCGCCGACGCCGCGGAGACGGCGCAGGTTGCGGGCGATTGCGCCGCTTTGCAGACCGAGGCCGAGCAGATGCGGGCGGTGCAGGTGCGGGGAGCCGACGGCCGGACGTACATCCTGGCGGCCAACTTCGATCGGGTTACGGTGACGACCGCAATCCGCATCCGGGGAGGCGTGAAGGGGGCGACGGACGTGGTCAGCGCCCTGCCATGCCCGAGCGAAGGCGGCCGTCTCCGATTGTCCGTGGGAGCGGGAGAGGCGGTACTGCTGGTCCTCGGTTAGGGGGATGACGGCGCAGCCCGCCACTTACTCGTCTGACAAAAGAGAGATTCCTTCAGTCATCGTATCAAAGAGCGCCTTCGCAGGCGCTCTTTGTCCTGTTCTGAGACATCCTGCCGCGCGCCGTCTGCCGGTCGAGGGCGGAGAACTAAATGTTTGCGCGAATCAGCCAATACAGTATCTGAGGGGCCACAGGTCCGGGCCTCTCTGCGCGCCCGCGCTGTGCTCCCGTCTCGGTCGATGGGGGCGAGGTGGTCGGCGCGCAGACACAGGCGTCGCACGACTGCGGCGCGTGGGTGTCGGACTGACGCGCCCATCGTCCTGGTCTCCGGAGTGCCGCCGCGGCAGGTGGCGGCATCTTCAGTCGGAGCGCCGAACATATGGAGGCACGGCAATGCCACAATGTCCCACCTGCGGTTCGACGGTCACTGAGGGAGACGCCATCTGTCCCGACTGCGGGATGGACCTGATCGAGGAGACCCATGTCGGGGCGCCTGTGGAGCCGGTGCGTCTCGAGCTGTTGGGGGCGCCGAGGGCGGTCGCCGATGCCCCCGAGCCGCCAGCGGAAACACCGGTTGCGCCGGCGGAGCTCGGGCCTGCCGAGGCGCCGGCGGAGCCGGTCGAGGAGGCGGAGCCAGTCGAGGAGGCGGAGCCAGTCGAGGCGGAGCCGCCGGTGGCGTCGCCCCCGGTGGAGCCCGAGGCAGAGGTCGTTGCGGAGCAGGAGGCCGTGGCGGAGATCGCTCCGGAGGAGGCCGTACCGGCTCAGGCGCCGGTTGAGGCGGCTTCGGAGCCGGCGGAGATCCCGGTTTCGGCCCGGATCACGCTGCGCCGCGGCGGCACCACGACCTCCGAGGTCTTCGCGCTGGGCTCTCGCGCGGTTCTGGGTCGTTTTGACCCCGAGACCGGGCCGGTGGACGTGGACCTGGCCCAACTGCCCGAGGCCGTGTACGTGTCCCGGCGTCATGCCGAGATCTGGCAGGATGTGACCGGGACCTGGCTCATCAAGGATCTGGGGTCGGCCAACGGCACCTTCGTGCGCGAGGCCGATGCCACGCGGTTCCGCAAGGTGGGAGATGAGCAGCCGGTCGCCGACGGCTACGAGATCGGCCTGGGCAATGCCCGTTTCGAGTTCCGGGTCATGCAGTAGTCGCGCGCGCCTGCACTGGTCCGTAGAGCACCAACCGGAGGCACCCGATGCACGCTACCGACCTCCCCATCGACAGGGATGACCTGCCGGAAGGGGAACAGCACGCGCCGGAGCCCGAAGAGAGTTCCGAGCCGACCACAGCATCGCCCGATGCAGCGCACCAGGCATCGGTCACACTGCTGGGGGACGAGGACCCCGCGCCGGATGCGGGCATGCTCGATCTGGATGAGACCGTAGGGGTACGGCCGTTCATCAACCCGCTGCCGGTGGGGACGATCGTCACCACTCCGGACGGACGTCAGTTCCGGATCACGGTGTCGCTGAGCCTCACCGAGGTGGGGGATGTTCACGCGCCCCCGGCGATCCAGCCGCTGCCCACAGGATCGGTGGTGGCGGCTCCAGACGGCAAGCAGTTTCGGATTCTGGACCCCATCACCTCCGATCAGACCGCGGGGTTCTTCGAATACGAAGCCGGCATCGACGGCGACCCACGGCGTGTGTGGCTGCAGGAGGCGTTCAGTGAGGCCGCGGCGGCGCGGTTGCGTCACCAGGCCGAGGTCCTCGGCGACCTGAGCTGCCCGATGTTCCCCAGGGTGCTGGCCTGCTTCCGGGCCGAGGGGCGCTCGTACCTGGCCCTGGAGGGCACCAGCGGCAAGACACTGGCGGAGGCCGTGGCGGAGGGCAAGCTCAGTGTTCCCCGAGTGCTCTCCGTGCTGGCGCAGGTGGCCTTCGCCCTGTCCCACCTTCACGAGCGGGGCTGGGTGCATCTGGGGCTGCGCTCCGGCCGGGTGATGCTCAGCAAGCCGGTGCGAGTGCTTGATCTGAGCTACGCCACTCGTCCGGGCCAGGAGCCTGCGGGCAACTTCTACCACGCGGGGTACTCGCCTCCGGAGCTAGTGAACCGCGGCCCGGTGGACGAGCGCGCGGACATCTACGCCGTCGGGGCGCTGCTGTTCCACGCCGTAACCGGTCAGCCCATCGCCGAGACCGGGGCCGAGCTCAGCACGTGGGAGCCCCCGGACCCGGTGGCCGGTGTGCCCCAGATTCTGCACCGCTGTCTGGGGGCCCCGGAGACGCGTTTCTCCACGATGAAGGAGCTGCACGCGGCTCTGCTGCAACTGGCCAGGCGCTATGCCCCCACGGTGACCTACTCCGTGGGAGCCTGCACCAGCGTGGGTCTGGAGCCCACGCGCATCGAGAATCAGGATGCGTACCTGCACGTGGCCGGGGAGCTGCAATCCGAGCAGGGCCGCCAGTCGTGGGTCGTGCTGGGGGTGGCCGACGGGATGGGCGGCATGCAGGGCGGCGAAGTGGCCAGCGACGCGGCGGTGAAGACCATCCAGCAGCGGGCGGTGGAGACCTTCAGCCTGGGCAAGAGCATCTCGGCACAGCAGCAGACGGAGATGCTGCGCGACTGGGCCATCGCGGCCAACACCAGGGTCTGCGATCGACTGGCGGAGGCCCAGCTCCGCGGCGGGTCCACGCTGCTGTGTGCCTGTCTGGTCGACGACCGCCTTACGGTGGCCCATGTGGGCGACTGCCGACTGTACCTGCTCCGCGGCAATGAGGCAAGACTGCTGACCCGCGACCATTCGGTGGCGATGGCTCTGGCGCTGCAGGATCAGATCGACATGGAACAGGTGCCCCACCACCCGGACCGGGGCAACGTCACCCGCTCGCTGGGAGACCGGCAGCCGCTGCCCCCGTACTTCGTGGACACGCTGGAAGAGGCCGCCGGAGCGCCGACGCTGGCGTTACGGCCGGGAGACGTGCTCTTACTGTGCAGCGATGGCGTATGGGAGCCCGTGGCTCAGCATGACATGCTGCAGATCGTGGGCCGCTATGCCCCGGACCTCAAGAAGGCGGCCGATGCCCTGGTGGAGACGGCACTGCGCAGAGGCGGCCCCGATAATGCGACGGTAGTCCTGGCCCGCCTGGATGTGGGCTGAGGGCCTCGGCCGGGCGCACCCGGGAACGCAGACCAGCGCTGCAAAGGGAGTCTCGCATGCTCGACGTCACCTTCATCCCACACCGCTCAGCCCTGCGGTCGGGGACCGACGAACCTCAGAAGCTGTTCGCCATGCTCAAGCTGATCCCCCGGGGGGAGACGGCCGGAGCACGCCCGCCGCTGGCTGTCGCGCTACTGATCGACACCAGCGGCTCGATGCGAGACTTCGCGGACCAGGAGCAGGCCATCGCGCAGATCGAGCGCCTGGGCCTCCACGGTCCGGTTCGCGACTCCGACGGCCGGGCCGAGATGTCCGTGGACCTGGGCCTGCCCACCAAGCTGGACCGGGCCATCGAGGCGGCCCACGCTCTGGCCAATGACGAGCGACTGGCCCCCGACGACCGTCTGGCCATCGTCCACTTCAACGAGAAGGCCCAGACGCTCTTGCCCCTCACCGCGGTCTCCGAGCGCTCGCTGATCCACGAGGCCATCGAGCGTCTGCGCGGCGGGGCCGCGGGCACCTACATGGGCCGGGGACTGGGACTGGTCCGCGAGGAGTTGCGGGGGATCTCTCCCCATGTGGCCAAGCGTGCGCTTTTGCTCACCGACGGGCAGACCTCGGACGAGGACCAGTGCCGGCGCGTGAGCGATGAGCTGGCAGGCGAGAACACCCCCATCGTGGCCATCGGTCTGGGCGAGGAGTACAACGAGACCCTCATACGGGACATGGCCGATGCCACCCAGGGGCGACCATACCACCTGCGGGACATCCGCGACTTCCCCGCCTATCTCGAGGCCGAGATCGGCTCGGTAGTGCGAGAGGTCGTCACCGATCTGCAGGCCACCGTCGCTCTGGCCGACGGTGTGAGCCTCGAGAGCGTCACCCGCGTCTATCCCAGTCTGGCCGAGGCCACACCGGACGGCAGCGCCGTCCGCCTGGGTAATGTGGCCGCCGGCGACCACACCGTCTTCGTGCTCGAGTTCACCGTCTCGGACGTCAGCCGATCCGTGGGCTCCACCCGGGTGGCCACGCTATCGATGGTGGCCGACGTCCCCGGCCTGGGAGAGCACCGCATCCTGACGCCGCTGGACCTGGCCATCGAGTTCACCACGGACGAGTCGGCGATCGTCGAAGTAGATGCCGAGGTGCTCGGATACGTCCAGCAAAAGAACGTGGACCGCATGATGCGCGAGGCCGTGGACCTGTCCTCGGTGGACGCCGGCCGTGCCCGCCAGACGCTGCAGATGGCCGCCGGCCTCACCCGCCGTCTGGGCAATACCTCGGTGACGATGATGATCGAGACGGCTCTGGACGAGTTGGACAGCTCGGGGAGTATCTCCCCCGGCACGCGCCGCACCGTCGCCCTGGGGGGGCGGACGCAGAGTGTACGGGTCAACGACACGCGGAAGCTGCACAACACGCTGTCGGAGGCGGAGATCCGTCGCGTCAGCGGGGCCTAGCGGTCCGGCCGGAAAGCCAGTTCTGCCGTGAGCATGTCATCTTGAGCGTCCATCTCGCGCCGCGAGACAGCGAAGGATCTCGCTACACCCCAGGAGATTCCTCGAGGTGCTCTTACCGAGAGCGAGCGCTCGCGGAATGACACTCTCGGCGCAGGCGGGGCTCCTCGGACGCACCTCTGGCACCAGGGCGGTGGGTGCTCTGGGGCGGCCCCCGGGCAGGCCCCGGTGGGGCGGGTCTTGCGGCCCGACTCCAAAGCCTGCGCAGGGCGAGACTGCCGATCGACGTCTGCGATGAGCAGGTTCGGCGCGAGGCGTCCGGGGACGGCCGCCGACGGCGGCGCGGGCACCGGCGCACGACTGAGAAGCGAGCAAAGGGCACATGGCTGGTCTTCCGGCCCGAGAGGGTCCCGCAACCGAGCAAAGCCCCGTGCGCTGCACGGTATGCAACGCCGAGAATCCGGTCTCGGCGGGCAAGTGCACCGCCTGTGGTGCACCGCTGACGCTGTCGGCGGCCGCCGAGAGCGTCCACGTGCTGCCCGCGGGGGCCAAGCTCAAGGGCGGGACCTACACCGTGGGCAAGGTCCTCGGCCAGGGCGGCTTTGGGATCACGTACCAGGGCAGCGAGCCCATGCTTCGTCGCCCGGTGGGCATCAAGGAGTTCTTCCCCGCCGGGTGCACCCGCAGCGAGAGTGCCGTGGTGCTCGGTGGCGGCATGACGGCGGACGAGTTCGCGGCCGCGCGGGACGGCTTCCTGGAGGAAGCCCGCATCCTGGCGCGCTTCCAGCACCCCAGCATCGTGCGCATCTTCGGTTACTTCGAGCAGAACAACACCTCGTACATGGTGCAGGAGCTGCTACGCGGCCCCACGCTGTGCGAGCTCATCGCGCGCCACGGGCGCCTGTCCGAGGCCGAGGCCGTGAGGTATGTGGAGAGCATCGGCGCGGGGCTCAAGGAGGTCCATGCCGCCAACCTGCTGCACCGCGACATCAAGCCGGAGAATGCCATCGTCGTCGCCGGCGATCGCGCCGTGCTGCTGGACTTCGGCAGTGCCCGGGAGTTTGCCGCCGGCGCCACTCGCCCGATGACGGCCATGGTGACGCCGGGCTACGCTCCCCTGGAGCAGTACGGTCAGCGCGCCCGCTTCGGCACCTTCAGCGACATCTACGCGCTGGGGGCCACGCTCTACCACCTGCTCACCGGCCAGCGGCCGGTGCAGGCGACGGACAGGGCCTCCGGCGTGGAGCTCATCCCGCCACACAGGCTGGTTCCCAGCATCGCGAGGGGTGTCAGCGACGCCGTGATGTGGGCCATGTCCATCCGTGTGGACGATCGGCCGCAGAGCGTGGGCGACTTCATCGATGCCATCCGCCGCGCGGCTCCGGACCTGGCCGTGTTCTCCGGCCAGGCCGGTGAGGACGCCAAAGCGCCCCCCAAGACCCTGATTGTCGACCCCGAGAGCGGCGATTACCGACGGATCTCCCAGGCGCTGGAGGCGGCCACCGAGGGGACGCGCATCATCGTGCGCCCCGGCCTGTACCGGGAGTCTTTGCTCATCGACCAGAAGGTCGAGATCATCGGCGACGGACCGGTGCGAGACATCGTCATCGAGGAGCGCCGCAACGATAGCTGCCTCACGATGCGGGGCGACGAAGCCACCGTCCGCAATATCACCTTCCGTTCGCGCGCCGGTATCGGCTATGCCGCGGTGATGGTGCGCCGCGGCCGGCTGCTTGTGGAGAGCTGCGACATCAGCTCCACAGCGGAGGCAAGCTGCATCGACATTCACGGTCCCGACGCCGACCCCATCATCCGCGGCTGCCGCATCCACGGCAGTCAGGGCAGCGGGATACTGGTCTCCAATGGGGGCAAGGGGACCATCGAGAACTGCCGGATCTACGAGAGCGGGAAGCAGGGCATCGAGGTGGCAAACGGGGGCAATCCCGTCATCCAGCACTGCCGCATCTTCGAGCACCGCGGCTGCGGTGTGTGGATCGGCGAGAATGCCCGGGGCATTGTGGCCGACTGCGACATCCACACCAACGCCCTGGCGGGAGTGGAGATCGGCGCCGGGGGCAGGCCGCATGTGAAGGACTGTCAGATTCACGATGGGCTACAGTGCGGTGTACTGGTGGTCAACAACGGTCAGGGCATCGTGGAGAACTGCCGTATCTTCGGCAATGCCGCATCGGGCGTGGAGGTTCGCTCCGGACGGCCCTCGATCCTGCACTGCACCATCACCGGCAATGCCCATCTGGGCATCTGGGTCCACGACGCCGGCGGCGGCGATGTGGAGAACTGCGACCTCGTGGGCAACGAGCGCGGTGGCTGCCTGATCGAGGAAGGCTGCGACGTCTCCTGCAGCGGAAACAAGGAGTAGCAGGACGGCAGGTCGCAGGAGACGGGTGCTGGGCACGGCCAGCGGCAGGCAGCACCGCCAGTTTTTCGCCCTCTGGCGACCGGTGCCGGGGTCGGGGCCCGTTGCCGCCGCTGCCGTTGACCTGCCGACCTCCGGGGCGTCCCTACCTGTCTGCTCTCACCCTCCAGACGTAGCTCTCCCCCATCTCCGTCTCGAGGCTCACCACCGGCCCCCGGCCGATCGTCTCTCCTGTGAGCATGTCCACCACCGGCTCGGTCGCACCCGTGTCGACCTGAAGAGGCCCCGCCTGGCATGTGTGCAGGGCAACGTAGGGGCCGTTTTGGTAGACATTGCAGTCGGTCTCGGTGTACAGGTGCACCCCGGCCTGCGCGGCGATGAGCCGCAGCAGCTCCGAAGTCAGCCCCGGTGTGCCCACGAAGAGCGAGGGGCCGTCGGGGTGCTGCCGGAGGGCGATGGCGGCCGAGCCGTCCGGATAGGTGGCCAGGGTTTCCGCGGCGGTTGCGTCCGTGGCGGCGAACAGAGGGGTGACCGGGCCGTCCACTCCGAGGCCACGGGTGAGCCCCAGCGCCCTGCCCGCCTCGGTGGGCTCGGCGAAGGCCTTCTCGGCGGCGAGCGGGGCCAGCTCGAAGCCCGTCAACTCCCGCATGGCCAGGAGCGATGTCCGGTACCCGTCATGGTAGCCGGGAGCATAGCACCAGACCTTCGCGGCTCCCCGGGTGGCGCGCAGAAGATCGGCGCGCTGCTGTGGCGACAGCGCCCAGGTAGCGAGCATGACGTAGACCTCGGCCTCTACGCGCCCGGCGACGACGTCGTCCATCAGGTACTGACCATACGGCGCCCCGGTGCGGGCCAGGGCCCTGCGGACCTCGTAGATACCCGGTCGGGTGACCGTGGTTCCGCCCGCCGCCACGCGGAGCATGCCGGTCTCGTCCAGCACTGCGGCGAGCGGCGGCCGGTACGGCGTGGGGGCACCCAAAAGGGCTCTGTCCAGCGCTTCCAGTCGCGCCATCTCCGCCCACATCCCCGGATCGTTGAACCATCCCGCGGCCCCCAGGTCCATCCACCAGGTGGCGAAGTTGCGCAGCGCGCACTGGGCCACATTGCGCACAAGCTGCGCATTGGTCTGGGCGAGCGTCTCCACCTTGTCCTGCCAGCCGGGATAGGTCCCTGAGCTCAGATAGGTGGCTGTGTCGTCCTCGTACAGCCACATCTTGCCGGCCAGGGCCACGCTTTCGGCGGCGGTCATCGCCGGGGCGCTCTGGCCCAGACCGCGGTCGCAATACGAGATCGGTGAGCACAGAAGGTCGATGTACGGGCAGTCCAGGACGCGACGCAAGGCGTAGTGGCCGGAGGTGGCGGGACCGTTGCCGACGGCGCCGAACTCGAAGACGTAGCCGTAGAAGAAGGTGACCAGCTTTCTGCCGCCACAGGCCTCGTGCGCCGCCCTGGCCAGGGCGCAGACGCAGTCGGCCATGGCCTCCTGCTGAAAACGGGAGAGATCGAGGATTGGCCGCTCGGCGATCGGGTCGCGGAGGACACCTGCCAACGCTTCGTGCCGGGCCTCGGCCGAGGGCACCGCCGCCGTCTCCAGGGTTACATCGGGATCGCTCCAGGCCTCGGCCAGCGCCGCATCGGTGCCGTAGGTGTCCGTCAGCCAGCGCCGGAACTCCCGGGTGTCCCCCACGGAGTAGCCGTTGAGCAGCGGAGTCCAGGTCCCATAGTAGAACCACTCGCCGGTATGCTGGCCACAGGGATGGTAGCCGGCCATCCGGTCGCCGAAGGTCTCCTCGAGGTGCCGCACCAGCGCCGCCACGTTCCGCGCCGCGTCGCGCCGGTAGGCCTCGGAAGCCACCACCACGCCGTGCGGCCGAGACCCATCCTCCCACACCATCACGTCGTCGGGATGTGCCGTCTTCCACCACGCCGGCGGCTCCACCCCGAAGCGGGGAAGCAGCAGCGCATCGGGGTTGGCGTTCAGAACGTCCCGGCAGATGGCATCCACAACGCCGAAATCCGCCTCTTCCCCGGGCTCGGGCCAGGGACAGCCGATGGCGAAGCTGACCAGGTCCACCCCCACCGCCGCCGCCAACCCAATCTGCGAGGTAAAGCTCTCGGCCGGGCCGCCCAGAAACACGAAGGGGGCCCCCGGACGGTAGAAGGCCACCAGCAGGTTGCGCGCCGCCTCGGCCCGTACCCAGAAGGTCATCCGGTAGCTGTGCCCCTTCTCCAGGGAGAGATTGACCCGGTGGTAGACGTGGAAGTCCGGCCAGGGCCTGCCGGGCGGAGGAGGCGTGAGGCTCACCTTCAGCCCGGCCGAGCCATCCCGCCCCACGCCCGGCAAGACCTCCATCTTGGCCGTCGTGTTGTCTTCTCCGGTGGGCCAGAAGGTCCAGTCGCGCGCGAAGTCATCCTGCCCGCCCTCGAAATCCCTGGTGGGGATTACCTCAGTTCCGGTGTCCAGGTCCGTGACGCGGACGTCGTCGAGGAAGATCTCCCCCGGGGCGGCGCCGAACCGGAAGTGCACCGTACCGTTGCCCGGCGCCGTGTCGACCGCCGTGAACACGAAGTCCTGCACCGAGGCCTCGGGCCCGATGGGCAACGGCGCGCTACTGCGGCCACCATAGAACATCCGGGCCCGCACGGGCTGTCCGTCCACCACGATACGGGGCGCCCCGCCCGCGGGGTCGATACGCACCGTCGAGGCGCAGGCCGGAAGGGCAAGGGGTATCGAGACAACGCTCAGACAGAGAAGGGAGAGGTTCATCGGCCATGCCTCCGCAAGGTGGTGACAGCAACTATGCGCCGGGTCTCTTCGCCGCCCGAGGCCGTCGGGCCTCCGGAGCCGGGCGGTGCGCACCCGCCGGCCCGGAGGCGGTCGGCGCTGCGTCCCCGCGGCCAGGGACTGAGAAGTGGACGTGGTTTCGCGGCCCATAATGTGGTATCATGTTATATGTAGCAACTATCACCAACAGGCCCGGCACGGGAAACCCGGCCGTGGGCTGCGACACCGCACCGTATATGGACAGGCAGTTCTCGGCGCTGTGACGTCTGCTGTGCCCGGTTCGCCCCTGGTTTGCGCGAGCTCGGCGCGATCGACGGAGCTGTGGCTGGCCTCTGTTTGCCGTCCCGGTGGAGCGCAGTCATAACCGTCTTGTCGTGTCAGGCCGCCAGGAGGCCACAGTGCGTCGAACCGGTTTCACGCTCATTGAACTGCTTGTCGTCATCGCTATCATCGCGATCCTCGCCGCTATACTCTTCCCCGTGTTCGCTCGAGCTCGGGAGAAGGCGCGACAGTCGTCCTGTCTGTCCAACCAGAAGCAGATCGCGCTGGGTGTGCTGATGTACGCCCAGGACTACGACGATACGTTGCCGCCGTACTACAACTTCGAGGCCACGGTACCCGCAGGCGCGCGGTACTGGATGGAAGTCATCATGCCGTACGTCAAGAACTCGCAGATCTTCGTCTGCCCCAGCCGTGGCAACGCGGCCATCACCGCCAGCTATGGCTGCAACTATAACTGGGTGTTCTCGAACTTCGATGAGAGCGGCTGGCCGCCGGAGCACGGCAAGAACCTGGCCAAGATCAACCGCGTCTCCGAGATCATCATGTTCCTGGACGGCTCGACGTACATCAGTCTCTACGACCCGGGAGTGGCGTTGTCCACGGGCGGGTACTACGGCAAGCCAGAGGGGTGGCACAACGAGCAGTGCAACGTCGCCTTCTGCGACGGACACGTCAAGTCGCTCAAGCGCGAAGTGGTCGGCGACCCGTCGAGCCGTGACAAGTACTGGGCCACGCCGTAAGAGGACGGCCCGCAGGCCACGATGGACGGCGACACGGCCCACCCTTATCGGGTGGGCCGCTTGTTCTGTCCCTGCGGCGAGGTACAGGCATCTATCGTCTCAGCCGCCGCAGCCTCTCGGCCTCGCCGATCACCCGGCCGGTGTCGAAGTCGATAGCACGGATCGCACCGTCTACCGGGGCGGTGGCCAGCTTCCCGGCGGCCCACTCGTTACCGCAAAGCTGGGGCGCGTCCATGTAGCCTTCGGCCACAGCCCGGGCCAGCACCTCCGGGTCGCACAGCGGGTCCGAAGACCCGTCGCCCAGCTCCCGCAGAGCCTCCAGAAGCAGCCCCGCCTCCGCCACCAGCTCCTCCTTGCGCTCCTGCACCGCCGGGTCACGCGTCATGTCCGGGGACCCACTCAGGGCCTGGCGCAGGGCTCCCCGCACGATGTCACAGCTCTCGACGATGTCCTCGACGGTCGCGGCGTGGTCGCCCTCGCAGAACCCCACAACATGCACAATCTGCGGCGCCAGTTGCAGTTGCAGCACGGTGGAGGCCGCCAATTGGCCCTTGGCAACATCCGGCTCCGGGGAGAAGCACAGTAGCCCGGCCCGAGTCTGATGGACCACGGAGAAGCGCTCGTCACACAGGGTCTCGATGAGCTGCTACGTGGCCAGCAACAAGGCCAGGTCCATGGCCCCGGAGCTGCTT
>CAZXDD010000043.1:0-23149 GCA_964639415.1 uncultured Armatimonadia bacterium
GGGGTGAGGTGACGTGAATCGGCGCCTGCCCGGAACCTGCATAATCTGAGTTGGAGGACCGCGGGCACGGAGGCGTCTCGGTCGGGGTTGGGGGTACTGACGAGGGGTGGGTGGCCGACGGTGCGGTCTTGGAAGACCGCGGGCACGGAGGCGTCTCGGTCGGGGTCGGGGGTACTGACGAGGGGTGGGTGGCCTACGGTGCCGGGCTCAGCCAGATGTCGGCGCCGTTCTTCTCCACCAATACGGTATTGTCCACCTCGAGGCCGGAACAAAACCGGAGGAGCGAGACGCTATAGTGTTAGGAGTGGGTGTGTGCGACAAAACGCGCCTTACAATCCTCGTCGGTGAACCCGCGGGAAGGGACCTTTGATGAGCCTTAGAGCTGCTGTCGGAGCCGCCGCTCTAGTGGCCGCGGTCTTTCTGGCCGCCTGTGGCCGGCAGGCGCCGGAGGCCGCCCGCCCCCTCGAGCCGTCCCCCGCCGCACGCACCACGGACGCCGGGGCCACCGGTGTGGACGAGGCGATCGTGCTGGCCGTCGGCATCCTGCCACAGGCATTCCTCCTCCAGCGGGTGGGCGGGCAGAGGGTCGAGGTGCTGGTGCTCGTGGAGCAGGGCCACTCTCCGGCTACCTACGAGCCCACGGCCCGGCAGATGGCTCAACTGGCCCGGGCCCGGACGTACTTTTCCATCGGCCTGCCCTTCGAGGAAGCGCTCCTGGAGAGGATCGGCGAGACCATGCCCGGGCTGAAAGTGGTGGACACCCGGGAGGGGATCAAGCTGCGCGAAACCGAGACGGGCACCCATGGGGCCCACGGGCACGGAGGAGCGGAGCAGCAGGACGCCCAGGAGGCCCCCGTGGCCGCCGAACCCGGGGAGGATGGCGAGCCGGAGGCCGCCTCGCCCTTGCCCGTCCTGCAGGGGGAGCCGACCATGGACCCCCACGTCTGGCTGGACCCGAGGAATGCCAAGAGGATCGCGCATACCATGCAGCGAGAGCTGGTGCGGCTGGACCCCGAGGGCTCCGAGCGTTACGAACAGAACCTGCAGGCCCTGGATGCCGAGCTGGACCGTCTCCATGCCACCATTTCCCGGATCCTCAAGCCGCTGGCGGGATCGGAGCTGCTGGTCTACCATCCCGCCTTCGGCTACCTGGCCGACGCCTACGGCCTGCGGCAGATCGCCATCGAGACCGAGGGCAAGGAGCCGGGACCCAAGGAGCTCGCGAGCATCGTACAGAAGGCCCGGGCCTCCGGTGCCAGGGTTGTGTTCGTCCAGCCGGAGTTCGCCGATTCGGCCGCCCGCGCCATTGCCGAGGCGATCGGCGGCGCGGTGGTGCCGATCAATCCCCTCTCCGGTGACTACATCGAGAACCTGGCGGAGATGGCCGCGACCATCAAATCCGGGCTTGTCGGAGTGTCGGATCGGAGGCCGGAGCAAGATGAGTGAGACTCCCGCGGTGAGGGTCGAGGGCGTCGCCTTCGGCTACGACGACCGGGTGGTGCTGGAGGATGTGAACGTCACGGTGGAGCGTGGCGAGTTCCTGGCCATCGTGGGGCCCAACGGCGGAGGCAAGACCACCTTCCTCAAGCTCCTCCTGGGGCTGTTGCAGCCCGTCCGGGGGCGTGTCGAGGTGTTCGGAGAGCACCCGGCCCGGGTCTCGCGCCGCCTGGGCTACGTGCCTCAGGTATTTCAGTATGACAGCGCTTTTCCGATGACGGTGGGTGATGTGGTGCGCATGGGCCTCCTGGGGGTGGGGGGGTGCCGCGACACGGAGGGCGGGAGGATCGAGGCGGCCCTGGAACGAGTGGGTTTGGAGGCGTTGGTGCGCCGGCCGGTGGCACAGCTCTCGGGGGGGCAACGGCAGCGTGTGCTAATCGCCAGAGCTCTGGTGGCCGAGCCGGACATGCTCTTGCTCGACGAGCCCACCGCCGGCGTGGACGGCCTGGTCAGACAGGGCATCTACGAGCTGCTTGCAGACCTCAACCGGCAGATGACCGTTCTGGTGGTCACCCACAATCTGGCCTTCGTCTCCAATCTGGTCCGCGATGTCCTGTGTGTGAACCGCCGGGTGCTCCGGCACCCGACCGTGGACCTGACGCACGCCACCGGCGAGTTTCTCCAGGCCATGTACGGACCGGACCTGAGACTGGTGCAGCACAACGCGCTGGGCGATGAGTGTCTGGACTGCGCCTCTGGTGTGGTCCGGGAGGGGGCGGAGAGTGACTGAGTTTCTCCAGGCCCTGGGCGAGAACGCCTTCTTGCGATACGCACTGGCGGCCGGTGTGCTGGCCGGCATCTCGTGTGGGGTGGTGGGCAGCTACGTGGCGGCCCGGCGCATCACCTACATCGCCGGCGGCATCGCCCACTGCGTCCTGGCCGGCCTGGGGGCCGCCCGCTATCTGCAGGTGACCCGTGGCTGGGAGTGGCTCCATCCCCTGTACGGCGCCGTGGTAGTGGCGCTACTGGCGGCCACGATCATCGGCCTGGTCAGCCTGCGCTTCCGCGAGCGCGAGGATACCGTCATCAGCGCCGTCTGGGCCATCGGCATGGCCGTGGGTGTCCTGTTCATCTGGGGCACTCCGGGCTACGGCGAGAACCTGATGAGCTATCTGTTCGGCAACATCCTCATGGTCCGCCGCAGCAGTCTGCTGCTCATGGCGGGCCTGGACATCGTGGTCGTCTCTGTGGGGCTGCTTTGCTATCGCCAGTTCGTGGCGGTCTGTTTCGATGAGGAATTCGCCCGGCTCCGGGGGATCCCGGTGTCGCTGTACTATCTTCTGCTCCTGTATCTCACCGCCCTCACCGTCGTCTTGCTGGTCACCGTTGTCGGCCTGGTGATGGTTATCGCCCTGCTCAGCCTCCCCGTGGCCATTGCGGGGTTGTTCTCCAAGACCCTGCGCCAGGTAATGGCCCTGTCGGCGCTGCTGAGTATCCTGTTCACCACCTCGGGTCTGGCCCTGAGCTACGGCCCGAACTTGCCCGCCGGGGCCACGACCGTCGTCCTGGCCGGGGCGAGCTACCTCCTCTGCGCCGGAGGCATGGGCATCTACAACCGCATCCGTCGCGGCCGCAGTGTGGCGGCATAGGCTCGCCGCCCCCCCCAATGATGTCCTGTGTCATCCCCGCATTTCCCCCATTTGGGGGAGAGCAATATCCCCCATTGAGGTAACAAATCCCCCACAAACTTCCGATAGAATGGTAGCAGCACCTTTGGCGGACGCGTCGATAGCAGGGGAGGGTGTACGGTGACGCTCGCGGACCTGATCGATGCTGTGAAGGCCGACGCCGTGGTCACTGCGGTCGACCCGTCCGCGGAGGTCTCCGGGTGCTTCGCCGCGGACCTGATGAGCGACGTGCTGGCCTTTGCCCGGCCCGGGTCGGTGCTGATCACCGGGCTGACCACCGACCAGGCCGTGCGCACCGCCGCCATCAAGCACCTCCCGGCGGTCCTGGTCGTCGAGGGCAAGCAGGTCGGTGTGGAGATGACGGAGGCCGCCCGAGACGAGGGCGTCTCCATCTACCGCACGATGCTGTCGAAGTACGAGGTCTGCGGCCTGCTGATGCAGGCGGGCCTGCGGCCGTACCGCAAGACCGTGTAGCAAAGGCGCGGCCGAGAAGCCCGGCCGGTCCGTTTGATGTCATTCTGAGCGTCCATCTCGCGCAGCGAGATAGCGAAGAATCGCGCCATCTGCCGGGAGATTCGTCGAGCTGCTCCCTGCGGGAGCGGACGCTCTCAGAATGACACTCTCGGCGAAGGCGGACTTTCCGGCCGCACCTATAGGCCGCCGTCCCGGAGAATCGGCGATTCCGTAGGTGGCCGTTAGGTAGAGACGCCGCCGAGCGCCGCCACAGGGCCGCGGAGGGCGTCGGTGGATCAGCCGGTCAACCGCTCCGACTTGTGCGCCACTCACTCGCTTTGCGGGGTCTGCGATCGCCATGGATGAGGCGCCCATCTCCCACCACGAATTCCCCATCCTGGGCAAGGCCTACTTCCTGGGCGGACGGGCCTCGACTTCCGTCAAGAGGGCCCTGGGCGACGCCGGCGTCGAGCCCGAGGTCATCCAGCGCATCAGCGTCGCGTGCTACGAGGCGGAGATGAACGTCGTCTTGCACGCACGCTCCGGCTACGTGCAGGTGGATGTGTACCCCACCCGGGTGGAGGTGCGCATCGTCGACCAGGGGCCGGGGATCGAGAACATACAGCTCGCCATGACGCCCGGCTGGTCCTCGGCCGGGGAGGAGGCCCGCTCCCTGGGCTTCGGCGCCGGCATGGGGCTCCCCAACATCAAGGCCCAGGTGGACGACTTCGCGATACAGAGCGCCAAGGGCCGGGGCGTCACGCTGACCTTGACATTCCTCCGGGGAGGCAACCCCGATGACTAGCAGCCCGCAGATCACTCTCCAGTCCGTATCGCAGGCCCTGTCCTTGAACCCTCTGGTGCCGGGAAGCCGTGCCGGCAGCCCGATCCTCGGCGCCCTGGCCTCGGACCTGCTCAGCTTCGTGATGGCCGAGGGCCAGGCGGGATGGGTCTGGGTCACCATTCAGACCCACTCCAATGTGGTGGCCGTCGCGACGCTCAACGACATGGCCGCCATCATCGTGGCCTCCGGGTTTGAGCCCGACGAGGACACCATCGCTCGGGCCGAGGAGGAGGGCGTCGGCCTGCTCACCACCGAGCAGTCCGCCTACCAGGTATCCGGGCGGCTGTACGAGCTGGGCATCCGCTAGGCCGTGCCGCCGCACCGCACGGCCGGGAGACGGCAATGGACGCGAAGGTCGCCATCGACCTGCACATTCACAGCACGCTGTCGCCCTGCGGCGCCGAGGAGATGCTGCCGCCGCAGGTGCTGCTCACCGCCGAGCGTCGGGGCATCGCAGTTGTCGGCATCGTGGACCACTGCTGCGCCCGCAATGCCTGGGCCTTCATGGAGGCCGCCCCCGCCTTCGAGGTCCGCGTCTTCGTAGGACTCGAGGTGGAATCCGCCGAGAACGTGCACCTCCTCGCGCTCTTTGACAGCGTCGCCGCGGCCATGGAGATGGACCGCATCGTCTCTGAGCATCTGCCGCCGCTCAAGAACCGGGCCGACCTCTTCGGCCGCCAGATCCTGGTGGACGAGTGGGGAGAGAGCATCGGTGTCGACGACAGGCTCCTTATTACCGCCACGGACCTTTCCGTGGAGAGGGTGGCCGGCCTCACCCACGAGCTGGGAGGAATGAGCATCGCCGCCCATGTGGACCGCTCGGCCAACGGCCTGCTCCGCATCCTGGGCTTCGTCCCGCCGAAGCTGCAGGTGGACGTTTTCGAGATCTCGGCAAGCCTCTCGGTACCGGCGGCCCTCGCACGCTATCCGGACCTGCTCGGCCGACCGCTGATAACGGCGGGAGACGCCCACTGTCTGGCGGACATCGGCAGGGCGGTGACCACCATCTCCCGGGACCTGGCCGAGGCACAGGTGGATGCCGCGGAGTGGGGACGGAGGCTGGCGGAGGAAGTCGGGGGCGGCGCATAGACCGGGGCGAAGGCAGCGAGACATGCGCGAGGTATCCCTGCACATCCTGGACGTGGCCCGGAACTCCGTGGAAGCGGGGGCCGCGGTCGTGGACCTTGAGATCATCGAGGACACCGCCGCCGATCTGCTCCGGGTCACCATCCGTGACGATGGGCCGGGCATGGATGCGGCCACGGTGGCCAGGGCAACGGACCCCTTCTACTCCACCCGCACCACTCGCCGCATCGGTATGGGGCTGTCTCTGATGAAGGCCACCTGCGAGCGCTGCGAAGGCTCTCTGTCCGTGCATTCGGTGCCCGGGCAGGGCACCGTCGTCGAGGCGACGCTGAAGCTCTCCCACCTGGACCGCCCGCCGTTGGGCGATATGGGCGCGGTCATCCAGGCTCTGGCCTGCGAGGCGGGCTCGGTCGCATTGCGCTACGCCCACGAGGTGGACGGCAGGAGCTTCGAGCTGGACACGGCGGAGATTCAGCAGGAACTGGATGGTGTCCCGATCTGCAACGCCATGGTCCTGCAGTGGCTCCGGAGGCTGGTGGATGAGGAGCTGCAAGAACTGGGGAGCAGGGCGTAGGCGTGGGGACGCGCCGTATAGGTTCGGCCGAGGAGCCGGTTCTGCCGTCAAGATGTCATCCTGAGCGCCGATCTCGCGCAGCGAGACAGCGAAGGATCTCGCCATGTGCCGGGAGATTCCTCGAGCTGCTCCCTCTGGGAGCGGACGCTCTCAGAACGACATTCCCACGTGAACGTGAGCTCTCCGGCCGGGCCTTTGGGACGGCCACGGCGACACCGGCGGGGTACAGGCCCCCGCCCTACAGCGGCCACGGCGACACCGGCGGGGTACAGGCCCCCGCCCTACAGCGGCCACGGCAACTGGGCCGATCGGCTCTGCACACAAGACGGTGAACCAAGACAGCGCATCCCGGCTCCGCCCTGTGCGGAGCCAGAACCCAGCATCCCGTAAGGGGGCACAGCAATCGTGAAGACGCGAGAGGAACTACAGGCTCTGCGCGAGCGTGCCAAGGCGGCACTGGCCGTCCGCGACCGCGAGGGCACCGCGCGCGTGGTGGTGGCCATGGGCACATGCGGCATCGCCGCCGGCGCCAGGGAGGTCATGGGCGCCTTGCTCGAGGAGCTGGAGCAACGAGGTCTGGGCGATGTGACGGTGTCGCAGACGGGCTGCAAGGGGCTGTGCGACCGCGAGCCCATGGTGGACGTGTACACCGAGGGCCATGCGCCCGTGACCTACGGGCGCGTCACGCCGGCCGTGATGCGGCGCATCGTCGCCGATCACATCGTCAACGGCCACGTGGTTTCTGAGTACGCCGTGGTGACCGGCCAGGAGGTGCAGTAGACATGGCGACAGACGTCATCGGCTCAGAGACGTTCCCCAAGATCGACGCCATCGTGCAGGCAAAGGGGGCGGAAGCCGACTCTCTGATCGAGATTCTGCATGCGGTGCAAGGAGAGCTCGGCTACCTGCCCCAGCCGGTGCAGGAGTATGTGGCGGACAAGCTGGCCCTTCCGGCGGGGACGGTGGAGGGTGTGGTGAGCTTCTACAGCTTCTTCACCACGGTCCCGCGCGGCCGGCACATTATCAAGGTCTGCCAGGGCACCGCCTGCTACGTCCGCGGAGGCAAGAGGGTCCTGGAGGCGGTGGAGAAGCACGCGGGCTGCGGCGTGGGAGAGACCAGCGAGGACATGCGCTTCAGCCTCGATGTGGTCCGCTGCATCGGCGCCTGCGGCCTGGCTCCGGTGATGACCATCGGCGACGACATCTACGAGCGCATGAAGCCCAGCAAGGTCGCCGAGATCCTGGACAGATACGAGTAGCACCCGCGCAATGCTCCGGCGAGAGCCTGTAGGCCCGGCCGAGAAGCTGGGCCTGCCGCTGAAATGTCATCCTGAGTGCCAATCTCGCGCAGCGAGATAGCGAAGGATCTCCCGATATCCCAAGAGATTCCTCGAGCTGCTCCCTCCGGGAGCGGACGCTCTCGGAATGAGATTCCCGGCGAAGGCGAGGTTTCCGGCCGGACTTCTGGGGCCGGGCTTCCCGGCCTCGCCCTGCAGCATCTTGTCAACGCTCCAGCGAAAGAGGGAGAGATAGATGCCTACTTTCCGATCACACGTACTGGTCTGCGCGGGGGCGAGCTGTGTGTCCTCGGGCTCCCAGTCGGTGGCCGAGTCCATCGAGCAGGCGATAGCCGACAACGGCCTGGCCAATGAGGTGAAAGTCGTCCGCACCGGCTGTATGGGTTCCTGCGACCTGGGGCCCGTGGCGGTCATCTACCCCGAAGGGGTGTTCTACCAGAAGCTCAGCCCGGAGGACGGAGCGCTCATCGTCACCGAACACCTGCTCAAGGGGCGGCCCGTCGAGCGGCTGATGTACGTGGCCCCCGAGGACGAAGCCCCCGTCCTGAGCATGGACAAGATCCCCTTCTTCAACCTGCAGAAGAAGATCGTCCTGCGCAACTGCGGCGAGATCGACCCGGGCAATATCGAGGAGTACATCGCCCGCGACGGCTACGAGGCCCTGGCCAAGGTCCTCACGGAGATGAAGCCGGAGGAGGTCATCGCCCAGGTCAAGGCCTCCGGACTGCGCGGACGCGGCGGAGGCGGCTTCCCCACGGGGCTCAAGTGGGAGCTGACCGCCAAAGCCACCGGGTCGCCCAAGTACGTAGTCTGCAATGCGGACGAGGGAGACCCGGGAGCCTTCATGGACCGCAGCGTCCTGGAGGGAGACCCCCACAGCGTCATCGAGGCCATGGCCATCGCCGGTTACGCCGTGGGCGCCAATAAGGGGTACATCTACATCCGCGCCGAGTACCCCCTGGCCATCGAGAGGCTCTCCGGAGCCCTGGCTCAGGCCCGGGACTTCGGTCTGTTGGGCGAGGACATCTTCAGCTCGGGCTTCCGCTTCGATATCGAGCTGCGCATGGGTGCCGGTGCCTTCGTCTGCGGCGAGGAGACCGCCCTGATGGCCTCCATCGAGGGCAAGCGTGGCGAGCCCAGGCCCCGCCCGCCGTTCCCCGCCAATGAGGGGCTGTGGAACAAGCCCACGCTGCTGAACAATGTCGAGACCTACGCCAATATCGCCCCCATCATCCTCCACGGAGCCGAGTGGTTCGCCTCCATCGGCACCGAGACATCCAAGGGCACCAAGGTCTTCGCCCTGGCGGGCCATGTGAACAACACCGGTCTTGTCGAAGTGCCGATGGGCACCACACTGGGGACCATCATCTTCGAGATCGGCGGCGGCATCCGCAATGACCGGAGGTTCAAGGCGGCGCAGACCGGTGGCCCCTCGGGCGGCTGCATCCCCAGGGAGTTTCTCAACACGAAGGTGGACTACGAGAGCCTCAAACAGCTCGGGTCGATCATGGGTTCCGGCGGGCTGATCGTGATGGACGACAGCACCTGCATGGTGGACCTGGCCCGGTTCTTCCTGGACTTCGTTCAAGACGAGTCCTGCGGCAAGTGCCCGCCGTGCCGCATCGGCACCAAGCGGATGCTGGAGATTCTGGAGCGCATCTGCGCCGGGGAGGGCGAAGAGGGCGACATCGAGCTTCTGGAGGACCTGGGCAACCAGATCAAGGTCACGGCCCTGTGTGGCCTGGGGCAGACCGCGCCGAACCCGGTCCTGAGCACGATCCGCTACTTCCGCGAGGAGTACGAGGAGCATATCCGCGACAAGCACTGTCGGGCGGTATCCTGCAGCGAGATGATGAAGGCCCCATGCGAGCACGCCTGTCCGGCGGGTGTGGATGTGCCGCTGTACGTGAGCCTGATCTCCGAGGGCCGTCTGGACGACGCCTATGCGGTGATCCGCGACACGAACCCCTTCCCCTCGGTGTGCGGCCGGGTATGCACGGCGTACTGCGAGGCCAGTTGCCGCCGCAGTCAGCTCGATGACTCGGTGTCAATCCGCCTGCTCAAGCGTGCGGCGGCCGACCACCGGAGCACGACGTGGCAGCCGGAGCTGGCTCCTGCCAGGCACCAGAAGGTGGCCGTCATCGGAGCCGGTCCCGCCGGCCTCACCGCCGCCTACGACCTGGTCCGCAAGGGCTACGAGGTCACCGTGTTCGAGAAGTCCTCGATGCCGGGCGGCATGATGGCCTACGGCATACCCGACTACCGTCTGCCCAAGGATGTCTTGCTCCGCGAGATTCAGGACATCGTCGACCTGGGCGTCGAGCTCAAGACGGGTGTGGCCTTTGGGAGCGACTTCACCATGGACAGCCTGGAGGCCGAGGGCTACGGGGCCGTCTTCCTGGCCATCGGCTGCCAGAAGGGGGTCCCGCTGGACTGCCCGGGCGCCGATGCCTCCGGAGTGCTGGATTCGGTGCAGTTCCTGCGCGACATGGCCGAGAACAAGCGGCCCGAGCTGGGGCGGCGTGTGGCCGTCATCGGTGGTGGTGACACGGCCATCGACTCGGCCCGCTCCGCCCTGCGCCTGGGGGCCGAGGAGGTACACCTGGTCTACCGCCGCACCCGGGACGAGATGCCCGCCCATCCCGAGGAGATCCGGGAGGCCGAGCACGAGGGCATCATCTTCCACTTCCTGGCGGCTCCCGCCGAGGTCGTCTGTGCGGAGGGCAAGGTGGCCGGGCTGGTGTGCCAGCAGATGCAGCTCGGCGAGTGGGACAGGAGCGGTCGGCGCCGGCCGGAGCCGGCAGAGGGTGTCAGCTTCACCCTCGACGTGGACACCGTCATCAGCGCCATCGGCCAGGGCCTGGATGAGTCCTGCGTGTGTGTGGAGACCAGTCGCGGCAAGATCTGCGCCGACCCGCACACCCTGGCCACCGCCCAAGCGAACGTGTTCGCCGGCGGCGACGCCACCGACGGCGCCATGACCGTGGTGGATGCCATCGCCGACGGCCATCGGGCGGCCAGGGCGATCCACAGCTTCCTCTCCGGCGAGCCTATGGAGGCCCCGCGGAGGAAGGCCAAGACCAGGGTCTCGGCCGAGGTGCTGCTCGCCTTGGAGGAGACCGCCGACGAGGAGAAGCCCGTTGCCGAGGTGCCCAGGATCCCCGACGCGTATCGGCGCAGCGGCTTCTCCGAGGTGGAGCAGGGCTATTCGGTGCCCGTTGCCTGCCGCGAGGCGGCCAGGTGCCTGCATTGCGACTATGTAATGCTGCAGGAGGAGGGCTAACGGGTGCGGAGCCGTTGACCTCTCCCCCAATAGAGTCGTCCGCTCGCCGTGCGCTGCAGGCCGAGCGGAGCGGGTGAGGGGTACCCCGCACGACCTACGGCGGGACCCCGGAGCGGGCACTCAGCCACCCCGTGCTTGCGGCCACACATCCGCAGGCGAGTCGCCGGCTCGCCCGACTCTCCCCGGGGGAGACGTGGATCAGCACCCAGCCCTATCCAGCCAGGAGGAACGAGGCAATGTCTGAGTTCACCATAGAGATCAACGGCCAGACGCTCCCCGCCAGCTCCGGCCAGACCGTCCTCGAGGTCGCCAAGAGCGCGGGCATCAAGATCCCCACCCTCTGCTACCACCCGGACCTTCCCCCCATGGGCGCCTGCCGGGTCTGCCTGGTGGAGATCGAGGGCGAGCGCGTCCTGCAGCCCTCATGCTCCTTCCCGGTGCGTGAGGGGATGAAGGTTCAGACCCACTCGGCCGCCGTGCGCAAGGCACGCCGGTCGGTGGTGGAGTTGCTGCTTTCCGACCACCCGTCTGACTGCACCTCCTGCGTGCGCAACGGCACCTGCGAGCTGCAGGCCCTCGCCGAGGACCTGGGGATCAGGGAGGTGCGGGTGCGCGTGGACCCGCCCGGCCACCTGATCGACGAGTCCAGCCTCGCGGTGGTGCGCGACCCGGACAAGTGCATCCTGTGCCGCCGTTGCGTCCAGACCTGTGACGAGATCCAGGGCGTGTCCGGCCTGCGCATCAAGGGCCGCGGCTATGAGAGCATCGTCGGGGCGCCCTTCGATACCCCACTGGGCAATGCGTTGTGCGTCAACTGCGGCCAGTGCATCAACCGCTGTCCCACCGGGGCGCTCACCGAAAAGACCCACATCCCGCAGGTGTGGGCCGCGCTGGAAGACCCGGACAGCCACGTGGTCGTTCAGACGGCCCCGGCGGTCCGTATCGCCCTGGGAGAGGCCCTGGGCATGCCGCCGGGAGAGATCGTCACCGGCAAGCTCACCAGCGCCCTGCGCGCCCTGGGCTTCGACGCCGTGTTCGACACCGACTTCACCGCGGACCTCACGATCATGGAAGAGGGCCACGAGCTGATCCATCGCATCACAGAAGGGGGCGTGCTGCCGCAGCTCACCTCCTGCAGCCCGGGCTGGATCAAGTTCATCGAGCACTTCTACCCCGAGCTTCTGCCCAATGTGTCCTCGTGCAAGTCGCCGCAGCAGATGTTCGGGGCGCTGGCCAAGACCTTCTACGCCGAGCAGGCGGGGATCGACCCGGCCAAGATCGTGAGTGTCTCCATCATGCCGTGCACGGCCAAGAAGTACGAGGCCGCCAGGCCCGAGATGAACGACTCGGGCTATCAGGATGTGGACTACGTGCTCACCACCCGCGAGCTGGCCCGGATGATCCGGGAGATGGGCATCGAGTTCGCCGAGCTGCCGGACAGCGACTATGACGACCCGCTGGGCGAGTCCACCGGTGCGGCAGTGATCTTCGGCGCCACCGGCGGCGTGATGGAAGCCGCCCTGCGCACGGCGTACGAGGTCATCACCGGCGAGCAATTGGGCAATGTAGACATCACGGCCGTGCGCGGCATGGAGGGCGTCCGCGAAGCCTCGGTGCAGGTCGGCGATCTGCAGGTCAAGGCCGCCATCGCCCACGGGCTCTCCAACGCCGCCAAGGTGCTGGACAAGGTCGCCTCCGGGGAGGCGGATTACCACTTCATCGAGATCATGGCCTGCCCCGGCGGGTGTCTGGGAGGTGGCGGTCAGCCTGTTCCCACCTCGCCCGACATCCGAAACGCCCGGGCCGATGCCATCTACCAGGCCGACCGCGAGATGCCCATCCGCAGGTCGCACGAGAATCCGTCGATCAAGGCGATCTACGACAAGTTCCTGGGCGAGCCGCTGAGCCACAAGTCCCACCACCTGCTGCACACCGACTACACCGCGCGCACCAAGCGGGCGGTGCAGGTGGAGCAGGGCTGAGCGGCCAACGGTCCTGTATGGGGGTGGGGCGCGGGGGGCGGGGGGTAGGTGACGGCGACGGCGGCGTCGCGCCGGAGGAAGGATGCGGGCGCCGTTGGCCGAATTGCACAAGGTGTGCTCCAAAAAGGGCCCCGGGCCACAGCCCGGCCCGGGGCCTACGACCCTTGATAGACGAACAGTCGCTGTGAGGTGGGTGTGCACAGGAGAGGTGAGAGCATGGCCCCCACGGGTTCGGGCTCATCGGAGTGGTCCCGGGAACGCATCGAGCAGACGGCCCGGAGCATCTGCGATCCTCCGGCGGTGTGGGCGTTGCTTGAGCAGGCGGCGGCGCCCGAGACCGGGCAGGTGCGGGACATCCTGCACCGCGCCCGCGAGATGAAGGGACTGCCCGCGGAAGACGCCGCCGCACTCATCGCGGTGGCCGACGAGGACCTGCGGCAGGAGATCCGGGACTCGGCCCGGCGAGTGCGCGAGACCGCCTTCGGCCGGCGCATCAGTCTCTGTGCCCCGGTCTGTCCCACCAACCGCTGTATCAATGACTGCCTCTACTGCCCCCTGCGTCGCTCCAACTCCCGCGTGAGACGCTCCGCCTACACCGACCGCGACCTGCAGCGCGAGATCGTCTCTCTTCTGGATGAGGGACATCGTCATCTGGTTTTGGTCTTCGGCGACGACCGCAGCGGCGTCCCCTATGTCCGCGACATGGTCGGCGCCGCCTACGGCGTGCGCTCCGGCCTGCGCCAGGTGCAGCGGGTGGACATCAATGTCGATGCCCTCCGGCTCGACGAGCTCCGGCTCCTGCAGCAGTCCGGCCCCCTGGGGACCTACCACGTCTTCCAGGAGACCTACGACCCTCAGTCCTATGCCGCATTGCACCCCGAGGGACCCAAGGCCGACTACGACCGGCGCCTCACCTGCCATGACCGCGCCCTGGAGGCGGGCGTGGTGGACCTGGGCCTGGGACTACTCCTGGGCTGCCACGACTGGCGCTTCGACGTGATCGCCCTGCTGCAGCACAGCCGCTACCTGTCGGACATCCACGGTCAGCGGGCACATTCCTTCACCCTGCAGCGCATGGTACCGGCCCCCGGCGCCCCGGCCTCCCGCGAGCCCGAGCGTCGGCTGGCCGACGAGGACTTCGCCCACATCGTGGCCGTCGTGCGCCTGGCCTCCCCCTACACGGACATCGTCCTGAGCACCCCGGCGAGCTCCGAGGTGCGCCGTCTGCTGGTGGGGGTCGGCGTCTCGCGCGTGGTGGTGGGCTCCAAGAGCTATCCGGGGGTCTACACCGGCGACGGCGACCCCGAGGCCGCGGGGCACCTGACCATCGACCGCCCGCGCGCCCTGGAGCGCCTGGTCTACCGCATGGCAGAGGTGGGCTTCGTCCCCAACCTGTGCGCGGCCTGCTACGTCCAAAGGCGCCGGGCTCCCGTGGTCGAGGGCATCATCTCGCCGCAGGTGGCCACCGACCGCTGCGCTCCCAACGCCCTGCTGGCGCTCAAGGAGTACGTCATGGACTACGCCTCCTCCGAGACCCAGACGGTGGTGGGCAGGCTGATCCAGGGCGAGCTGGCTCGCCTGCCGGAGGATGTCCGACAACTGACTTTGGAGCTGATGGAGGAAGCCGAGGCAGGCCTGAGGGGGCAGATGCTGTGACGGCGTGACGCATCGCCGGGCCCACGGCCGGGGGTGGAGTGGCCGGCAGGTCCGCGGTGTGCAGGAACCCCCGACGAAAAGGTCGAAGGGGTAGTTCCGGTGTCCATGCCCCAAGACGCTCTTGACCCGGCCATGACGGACGGCGCACCGACCCGAGGGTGAGTACCCGAATCGAGGGGGCATCGTGTCCGAGCGCGAGGATCGTCCTTCCGGCGTCGTTACCACCATTGCGGCCAAGTGCCGCCGGTGCTTCAACTGCGTGCGCAGTTGTCCCGCCAAGGCGATTCGCGTTCAGGGCGGGCAGGCGTACGTGCTGGAGGAGCGGTGTATCGGCTGCGGGAACTGCATCAAGGTCTGCGCCCAGAACGCCAAGCAGGTGGAGAGCGCCGAGCCGGCGGTGCGGGAGCTGCTGGAGGGCCCGCGGGAGACGGTGGCCATTGTCGCCCCCAGCTATCCCGCGGCGTACACCGATATCTCGGCGGGCCAGGTGGTGGCCGCGGTGCGGGCCGCGGGCTTCGATGTGGTGATGGAGGTGGGCTTCGGGGCCGAGATGGTGGCCCGGCAGTATGCCCGCCTGCTCAGGCGCCCCCCCGATCATCCCGTGATCTCCACTCCCTGCCCGGCCCTGGTCACCTACGTGCAGAAGCACATGCCGGAGCTGGTCCCCAATCTGGCCCCCATCGTCTCCCCCATGGTCGCCCAGGGCCGAGCCGTGAAGCAGAAGCTCCATCCCGATGCCGGGGTGGTGTTCATCGGCCCGTGCATCGCCAAGAAGGCGGAGCTCCGCGAGCCCCCGGTAGCCGGGGCCGTGGACGCAGCCATGACCTTCCCCGAGCTGGAGGAGCTGCTGGAGAGCATGGGGATCGACATGGCCGGCATGCGCCCCTCCGAGCCGGACCCGCCCCTGCCGCACTTCGGCGCCCTGTTCCCCGTCTCCGGCGGGCTGCTGAAGGCCGCCGCCATCACCGCGGACTTGATGGACGACTCCATCGCCGTGGTGGAGGGCGCCGACCGCTGCATCGCGGCTCTGCAGGAGCTACGGGAGGGGCAGTTCCCCGCCAAGTTCCTGGACGCCCTGCTGTGCGAGGGCTGTATCGCCGGCCCGGCCTTCGGTTGCGAGATGGCGCCGATGGTGCGCAAGGGGCTGGTGACCGAGCATGTCAGGCGCCTACAGACCACCGCTCGACAACTGGGGCGCGGCCTTAAGGAAGTGGCGGGCGTCGACCTGAGCCGGAACTTCGAGCCCATGGATACGGGGCTGGGCATGCCGACGGAGACGGAGATCGGCGACGTCCTGGCGCGGACCAACAAGCTCGGACCGGAGGATGAGCTCAACTGCGGGGCCTGCGGCTATCATACCTGCCGGGAGAAGGCCATCGCCGTCTGCCAGGGCCTGGCCGAGCCGGAGATGTGTCTGCCGTACCTCATCGACGAGCTGCAGGTGAATCTGGAGCGTCTCACCCGCAGCCGCGAGGAGCTGGCCAAGGCCCGCGAGGTGGCCATGCGCGCCCAGCAGTTGGCCTCCATGGGGCAACTGGCGGCGGACATCGCCCACGAGATCAGCAACCCTCTGGGCAATATCGTGGTCTTCGCCCAACTGCTGAGAGACAACTTCACCGAGGACGACACGCGCCGCGAGGACGTGGCCACCGTGATCGCCGAGGCCCTGCACTGCCGGCAGGTCATGGCCAGCCTGCAGGGCTTCGCCCGCCAGCGTGAGCCCCAGTGGGAGCGGGCACAGATCGCCGATATCGCCAATCAGGCCATCACCGAGATTCGGCCACGGCTGGCTTTCGCCGATGTGAACATCCAGCCCCTCTTCGCCGACGGTCTCCCGCCCATCCAGGCCGACCCCGCACAACTCGCGCAGGTGATCGTCAATGTGCTCATCAATGCCGTGGAGGCCTGCGAGGAGGGTGGAGTCATCACCGTGGAAAGTAGGCTCTCCGCCGATGAGGGCCAAGTTGAGCTGGCAATCCGCGACAACGGGCGGGGCATCGCCCCGGACCTGCTGCCCCGGGTCTTCCAGCCCTTCGTCACCTCCAAGCCCACCCGTGGCGCCGGGCTCGGCCTGGCGGTGGCCCATGGAGTGGTGCTGGCCCACGGTGGCGAGATCCAGATCGACAGCCGGCCAGGCAAGGGCACCGAGGTGCTCATCAGCATCCCCGCCGACGCCTCGCCCCAGCAGTCACACGAGGCGGCCAAGGTGCTCATCGTCGACGACGACCCGGACTTCCTGGAGCAGCACCGCATCATGCTCTCCGGCATGGGCTTCGACGTCGTCACCGCCGAGCGCAGTGACGAGGCCCTGGAAGTCACCGACCGCGAGATCCCCGACGCTTTCGTGCTGGACATGATGATGGAGCGCACGGATTCGGGCGCCCGGCTGGCCAGGTCGCTGCGCCGCGACCCCCGCTTCCGCCACGCGCCCATCATCCTTCTCACCTCCGTGGTGCAGGAGACGGGCTTCGAGTTCCAGCGCAACCCCAGGGAAGTCCTGGAGTGGATGAAGGCCGACGCCTGGTTCGACAAGCCCGCCCCCATCGCGGAGCTGACCAACACCATCCTCCGTCTCCTGGACGGTGCAGGCCGACAGGAGGGCGAGGCGCCGGCCGATGCCACCGGGGCCGAGAGCTGATGCCCGCCACCGAGCTCCAGGGCCGCATTCTCATCGTGGACGACGAGCCCGCCCTGCGCAAGGGCTGCGCCCGCATCCTGCGAAGCTGCGGCGCCGAGGCCGTCATCGCCGATGACGGCAGGGACGCCGTGCAAAGGCTCACCGACGCCGACTTCGATGTGGCCCTCATCGACATGGTCATGCCCGGCTACGACGGCATGACCGTCCTGCGGAAGCTGGCCGAGGCCGAGCTGGAGGTGGTCCCGATCGTCATGACGGCCCATGCGACGATCGAGACCGCCATCGAGGCCATCAAGTGCGGGGCCTTCGACTACCTCCCCAAGCCCTTCGTGCCCCCGGAGCTCATCGTCCGCGTCCAGCGCGCCATCCGTTGGCGTCAACTGCGGCGCGAGGCCGACACACGCCTCCTCGAGCTGGATCAAGACAAGTCCCGCCTGCGGGCGATTGTCAACAGCCTCGCCGACGGCGTCTTCGTCGTCAATTGCGACGGGACCGTGGTGCTGAGCAATCCGGCCGCCCGCGCCGCCCTGTTGCCCGAGGACTGTGGCGACGATGCCGTCGCGGTCGAGCAGTTCGTGCCCGACGAGGCGCTCCTGCAGCTTGTGAGAGACGTGCTGGGCCGGGCTGACGACGACGTCGCCTGCAGCTTCATGGCACAGGTGCAGCGCCAGGAGCGGATCTACATGGCCCGGGTGGTGCCGATCGCCTCCCGCCGCGGTCAGGACGTGGGCGCCGCCGCCGTGCTTCGCGACGTCACCGACCTTATGAACCTCGAGCGGGCCAAGTCGCAGTTCATGTCCATGGTCGCCCACGAGCTCAAGTCCCCTCTGGCCGCGGTGCAGGGCTTTCTGAAGGTCATCCTCAGTGGCCAGAAGCTCTCGCCCGAGAAGCTGGAGATGATCCTGCAGCGCTGCAGCGACCGTGTGGACGGAATGGCCCAGCTCGTGCGGGACCTGCTGGAGCTTTCGCAGGCCGACTCACTGCCCACCAGGTGCATCGAGCCCCTCGACCTTTGCCGTGTCGCCCGCGAGGCCGTCGAGGCCAACGAGCACGCCGCCGCCGCCCACGGCGTCTCCGTCTCGGCCCGGCTGCCCGCCGATCCGGTGGTACTCAGCGCCGACTACGACGACCTGTTCCGCATCCTCACCAACCTGCTGAGCAATGCGATCAAGTACAATCGCGAGGGGGGCGAGGTGACGGTGGCCGTGGAGGCGCAGGGCACCTGCATCTCCATCCGGGTCACCGACACGGGCCTGGGCATCCCACCCGAGGCCCTGGACAGGTTGGGGGAGGAGTTCTTCCGCGTCGGCACCCCGGATCGCCGTGGCATCGTCGGCACCGGCCTCGGCCTGGCTCTGGTCAAGCGCGCCGCCGAGGCCTATCACGGTCGCCTGCGAGTCCAGTCGGAGCTGGGTGTGGGCAGTACGTTCGAGGTGCTGTTCCCGGTGGTCTGACGCGAACCGAAGGCTCGCCTCCTACCTCATCAGCTTGAAGAGCACTTCGTCCGCGATCTGCGTCACGTAAAGCTGGGGGATGCCGGTGGCATCGGACCCGTAGACCACGGAGCGGCCGCCGGGAGTGAACATCGGGCGGGGCTGGGTGTAGTCGGGGGAGCCGTAGGAGGCGCCGGTGTGTAGCAGCAGTGTCTGCCTGCGGGTATTGACCGAGCCCACGAACAGGTCGGCAGTGTTGCTCTCCTCGGCCACCCACCACTGCCCGTCCAGCGTAACGGCCGCCTGGGCGAAGGCGGGGCCTCGGCCCACGACGTCCCGGCTCTGTCCGCCGGGCATGGCGGCCACGAGCTGATCGGCGGCGAAGGCGCGGTCCGGAGTGTCGCGGCGCAGCAAGGAGGTCAAAACTCTCCCGCTGTCCCCGGCCCAGCAGTGGTGGCCCCGCACCATCTCCACATCGCTGCGTCCCAGGTTCACGTCGCGCAGCGAGGAACCGTCGTCGCAGATCACGTGCAGGTCTGTCCCATACCCGGTGGGTATGAGTACGGGATAGCTGCCGTCGTCCAGGAGGCGTCCGTGATTCTCCTGGAACAGGATGTCTCCGCACATGCCCGGGCTGTACTGGGGCCGCGGGTCGTACAGGGCATCGCTCTCGTGGATGATCTCGGCCTCGCGCCGAGCCAGATCGAACCTCACCAGCGCCCAGGTCTGTGGCCCCGACCTGCCACCGACCACGTAGGCGCCCGAATCGTGGCGCATGCTACCGCCCTCGGAGACCTCACAGATCAGGTCGGTGGCCATCACCGTCTCTCTCTCGAAGGTCTGAAGGTCCAGGCGCCGAAGCCTCACCTCGTCGGTCTCACTGATGTAGTACAGGCAGGTGCCGTCCGGGGCCACGGCGGGTGCGCGCACGTCGGGCTCGTCGGTGAGGCGCCGTAGATCATAGCTGAGCAAGTCGGCCAGCCACAGCTCCCGGGGCATGTCCGGGGCCTGGCGCCGGGAGTACACCACCCGGCGCGAGTCGGGAGTGAACATGGCGTCCGCCGGCAGGAGCGTCTGGTGGATCATGGGCGCACTGGTGAGCTGGATGCTGGGCACGCGGGTGTCGTAGTCCACACGGTGGATGTACTCGCGGTGCCAGGTGCGGGCGGCGGGAGCTTCCATGCTGAACGTCCTCCGAGGCGCGGTGTGCGCGGACTTTCCGCCTGCTGCATTTCGCGGCGCGATCTCGACGTTCCTTGTCCGCCCGGAACCCCAAGCCCACAGACATGGGAATAGTCAGTAACCAGGGAGTGTCCTCTGTCGCCATGCGCGCCGACTTAAGGCAGCCCACAACACCGCCCGGCCGAGATCCGGTGGCCTCTGTCACGCGCCGGACATTCCTCAAGCGCGTCGGCTGTGTGGCCGCCGCCGCCTTCCTCCCGGCCTGCGGCGGCTACAGTCTCCTGGAAGCACGGTGGCTTGGGGTCTACCGCTCCGAGCTGCCGCTGTCCGGGTTGCCCGTCGCTTTCGACGGCCTCCGCATCTGCCAGCTCACCGACGTCCACCACGGCCCGTACCTGAGCCTCGAGCGTGTGCGGGAGGCCGTGGACGTAGCCAACGGCCTCAATCCCCACCTGATCGCCCTCACCGGCGACTACGTGCACCGCAAGCCGGACTACATCTCCCCGTGCTTTGCGGCCCTCGCGGGCCTACGCGCCCCTCTGGGCGTCTACGGCGTGCTGGGCAATCACGACCACTGGGAGGACGAGCACCTGACCCGGCAGGAGATGGCCAAGGCCGGGATCGTGGACTTGACCAACGCCGGCAGCCCGCTTCCGCAGGGCGGGCAGTGGCTGTGGATCGCCGGGGTCGGCGACCTGTGGGAGGACGAGCAACTCCCGGAGAGGGCGCTGCAGGGCGTGCCGGCGGAAGGCGCGGCGATCCTGCTATCTCACAACCCCGACTACAACGAGCAGCTTCAGGATCGGAGAGTGAAGCTGATGCTGGCGGGCCACACCCACGGCGGTCAGGTGCGGCTGCCCTTGTTCGGCCCGCCACTTCTGCCCAGCAAGTTCGGCCAAAAGTACGCCGCCGGTCTCGTGGAGGACGGCTGGAAGCGGGTGTACGTCTCCCGCGGCGTGGGAACGGTGACCCCGCCGGTGCGGTTTGGCTGCCGGCCGGAGGTGACGCTGCTGACCCTGCGCTCCGCGTAGCTCTCCGGCCCCCGGCGACTCGTGAACTCTAGAGGCGCGGCTGAAAGGCCCGCCCTCGCCGGGAATGTCATTGCCAGAGCGTCCGCTCCCGGACAGAGCAGCTCGAAGAATCTCCTGGGATATCGCGAGATCCTTCGCTATCTCGCTGCGCGAGATGGACGCTCAGGATGACATCTTCGCGCCAGAACAGGCTTTCCGGCCAGACATCTACAGCTCCACCTCCACCACCGCCGCCTTCTGCCGGCTCGGGTCCTCCGAGACGGTCAGCCGTAGGAGCCGTCCCTGCTCCTCGACCCGCCATCCATCCGGGCCGTCATCCCGGACGCGCGTCGCCCCATTGACGCGGACCTCTCTGGGCGCCCGCGCCAGGTGTACCGACAGGTCCCAACAACGGACCCCCGGCATCCCCTCGTAGCCGCCCTCCCGCGGGCCGATGGTGAGCACCACCTTGCCCTCCGTGACCTTGCTCTGAATGCGTGTCACCGCCACCTGTCCCTCCAGGTAGGCCGGGGTCAGGCCGTCGTCCTCGTACAGAGTGAACTCACCATCGCTGCCGGCGAAGACCTCCAGACCCAGCGTCTCCATGGGCCTTTGCCCCACGTAGTCCACCTCCGGCCAGGTGGGGAGGATGGCGCCGGACTTGACGAACAGCGGCCCGCCCCTACCCGCCGGGGGTTGGTAGCGAAGCTCCCGCGGCCCCTGCAATGTCTCGCCTGTCCAGTAATCGATCCACTCCCCCGCGGGCAGATAGATCGTATCGGTGAAGGCACAGGTGAGCAGGCTGTCTCCCAGCATGTACTGCAGAAGGAGGTTATCGCACCTGCGGTCCTCCGGAGCGCACAGGGGCATGGCGCGCATCACCGGAAGTCCGCTGCGCGCCGCCACGTGCGCCGCCGAATACAGGTACGGCAGGAGCGTGTAGCGCAGCCGGGCGTAGAAGCGGAAAGCCTCGTAGACGTCCGGGGGCAGGAACCACGGCTGGTTGTACTGGTGCCAGCACAGGATCTGCGACCACGGCTGCAGGAACCCGAAGTGCATGCCCGGCAGGTTCCACACCTGCATGTCGCAGCTCGTGTTCGAGTGCCCCGACAGTCCGTGGTTGAGCAGTGAGGCCAACGGCTTCTCACTGCCCCCGGTGTCCCCGGCCCAGGTGGCGGCGTACTGCTGCACCCCCGCGTAGCCCCCGGCGGTGTAGACCATGGCCCTTTGCCCGCAGTGCTCGGTGAAGCCCCGGCTCATCTGCTTGGCCAAGAGCAGCGGGTACAGATTGTGCATCTCCTCGTCGGCCATGCCATTGTGCCAGCGCCGGTCGGGATGGAAGCAGACCTGATTGGCGCCATCCATCTTGAACGCCCGTGCGCCATTGTCCACGAACTTGCGCAGGTGCGAGAACCACGGCTCTCCGGGGCGGGTAATGCTGTCGTGGTGCACCGCGGTGAAGTGCGGGTCGCGGATGATGTCTTCCTCATACCGATCATCCCCCACCGTGTCGGCCTCCGCCGCCGTGCCCGGGCCGCCGAGCTCACGCTCCTCGTGCTCGCTCAGGTCATAGTCGCAGCAGAGCCACAGGCTGAGCTTGAAGCCCATGTTGTCCAGGGCTTTGGTGAACCCGCCCGGCCGCTGGTGGGGCATCCAGAATGGCTCGTGGAAGCGCTCGGTGCTCCATTGCTTGTCGACGCTGAAGTCGTAGTGCTTGTCCATCCAGTCGGGCTCGAGGCCGATCACATCGCAGGGGATGCCCTCGCGCCGGAACATCAGCGCCTCATACAGCACGTCCCGGGCCCGCACGCCGCGCTCGTCGCAGACCCAGGTCAGGCCGTAGGCCCACTGGGGCAGGAGCGCCGGCCGGCCGCTGAGCCGGGTGTACTGATCCAGCAGCTCGGGCAGCGAGTCCCCTGCGAAGAGGTAGAAGTCCAGCGCCCCGTGGCGGGAGTGGATGCGGAGTGTGTCGGGGTCGGTGGCGCCGATGTCCCAATGGTGGAACCAGGTGGTGTTGACAAGTACCGCCCAGCCGCCGGTGCTCATCAGGAACGGTATCGGCGCATAGGCCGCCACATTCCGCAGCACCATGTCGGCCTTGTGCCCCCGCTTGTCCAGCCGGTCGCGACTCTCATCCCCCAGGCCGTAGAGCCGCTCCTCGGCGCCCAGGGCGATACTCAGAGAGAAGCCGTCGCCCCCGGCCGCACTAGAGGTGCAGCGGGCCAGCGCTTCGCCGTCGGCGCCGGAGAGCACGGCGAAGCCGTCCGCCCGCCTGACCGCCACGGTCGCCTCACCCGTCGAGAAGCGCACGGATCCTTCGGCCTCGGTGATCTGAGTCACCACAGGGGGAAAGTCGGTGGTGAGGATGCCGTAGCGGTTGAGCGCGCCCTCGGGTGGCTGTGGACCCGGGCCGATGCGAACGCGGAACACCTGCGGGGTCACCACATCGACCCAGGCGGTGAGGCCGGTATCCAGGACGATGGCATGGGGCTGAGCCGAGGGGTTGGACATCGCTGTGACCTCCCGGAGAACAGGCGAATGTGGCGGCGAGAGCACCGCCACATTCGCGGAGGGTCGAGGGGAGA
>CAZXDD010000044.1:0-16405 GCA_964639415.1 uncultured Armatimonadia bacterium
GAACAGGAAGCGGCAGCGGTCGATACCGCGCCGGGAGGCCGCCAGGCGCCTTCCGGCGCCGGTCTCCACTCCCTCGGGGTCTTCGTCGGAAGACAGCTCGACTGCGAACCTCGCCGCCTCCATCCCCAGGTCCCGCAGCTCGTCCTCCACCGCTGCCTCCAGTTGCTCTGCCGCCGTCGCCCGGGCCGCAGAGAGTGTCCCCCCGGCCCCGCCCGCGGCCCTCCGGGCCCGCTGCAACTCCGCCTGCAGCGTCGCCTCGCGGGTCTCCACATTCCCCAGCTCATGCAGCTCGGCGGCGCATGCATCGCGGAAGGCCAGAAGCTCCGGGACGCTGTCCCCGTACTTGCGCTTCAACCGGGCGATCTCGGCCAGACGACTCTCCACCTGCTCGAGGCGCTGAGGGTCGGCTTCCAGCTCCTGCAAGTAGCCGCTCAGGGTTCTGGCGGCCTCCTGCAAGACTACCGAGGCGGTGTCGATCTCGTCGGCGAGCTTGCCCAGATCGTCGTCGTACCCGGCGAGAGACCGGAGCTCCTGCTGGGCCACCTGTACGGCCGCCAGAGTCGACATGCCCTCGCTCTCGCCGTCCAGCAACTCACAGGTCCGGGCCACGGTCTCGAGTATCTTCTCCGCGTGTTGCAGCCTGGAGCGCTCGGCCCCGAGTCGCTGCTCCTCGTCGGCCTCCAGCTCGGCCGCGTCGATCTCGGCCACCTGGAAGCGCAGCATGTCGGCGCGCTGGGCCCGGTCCCGGTCGTCCATCTTCAGGTCTGCCAGGGCCTGCGCGGTCTGGCGGTAGGTCTCATACTCCCGGCGATAGGCCTCGAGAGCTTCGCCGTACTGCCGGCCGCCGAAAGCGTCCAGGAAATCGAGGTGGTTCTCCTCGTGGATCAGGGTCTGATGCTCGTGCTGACCGTGGATATCCACCAGGTGTCGGCCCAGCTCCTGCAGCATCCCCCCGGTGGCGGTGCGGCGGTTGATGCGATAGCTACTGCGCCCGCTCTGGATGTCGCGGGTGAAGATGACCGTGGTATCGTCGCCCTCACGCAGGCCGGTCTCGTCCATGGCCGCCAGAACGGCCGGCGCCTCACCGGCGTCAAACACCGCCTCGATCCGCGCCGTGCTTTCGCCGCCGCGGATCATGTCGCTACCCACACGGCCCCCCAGCACGGCGTTGAGCGCATCGATGATGATCGACTTGCCGGCGCCCGTCTCTCCCGTGAGAACGGTGAACCCCGGACCGAAGTCCAGCACCAGACTCTCGATGAGGGCGAAGTTGTCGATCGAAAGTTCCCTTAGCATGGCAAGCCCTGGCCGCCCCTCTCGGAGTGGCCAACGAGATCCCTATCCACAGGTCCGCATCACCAGACCGCGGCCCGCGACGCCCCGGTAGTTGACTGCCGCGGCAAGCGATGCCCACGCCGCCGCCGTCACCTACCTGGACGCTCCCCACTTGAGCTTGGTGCGGAGGCGCTCGTAGAACGTGCCCTCCGACAGACGCACCAACTTGACGTCGAACGGTGCGCGTCGTACCACCACGGTATCATCGGGCTGCAGTTGGATATCGTCCTGGCCGTCGAGGGTCAGGGCGATGCCCATGGTACTGTCACCGCGTCCGACGGCTTCGACCTCCACCTCCGCCGTGGCCTCCACCACCACCGGGCGGGAGTACAGGGTGTGCGGGCAGATGGGGGTGATGATCAGAGATTCCACGGCGGGCGAGACAATGGGTCCTCCGGCGGAGAGGGTGTACCCTGTGGCGCCCGTGGGAGTGCTGATGATGATCCCGTCCGCCGGATAGGTGGCGATCAGCTCACCGTTGACGCGGGTGTGGAGTCGGACGAGACGGCGCGTGTCCGCCTTGCCGATGACCGCCTCGTTCAGCCCGTAGTGCACGTGCGCCGGGCCCCCGTGGCGCATGACTTGCGCGGCAACCATCATGCGCATCTCGGTGCGGAAGTCGCCCTCCAGGAGCCGCTCGAGCTGCTCCAACAGCAACCGTGGCGGCTCAGCGGCGAGGAACCCGAAACTCCCCAGGTCCACTCCCAGAAGGGGGGTGCCCTGCGGCCCGGCGTGTCGAGCCATGGACAGCAAGGTGCCGTCTCCACCTAGGGAGATAAGCAGGTCGGCACGCACCAGCTCTGCCAGCTCCACCGTCTCCGGCACCTGCCCGTCGTCGCAGGCCACGGAGGTGCCGGGGCCGACCAGCACGCGTCTGTCCGCCGCCCGCAGGCGACCGCAGAGCACGGCGGCGGTCCGCCGGGCCTCGTCATTGTGCGTTGCCGTGGCAATGCCTACCGTGCGGATCGGATCTGGCAAGATGGGTGGCTGCCTGTCGGTATTGAGCGCTCCGCGCCCCCCGGTTCTGGGGACAAGCAACGGCCCTTTGCCGCGGAGCCGCGCAGTGGGCGAGCCGTGGGTCAGGGGCTCGTCGGCCCGGGGCGGGGCGGTCTGCCTACCCGCTCACCGCCGCCGTGCGCGCGATGCGCTTGTGGTTGTTCCTGGCCGGTGCGAAATCCGGATCGGCGGCCATCGCCCGCTCGTACATCTCGCGTGCCTCGATGATGCGGCCCTTGCGCTCCAGCACAACGCCCAAGTTGTTGAGGGCATAGACATTGGCGGCGTCGGCGGCGATCGCGCTGTCGAAGTGCACCCCGGCCGCCCATACATTGTCGCGGCCCAGGTAGATCAGACCCGCGTTGTTGTGGGACAGGGCATCGGTCGGGTCGAGGGTGAGCACATACAGGTACTCGCGGAGCGCCTCGTCCTTGCGGTCGCGGGAGAAGTACAGCGCCGCCAGCGACCTGTGTGCCGGCACATCATCGGGAAACCGGGCCGCCACCGCCTCCCACTGCGCCAGAGCGCCGTCTGTCTTGCCGGCCTTGCTCAGGCACACCGCCGCCGAGGTGGCGGAGCTACGGTCTGCCGGGTCCAGCCTCTCGGCGGCGAGAAAGGCCTCCGCCGCCTGCTCCCACTTGCCCTGAGCCATCAGCAGTTCGCCCATCCGGCGTTGCGGTTCCGGGTCGCGCGGCAGGCGCTGGGCCGCCTGCCTGTACGCCTCCACCGCCTCATCACCTCGTCCCAGTTTCTGCAGCGTCTGCGCCAGGTTGGCACCGGCGATGGCATTGTCGGGCTCGATCCGCAGCGCCATGCGGTACGTCTGCGCCGCGTTCTCGTACTCCCCGGCGGCATACTGCGCCGCGGCCAGCTCCAGGTACGCCGCCACGTTGTCGGGCTCCAGGGCGACCACGTCTCCGAACAGCTCGACGGCCCGGGCGTAGTTGTGGGCTTTGACGTACAACAGGCCAAGAGTGAACAGCAGGGGCACGTTGTCGGGATGCTCCAGCCGCGCCAGCTCGTACTGCGTGAGCGCCTCCGTCGTCTTCCCCTGCATGTCCAGGACACGGCCATAGCCCACCAGGGCGCCGAAGTCCGTGGGGCGCGAGCGCAGGGCCCGCTCGTACTCGCTCTCGGCCCGCGGGTACTCGCCCTGCTTGGCCAGGGCCTCGGCCAGGTTGTAGTGGCCCTCGAAGCCCGCGGGGTCGATGGCGATGGCCAGCTCAAACTCCCGCTGAGCCTCGTTCGTTCGGCCCTGCCGAAGATGGGCGGTGCCCAGGTTATTGTGGGCCGAGGCGTTCCCCGGATCGGCTGCGATGGAGGCCTGAAGGAACCTCACGGCATCGTCGAGCTCATCGAGCGCCAGAGCCACCAGACCCCGCCACTGCAGGATCAGGGAGTTGTCGGGCAGAATCTGGAGCATCTCCTCCAGTATGGCCCTTGCCTGCCCGTAGGCCCCCTCGCGGTACAGTGTGTCCACTCGCTCCAGCTTGCTCTGCAGGCTCTCATCACTTTGAGCCCGGCACATGGGACACAGCAGCACGAGACCGACGCAGACCAGCAGACCGACGACGTGGCTTCTCATTGGCCTCACAGTCCCGTCATGGCATGTGGTTCCGCGGACTTCTCACCGCCGTCGCGCTGCGCACGGCAAAGCTCAAGGCAAGCGGCCTCGATGCCGTCCGCGTCTATCCGGCACCCGGCCCGCAATTGCGCCGTGGCGCCGTGGGGCATGAAGGCATCGGGGATTCCCAGGCGTCGGACGGCGGTGGTGTGTGTGCCGGCGTCGGCCAGGACCTCACAGGCCGCCGCGCCCAGGCCGCCGGCCAGCACGTTCTCCTCCACCGTGACGATCTTGCCCACCCGTCGCGCCAGATCCAGCACAAGCTCCCTGTCGATCGGCCTGATGAACCGGGCGTCGACGACGGTGGCCTTGACCCCCTGCCGCTCCAGGCGCTCGGCGGCCTGGAGTGCGGCACCCACTTGAGGACCCAAAGCGAGGATCGCCACATCATTCCCCTCCCGCAGCACCTCACCCTTCCCCACCGGCAGCACTTCCGGCGTCACCGTGCACGAGGCGCCCTCCGCCTCCCCGCGGGGGTACCGGATACTGCTGGGGCCATCGAGCGATAGGGCGGTGGCCAGCATGTGGCGCAGTTGGGCCTCATCGCGCGGCGCCATGGCCACCAGACCCGGGACGTGTCGCATGAACGAGAGGTCGAAGACGCCGTGATGGGTGGGGCCGTCGTCGCCCACCAGCCCGCCGCGATCCATGCAGAAAAGCACAGGCAATTGCTGCAGCGCCACGTCATGGATGATCTGGTCGTACGCCCGTTGCAGGAAGGTGGAGTAGATCGCCACCACGGGTCTCATGCCGTCCGCCGCCATACCGGCCGCGAAGGTCACCGCATGCTCCTCGCTCATCCCCACGTCGAAGCAGCGGTCCGGGAACTTCATCTTGAACTCCGACAGCCCGGTACCATCGAGCATCGCCGCGGAGATGGCCACGATCCTGTTGTCGCTCTCCGCCAGTTCGCACAGTGTGGTGCCGAACACCTCACTGTACGTGGTGGGGCCCTCGCGATGGGGGCATTTGCCGTCGGCGATGTTGAACGGTCGCGTGCCGTGGAAGCGGCTGGGGTCCTGCTCCGCCGGCTTGTACCCGCGCCCCTTCTGCGTGTGCACGTGGACCATGATCGGCCCCCGCAGATTCAGGGCGTGGTCCAATACGTCCACAAGCTGGCTGATGTCGTGCCCGTCGATGGGGCCCAGGTACGTGAACCCGAACTCCTCAAACAGCATCCCGGGGACTACGAGCTGCTTGAGGCCGTCTCGAACGCGGTCCATCGCCACCAGCATGGCATCGCCCAGAGGGACCCTGTTGAGCATCTTGGCCATGTCGCGCCGGGTCCGCCGCACCGCCGGCTCCACGATCCCCGCCCGCATCTGAGCCAGGTACGCCGACATCGCCCCCACATTGCGGGAGATGCTCATCTCGTTGTCATTGAGCACCACAACCAGGTCGGCCTCCATGGAACCCGCCTGGTTCATGGCCTCCAGCGCCAGGCCGCCGGTCAGCGCTCCGTCGCCGATCACCGCTACGATCTTCTCGTCGGTTCCCCGGATGTCCCGGGCCTTGGCAAATCCCAGCGCCGCCGAGATCGAGGTGCTTCCGTGCCCCGTCCCGAAGGCGTCGTGGGGGCTCTCCGACCGCCGCGGAAAGCCCGAGAGACCATCGCTTTGCCGGATCGTGTGGAACTGCTCCCTGCGCCCCGTGAGCAGCTTGTGCGTGTAGCACTGATGCCCCACGTCCCACACGATCTTGTCTTTGGGAGAACTCAGCACGCGATGCAGGGCGATGGTCAGTTCCACGGCCCCGAGATTGGGGGCCAGGTGCCCGCCCGTCTCCGAGGTCGTGGCGATGATCCGCTCCCGGCATTCGGCCGCGAGCTCCGCCAACTGGCTGCGCGACAGTCCACGCAGGTCTTGCGGACCGCTGATGGTCTTCAGTAGCTTGCTTGCCATTGTCTCGATGGTCTGCCCATGATCGGCACCGTCGCCGCCGTCGGTGGAACGGGGCCCCGGGCCCGCCGCCCCTCTACTCCTCTGCGCCCTGGCCCGTTGCCTCGGGTTCTTGCTCCAGGTACTGCTCTACCACTGCCTCGGCCCTCTTGAGCCGCTCCGTGCACAGCCTGCGCAGCGCCATGCCCTCCTCGAAGAGGGCCAGCGCCTGGTCCAGCGAAAGCTCCCCGGCGTCGAGCTCCGCGACGATCTGCTCCAGGCGCCCCAGCGCCTGCTCGAAGTCCATGGCCTCGTCCTGGCTCATCTTGCTCCCTCGCGTGCGCAGCGGTCGGTGATCGTCGCGATCAGATCGCCGTCACTCACGGTGACCGTCATGCTGTCCCCGGCGGCGACTTCGCCAACACGCCGCACCAGGGAGCCGTCTTCGCGCCTGCAAATGGCGTAACCTCTGCCCACCACGGCGTGGGGGCTGAGTGCATCCAGGGTCGCGGAGGCCTTCTGGAGCCGCGCCCGGCGCCGCTCCAGGAGTCTCTGCGCATTGCGCAGCATGCCCGCCGCGGCGTCGTCGGCCCGTATCTGCCGCTCCTGCAGCAGGCTGCGCGGGCGGCGGAATACGGGGTGAGCGAGGGCCCTGTCCAGCCGCGCCTTCGCCCGCTGCCATTGGCCGCCGAGGCCGGAGCGCAGACGGCCGCCGAGGCTCTCGAGACCGGCCACAAGCTCCCGGATATCCGGTGTTACCAGCTCCGCCGCCATGGAAGGCGTGGCGGCCCGGACGTCGGCGACGAAGTCGGCGATGGTGAAGTCCGTCTCGTGGCCGACCGCGCTGACCACCGGCTTGCCCGCGGCGTAGATGGCGCGGGCCACCATCTCGTCGTTGAAGGCCCACAGGTCCTCCATCGAGCCCCCGCCGCGCCCGACGATGATGACATCGACCTGCGAGAGCCCGGCCGCAATCTGCAGGGCCCGCACGATGCTCCCCGGCGCGTCATCGCCCTGCACCACCGTGGGCACCACGATCACCTTCGCCGGCGGGTAGCGGCGCCCGATGATGCTGCACAGGTCTCGCACCGCGGCCCCGGTGGGGGAGGTACAGACCGCGATCGTCCGGGGATAGCGAGGCAGGGGCCGCTTCCGGGTGGGGTCAAACAGGCCTTCGGCCTCGAGACGGGCCTTGAGTAGCTCCAGCGCCGCGGCCAGATCGCCGGCTCCGTCCGGGCGCATGAAGCGCGCGATCAGTTGGTAGCGGCCGCCGCGCTCATAGACCGTCACGCTCCCGCCCGCCACCACGAGGTCTCCGTCCTTGGGCGCGAACCTCAGCCCCTGAGCGGCCCCACGAAACAGCACCGCGCTAAGCTGGCTCTGGTCATCCTTCAGGGAGAAGTACAGGTGGCCGGAGGCCGCGCGCGTGAAGTTGGAGATCTCCCCGCGCACCAGCACATCGCTGAGCAGCTCGTCGCGGTCCAGGAGGCGTTTGACATGTGTGGTGACTTCCCGCACCGAGAGGACACCCGAGCCGGCCCCCTGGGAGGGGCCGCCGGACCGATCGTCGGAAAACACCTGATTCCCCCCAAGTGGCGGCCCTGGAGCTCACATTGTGCAGGTTCCGGGCGGGCGCCCACTCACGCCGCCTCCCCCCCGGCCCCGCCTCTCGGCGTCTCTTCGAGCCGCTTGTACTCCGCCAAACGGCTGGCGGAGGCGGGAGGAGGGGGGGAAAACGGCCTGGGCGCGAGCGTTTCGGGCGCGGCTGAGGCCAGATATGGCTCCAATGCGTTCATGCATAGTTTGAGCTAGAGGTGTGTCTGAAAACCCCGCCTGCGCCGAGAGTGTCCTTCTGAGAGCGTCGGCTCCCGGCAAGAGCAGCTCGTAGCATCTCCCGGCATTTGGCGAGGTCCTTCGCGCAAGCGACACTCGTGACGCAGGCGCGCCAGGATGGCGTTTCCACGGCAGGCCCAGCCCTTCGGCCGAGCCTCCAGGGCACCTGGAATGCCATGGGTCGGGCACGCCGTCTGCGGGGCCGGGTGTCCGAAACGCAGACCTACTCGTGGCCCTTGTCCGAGACGAGGCCCTCGCGTCGAGCGTAGGCGCCGAGTATCCCATTGACGAATTTGCCCGAGTCTGGTGTGCCGTAGATCTTGGCCAGTTCCACGGCCTCATTGATGGCGGCGCTGGCGGGCACATCCGGTGAGTGCCGCAGCTCCGCCAGTGACAGGCGGAGGATGTTGCGGTCGATGGCGGGCATGCGCTCCAGGGCCCACTCGTGTGAGAGCTCGTCGATGATGGCATCGATGCGCTCGGCGTCCTTGAAGAACTCCTCGCAGAGGCGACGGCCGAACTGCTCGATCTCGGCCTCGAGCTTGCGCTCCTCCTCGGCGGCCATATCCCACTGCTCCACCAGGAGCCGGAGCGTATCGGTGGCGGCGATCATGGCCGCCCCCGGGCCGAGGCCCGCGATGTCGGCCTGGAACAGAATGCCCAGTGCCAGCTCGCGCCCGCGGCGGCGGGCGCCACCACGGTGTGACTCGAGTTTGCCTTTTCCAGGTTCCAATTTGCCCTTGTCCTGTTGCGGCGTCTGCGCCCCGAAGTCTCTTACATCCATCGCTCGATGAAACTCGTGTCTGTCTCCCCGGCACGGAACTGGGCGTTGCCGAGAGCCCGGAGGTGGAATGGGATGCTCGTCTTGATGCCCTCGATCTGCATGCCCCGCAGCGCGGCCTCCATGCGGGCGATGGCGCGAGGGCGGTCTTCGTCCCAACAGATCACCTTGGCGATCATCGGGTCGTAGGTGGGGGGCACAACGCAGCCGGCCGCGACCCCACTGTCCACGCGAATGCCGGGGCCCACCGGACTGCGCCAGGAGGTGATGGTGCCCGGAGAGGGCCTGAAACCGTCGTCGCCATCGGCGGCGACGATGCGGCACTCGATGGCGTGCCCGTTGAACCAGATCTTCCCCTGTTCGTGGCCCAGCTTCTCCCCGGCGGCGACGCGGATTTGCTCCCGGACGATGTCCACGCCGGTGAGCATCTCGGTCACGGGGTGCTCCACCTGGATGCGCGTGTTCATCTCCATGAAGAAGAACCGGCCGCGCCTGTCCATCAGGAACTCTATGGTGCCCGCGTTGTTGTAGCCCACGGCATTGGCGGCCTTGACCGCGGTCTCGCCCAGCCTGCGGCGCACCGCGTTGTTCACCGCCGGAGAGGGCGCCTCCTCGATCAGCTTTTGCTTGCGGTGCTGAATGGAGCAGTCGCGCTCTCCCAGGTACACGGCATTGCCGTGCTTGTCGGCAATGATCTGGACCTCGATGTGGCGGGGGTCCACCAGGCGTTTCTCGATGTAGACCTCGGCGCTGCCGAACGAGGACCTGGCCTCGGCCCGGGCCGACTCCAGGGCGGGACCGATCTGCTCGGAGTTGTGGACCTCCCGGATGCCCCTCCCGCCGCCACCCAGTGCCGCCTTGATCATCACCGGGTAGCCCAGGCCCTCGGCGACGTCCTTGGCCTGTCTGACATCGCTGATCGGCTCCTGAGTGCCCGGTATCACCGGTACCCCGGCGGCCTCCATGGTGCGCCGGGCCTCGGACTTGTCGCCCATGCGGGCGATCACGTGCGACGGCGGCCCGATGAAGGTGATATCGCTGGCCTCACAGACCTCGGCGAAGTCCGTGACCTCCGACAGGAAGCCGTAGCCCGGGTGGATTGCCTGGGCCCCGGTGACCTTGGCGGCGCTGATGATGTTGGCGATGTTCAGGTAGCTGTCGCGCGGGGCCGCCGGCCCCACGCACACCGCCTCGTCGGCCATCTGAACGTGCAGGGCATTGGCGTCCGTTTCCGAGTACACCGCCACCGTGGCGATCTTCAACTCGCGGCAGGCCTGAAACACCCGACACGCAATCTCCCCACGGTTGGCAACCAGTATCTTCTCAAACATGCACATCTCCCGGAAGCGTCGACAGGACCTCGGTCCGGTCAGAATGTCTGGTGGCCCGGCTCGGTGCACCACACCCGTCCGGTCTGAGGGTCGTAGCCGTACGGCCTGCCACTCACCGGGCAGCGGCTCAGGCTGCTATTGGGGTCGAGCGCCGGGGGATAGCGCTCCTCGTCCATCAGGCGCATCTGCAGATCGGCGCGGAGTTGGTTCAGGTTGGCGGCACACTCGATCCCGTGGCCCTTGTCGATGGCCGCCTTCGGAACCGTCTTGCCGCCCGTATCGCCGGCGCCCCTGTTCCGGCCGCCGAAGTACAGGCCGGCCAGCACCCCGATGATGAGGATCACGATCAGTAACTCAACGAGGACAAAGCCCCTGCGTCTCATTGGTCGTTACCCCTCGACCCGGCGTATGACCAGCAGCGGTGTGCCGTAGCCCACCGCCGCGCCGTCCTCCGCCAGCACCTCGAGCACACTGCCGCTCACCGGTGCCGGAACCCCCGTGAGCTTGCCCAAGGCCTCGATCGTGGCGATGATCTGCCCGGTCTCCACATCGTCCCCGATGCTCACCAATGCCGGCTGCCCCGGACCCTTGCCCCGGTAGAAGCGCCCCACGAGCTTGGCCGTCACAACGGGGTCGCCGTTCGCCGTCGCGGTGGCATCGTGCCGCCGGGGGCCACCGATCGTCGCGGCAGGATCCACCGGCGCCGGGCGCGCCGGTGCCGTCGGAGCCCGGCGCACGCGCACGAAGAAGTCCCCCTCGCGGACCGCCAACTCCGCCGAGGAGGACGATTTCAGCAGACCGATGATCTCACGGATGCGCTCGCGGTCGATCATGCCCGTTCCACGTATTCCCCGCTGCGGGTGTCAATCTTCAGCTTGTCACCGATCTGCACGAAGAGGGGCACCGTCACCGTGGCGCCACCTTCCACCATCGCCGGCTTCGTGCCTCCGGTGGCCGTATCGCCGCGCAAGCCCGGATCGCACTGCACCACCTCACGGATCACCGTATTGGCCACCTCGATCCCGATCAGCTCGCCCTCGTAGGTGATGATCTGGACGTCTTCGCTCTCCTTGAGCCACTTGGCCAGATCGCCCACCTGATCCGCCGTCAGTTCCACCTGATCGTACGTCTCGTTGTTCAGGAAGTAGTAGTTCTCGCCGTCGGAGTACAGGAACTGGTTGGTGGAGCGCTCGACCCTGGCCCGCTCGACCTTCTCGCCCGCGCGGAACGTCTTGTTGAACACATTACCGGTCTTGACATCCCGCAGCCTGGTCCGCACCACGGCCTGGCCCTTGCCCGGCTTGTGGTGCTCGCTGCTGACGATCTGGTAGACCGTGCCATCGAGCTCGATGGTCAGCCCCGGCTTGAATTCGTTGGTGGCAATCAACCCTGACTCACCCCTCCTGGAGATCTCCGGTCGAACCCGGTGAGTGTACATTATAGCACGTCTGAAGTCAAAACAGGCGGGGTGACGGTTGAGGGCAGAGGACCGGAGGGCCACCGGCTCCCGCGGCGGTCGACCATGGCTGCCCGGCCGGTACCGACGACGGCACCGATCACGGGTCGCCGATCACCTGCTTCGGCGCCGAGGTCATCACCTGGTACCCACCCCTTGTGAGCAGCACGGTGTCCTCGATACGCACTCCGCCCCAGCCCTCGAGGTACAGCCCGGGCTCGATGGTGATGACCATGCCCGCCTTGAGCTCGTCCTCGCTGCGCTCGCTGACTCTGGGAAGCTCGTGGATCTCGAGGCCGACGCCGTGGCCGAGGCTGTGGGCGAACTGCTCGCCGTAGCCGCGCTCGGAGAGCATCTCCCTGGCCACGGCATCGAGCAAGGAGGCCTTCATCCCCGGCCGGCAGGCGGCCACCGCGGCGGCCTGAGCCTCGTACACCGCGGTGTAGATCTCAGACAGTTGCCGATCCGGCTCACCGATGATGTAGGTCCTGGTGATGTCCGAGCAATAGCCGTCCACCCGGGCACCGCAGTCGATCTTGACCATCATCCCCGGCTCCAGTGCGCGATCGGACGGCACGGCGTGGGGCTTGGCGGCCGAGGGGCCGAAGGCCATGATGGTGTCGAAAGCCACCTTCTCCGACCCCGCCAGCATGGCCAGACGGTCCAGTTCGAGGGCCGCTTCCTTCTCAGTCACCCCCGGCTGCAGCCCCTCGGCGAAGCTCTCCAGGACCCGGCTGATCAGGTCGCAGGCCCGCTGGATGACGGCAATCTCATCCTTGTCCTTCACGACCCGCTGCTGCTCGATGACCTTGCGCGAGGGCACCAGCTCGATGCCGTCCATGCGGGCGCTCAGCGTCTCGTAGGCGGCGTAGGTGGTCGTCTCCGCCTCGAACACCAGGCGCTTGACTTTGGCCTGTCTCAGAGCGGCGAGGATCCCGGCCAGATGGCCATCGGGGTCGAAGGCGGTGGTCAGCTTCCCGGACACCTGCCCGGCCTCCACCTCGTACCGGCGGTCCGTGGAGATCACGCATTCATCGCCCACAAGGACCATGCCCTCGCCGCGGAAGCCGGTGAGGTAGTAGGCGTTGGGGGCCGAGGTAACCAGCATCGCGTCGGCTCCGCTGTCTTCAAGCCATTGTCTGGTCTTCCGTCGCCTCTTGGCGTACTGGGCGGTCATCGGCGCTTCTCCGTGATAGCGATGGCCGCCAGGAGCGCCAGGACGTAGCTGTGGGCCTGGAAGCCGGCGATCACACCCGCACACACGGGAGCCGTGACGGACTTCTCCCGCCACTCCTCCCGGGCCCAGATGTTGCTCAGGTGCACCTCGATGGTGGGCAGGCGCACCGCGGCGATCGTGTCGCGGATGGCCACACTTGTGTGGGTGTAGCCGGCCGGATTGAGGATCACCGCGTCCGCCCAGTCGTGCACGTTCTGGATGGCCTCGACGATCTCGCCCTCGTGGTTGGACTGCACGATGCGCAGCTCCACGCCGTGCCTATCGGCCTCGGCCTTGAGCAGGGCGTCGATGTCGGCCAGGGTCTGACTGCCGTAGATGTCGGGCTCGCGCATCCCCAGTAAGTTGAGATTCGGTCCGTGGACTACCAGTATTCGTGGCATCAGAAGCTCTCCCATAGCCGCACTTCTGTGCTATTGGTCTGCCTCGACCTCTGCGGCCGTGCGCTGCACGGCCTCCTGCAGGCGACGGGTGTCCTGCGCCTGCCACTCTCCCTCTCCCGTCGAACCGTTCGCCCCCAGCTCGGCGATCACCTGCCGCGCCGTCGCGAGAGCGGGGGCCAAAATGGTCTCCCCCGCGCCCCCGTCTGCGGCCCCCAGGCACTGCGCACGTCCCAGCTCCGCGGCCGCCTTCACCGCCCGCTTCGTGACCGTGTGCGCCTCCGCGGCGGCGGTTGCCGCGGCGTCGAACTGCCCGGCCGCCTCGCTGTCCTTCCCAAGTGCCTGGAGCACCCACGCGGCCCGCAACAGCGCAACCGGCGTCCCCACCCGGCGCAGTAGGCCCGCCGCGTCCAGAGCATACTGCTCCATTTCACCGATATCGCGGAGGTCGTAGCGTCCGGACAGCTCCAGTATCGGACGATACAGCTCCATGCCGGCCACGTACTGGAGCGCCAGGTCCGCCGCCTGCGAGGCGTACTGAAGTCCCTGCTCCCGGTTTCCCTGCTCCAGCGCCTCGACGGCCAAAGGCACCCAGCCATAGACGTAATTGCGATCCACGAAGTACTCCACGGCCTGGGCCAGTCTGACGGGTGTGTCATGTAGCGCCACCAGGCGCCGGTACACGTCCAGGGCCGCGGCCCGGTCTCCCTGCTCCTGAAGTAGCCGGCCCAGCGCGGCCAGGGCGTCGGTGGAGGTCGGGTGCAGCTCGACGGCACCGGCCATGGCCTGTCGAGCCGCCTGCGCGTCGCCGTCCTCCATCAAGAGCCTGCCCAGGGCCGTGTAGTTTGTAGGCTCCGTGGGCTGCAGCGAGATGGCCCTTCTCCGCGCCTCGATGGCCTGTCGCAGGGCACCCGGCCGCGCGGCGGCCGCCAGGCTCTCCTCGATCTTGGACAGCTCCGACCACCGGTAGGCATCGATGGGCAGCACCCGGGCCAGCTTCGCCCGGGCCGCCGCAGCATTGCCACTGCGCGCCAGGGAAACCGCCGCCGTGCGCTGAGCCTCCGAATGCAGGGCCACCACAGACCACAGTAGGAGAATCCCCATCAGCGCCGCCAGGGTCATTGTCCGGCCTCGTCCGGGCTCCGGTCCGTGGCCGGCCGCCTCCGCCGGCGCCACTGCCAGCCCCAGCATCACCCACGAGACGCCATTGACGCCCGCCACGTACCAGGTGTAGTCCACCAGGTTGTGCACCCACAGGGCCACCACGCCTCCGACACCGGCCACCGCCAGCAACCGCTCGGAAGTGGGCAGGACGGCCGCGCCGCGGACCGCCGCCACCACCGCCCAGCCTATCCCGCAGAGCAAGAGGAGGCCCGCCGGCAGGCCGTACTCGGCTCCGAACTGCAGGGGGGTCTGGTGGGCCTGCCGCGTGAAGCCGGCCTGTGCGTAGCCGGGAAACACGTGGGCAAAGGTCCCGGGGCCGAAGCCGGTGAGCGGACGGGCCAGAGCCATCTTTGCCGTGGACTGCCAGGTATAGACTCGGAAGCTGCCCGAGTGCTGCTGAGTGGAGAACGCGCCCAGCACGCGGTTTCGAATGGGAGGAAACGTCAGCGCCGCCACAATGGCCAGGGCGACGGCCGCCACGGCCGCCAGGCGCAGGTGTCGCCGTAGGGCGCTGCCCGGCGGGGCGCCGAACGCAGCCACCAGCAGTCCCGAGGCCACCGCGGCCAGCATGGCACCTTTGGAGCCGGTGCAAAGCAGCCCCAGGACGAGGACCAGGGCACTCATCGCCCCGGCAATCTCCGCGTAGCGGGGCGCCTCCGCCGCCGGCGGGCCGGAGACCGGCCTGTGCAGACTCGAGACCCGTCGCTTGCGGCCCCGCCGGCTACTCACCTCGGCCTCCGGCAGATCGGAACTTGAGACCGGCCGCCGCGTCTGAGCCGCCACCGCCAGGGCCGGAGGAACAGCCAGCAGCATCGCCATGTACCCGCCCAGACAATTGGGGTTGTAGAAGGGCCCGAAGGCCCGCCAACTGCTGTCACCCATGACGATGGCGTTGGTCACGTACTCCCGGGCGCCCCAGAGTGCGGCCACGACCCCTCCGGCCACAAGACACCACCACGCCACCTTCCGTCTGCCGGCATCGGGGAAAGCACCGCGGGCCAGAAAGAACGAGAGCATCCCGCCGTAGAGCAGACTCAGACCCACGAGACTGTCGTACAGGTACACACTGCGGCTCGTGACCACGGCACACAGCGCGGCTCCGGCCAAGAGCAGGTAGTCGAAGGCCGCCGGGGCTCGGGGCAGCAGCCGCCCCCCCCCCAGGAGCCACAGCAAGGAGGCCAGGCTCGCGACCAACAGGAGAGCCAAGGCCTCCCAGTCCAGCAGTCGCCCCAGGCACAGCGGAGAGAGTCCGAGCAACCCCAGGAGCAACGCCCTGGACGAAGAGCACAGGGTCCCGGCGGCCATCAGGTGCCCTCCCTCCCGCCATCCGGCCTCGCCACCAACCCCTGCAGACGGCCCAGAGCGCGGGCGACCAACTGCTGCAGCATCAGGAGCCCCGCTCGGCCCCAGACACCCAACCAGACGGCGGCTCTCGACAGAGCATTGCGCGCCACGTGCTTGCTGTACAGGCGGTACATGCTGCGATGGCTACGCACGATGGTGCGGAAGGCCGCCTGGTCGGTGCTGCGACCCACCAGATGAGTGATGACGGGCCGCGGCGTGTACAGCACCTTCCAGCCCGCCTTGTGCATCCGCCAGCAGTAGTCCACGTCCTCCGAGCCCCAGAAGAACCCGGTATCGAGAGTCCCCACCTGCTCGTAGGCCTCACGACGGATGAGCATGCAGGCCCCGGATACCCAGTCCACGTCCCGCTCCTCCTCGTGGTCCCAGTCCTCCATGAGATAGGAGCGGCTGGCCTGTGCGCCGGGGAACAGTCTGCCCAACCAGGTATTGCGGAACACGGCGGCGGTGATGGTGGGGAAGCAGCGGCAGGAGTGCTGTAGCCGCCCGTCGCCGTAGACCAGCTTGGGGCCGACGACGCCGGCCTCGGGCCGCGCATCGGCGAAGGCCAGAAGCTGCGTCATGGCACCGGGCGGAACCAGTGTGTCGGGATTGAGCAGGAGGATGTAGCGCCCCCGGGCCAGAGCCATCGCCTGAACGTTGGCTCCGGCGAATCCGGCATTGCTGCTGTTGCAGATGAGTTGCACCTCGGGGAAGGCGGCGGTGACCATCTCCTGGGTGCCATCCCGAGAGCAGTTGTCCACAAGGATGATCTCGCGCGACACCCCCGCCGCGCCTTCACAAAGCGATGCCAGGCAGTTGGCCAGGTCGCCCTTGGTGTTCCAGCTCACGATACAGATGGACAAATCCATTAGGCAAGGAGCTCCGATGGGGGCCGTCTGTCACTCGCCATACTGAGATCGCCGCGGCGACCACGGAGCCCGCCGCTCGCGGTGTCGGCCGCCTTGTGCCGATCGCTGCCGTACGTATCCGGCGACAAGGGTTGCTCGCGCGGCGCAGCGCCTGCGTCCTGTGGACGGTCGCCACGACGAG
>CAZXDD010000044.1:16415-22912 GCA_964639415.1 uncultured Armatimonadia bacterium
CCCACGCGGGCCTCTGGATCCCGACGCCGGGCGCTTCGGGTCCGGGGTGGCGACGCCCCCCGGTGAGGAGTTAGCCCGTCCATCCCCGGCGGAGGCGCGTCGTCGGCCCTGCGGCCCATGCCGTGCCCTCTACCCGTCCTGTTGCTCCAGCTTCTCCGCCTCATCGATCAGCATGATGGGCAGATCGTCGCGGATGGGATATGCCAACCCACATGCGTGGCAGACCAGCCGGGTCTCCTGGTAGTCCAACTCGCCCTTGCACTTGGGACAGGCCAGGATCTCCAGCAGCTTGGGATCGATCATCACTATGCCTCCGACGTGCAGTCCGGCCACAGGCCGGCGTCATGTTCCGCCTAGTGCCGCCAGCGCCAGGCGACCGGCGTAGGCGGCCCTCAACAGGCCCGTGGCCAGGGCGTAGGTGAGGCGGGGCGTGCTTGCGGCGTAATGCTTCTCATAGTAGGCAAGGAAGCTGCGGCCCGACTCGGCGATCATGCTCCGTTTGGCGAGACGTGTGCTGGCACCGTGGTGGTGGGCGAAACTCACAGAGGGCGTGAACCAGACCTCCCAGCCGGCGTCCCACAGTCGACGGCACAGGTCCACGTCATTGAAGTACATCGGGAACCGTTCGTCAAACAGCCCCACCTGGTGCAGTGCCTCGGACCTGAGCAGGAAGGCCGAGGCCATGGGTTGATCCACCGGGCGCTCGTCGTCGTGGGACCACCACGTCATGCGGTACTTGCCGAAACGCCGGGAGTGCGGAAAGAGCCGGCTGAGGCCCAGTATCTCGTAGATCACCGCGTTCGGGTCGGGGAAGCCGCGGCAACTGCGCTGCGGGCGGCCGTCGGGATACACCAGACGCGGGGCGACGGCGCCGACTCCGGGCTTGTCCGCCATCCAGGTGATCAGGTCCTGCAGGCCCCCGGCCGGCACGCGCACATCGCTATTGAGCAGCAGCAGGAGCGGCGCTTTGGCCTGTCGCAGGGCCTGGTTGTTGCCGGCCGCGTAGTAGCGGTTGTCTTCATTCGCCGTCAACTCCACCCACGGGAAGCGCTCGGCAACCATCTGGGCGCTGCCGTCGGCCGAGCCGTTATCCACGACAATGACCTGCAGGCGGAGGTCACCCCGCCCGGCATCAAGGCTTTCCAGACACTCGGCCAACAGGTCCCGGGTGTTCCAGTTCACGATGCAAATCGAGAGGTCCATGCATTCGGCCTCTTGGCGGACGCGCTATGGGCGTACAGAGGTCTTCGGGGGCTCGCCTGCGGCCGTCCGCTGCGCCACCTGGGCTTTGCCGCCGGTCTCAGCACGCCTCGGACTTGCTGTCGCTGCCCGCGATCCGGGGTCTCGCGACCCGCGGCGCCGAGCGCGGAACCGGAATACCCAGGGAAAGCTTGTAGATCCCCCAGTTAGTGCGCAGTTCCTGCAGGCTCTGCTCTCCGCGACCGGTAAGCCACTTCAGCGCCGACCAGGGGAGTCTGAAGGAGAGCGTGAGGAAGGCCAGGGCATGCAGACACAGAGAGCTCAGCAGGCCGTGGTGCTTGCGGAAGTACCGGAAGGCCGCTTCGTGCAGGGCCACCACCTCCCCCGACTCGTCGCCACCCCATGACCGTCCGGGGTGATGCTGGACCTCCACGGAGGGCAGGTACCAGCGCTCCAGGCCGTTGCGAGACAGGCGCTTTTGCCAGTCCAGCTCCACGGCCTGCAGGAAGTAGCTCTCATCCAGCGCGCCCACCTTGACCCAGGCGGCGCCGGTGAACACGACCGCCGCCCCACTGAGCCAGTCCACCGCCCGGGGCTCCGAGTGATCCCACCAGCTCATCTCGTAGTGGCCGAACACCTTGCTGCTGCTGAAGGCCTGTGACAGCCCGGTCAGGTTCCACAGGGCGTTCATCAGGGTGGGGAACTCCCGGCAGGACATCTCCGGCCTGCCCTCCGGGGTGACCAGCATCGGGCCCACGGCGCCGATCCACGGCCGCTCCCTGACGAATCGATACAGACCATCCAGGGCACCGTGGGTCACGATGGTGTCGGGGTTCAGCATCATGAGCACCTCACCCGACGCCTGAGCCAGCCCCTGGTTGCAGGCCACCGAGAAGCCCCTGTTGTCGGGGTTGGCGATGGTCTTGACCCAGTAGAACTCCTGATGCAGCATGGCCACGGTGCCATCGCTGGACCCGTTGTCCACGACGATGACCTCGTGCTGCGCCACCGGACGGTGGGCGCGGATGCTGGCCAGGCACTGGCGGAGCTTGTCCCGGCACTCGTAGCTAACGATGCAGATCGAGAAGTCCATTCAGCCGGACGGAGCCGCGTGCTTCCACTGCCTGTTCCACTCCAGGATCAGGTCGCAGACCTCGCGCACGGCCCCTTCTCCTCCCTTTCTACTGGTTACCAGATCGACTCGCTGCAGCACCGGCTCCGAGGCGTCGGCGGGGCAGGCACTGAACCCAACCTGCTCCATGGCGGGCAGATCGTTGAGATCATCGCCGATGAAGACGGCCTCCTGAGGCAGGATCCCGTGCCGCGCCAGTAACTGCCGCACGCATTGTCCCTTATCCTCAACGCCTGAGCATAGCTCATCGATTCCCATCTTGGCCGCCCGGGCCCTGGTGATGTCTGAATCATCCCCCGTCACCCAGGCCATCAAAACACCGCTTCTCTGCATGGGGCCCACGATATAGCCGTCCTTGACGCTGAAGCGCTTCAACGCCTGCCCATGGCCGTCGAAGTACATGCCCCCATCGGTGAGCACACCATCGACATCGGTGATGAGGGCCCGAATCCGGGCGACAGGACGGCGAGAGAAAGTCAACTGGCGTCTCCTTCGGCGGTCGGTGCCGCCGGCGCTCGGGCCTGCCTCGCGGGCGGCACCCGCGGCGGCCGGAACGGTGACGTGGCCGGCGGCGTCTCCATCTTCACTGTAGCTTGAACACGTAGACCAGCGGCACTCCATCAATGCCATCTGTATAGACCGGCCGCCGGGTTGCGATCAGCCGCCGGGTGACGTGCGTGAACTCCGTGGGCTTGTTCTGGGTTACCGCATAGTCCGCGTCCAAGATGGCCTCGGGGCCGGCGCTGAACCGCAGGTCCGGCCGCAGAGGGCCCAGCTCGAAGAGGCGCACCGTGCTCTCAAAGCCCGGGGGCTCCACCCAGATCGTGCGGCCCTCCTCGGCGTGTTGCGCCAGCCATAGAGACGCGCTGCGGTACGTGTCGCCCCAGTAGGTGGGCTCCATGCCGGCCCGGACCGCTCCCGGCAGGCCTCCGATGAAGGCATTGTAGTACGAAAGGTGAAAAGGCGTAAACCGTGCGGTGTCGTGAAGCGGCCATAGCAGAGAGACAAACAGGCCTAACGCCATTGCCCGCCATCGCGGCGTAGGAGCCTTGAACAGCGACCGCGCACCGGTCAGGAGGGCGCCCATACAGGTCTGGAAGCCCACGGCCGCCAGGATCGCCAGCAGAGGGAACACGGGCAGAAAAAGCCGCACCCCGTTGTACTTGGGCGTGCTGGGCAGGCAACTGGGGACGTAGTTGACCACCAGCGCCCAGATCACGAGAGTGAGCGCCCCGAAGGCCGCGCCCCCGAGGGCCGCCGGAGCCGCCCGGCGCCGGTCGGCCGCCCAGCACCGAACCATCGCCAACCACTTGCCCCCTCCCGCCAACGCCAGCACCAGGGTCACGGGAGGGACCGTGATGAGAGTCATCACCAGTGGATAGTGCCACGGGGCCAGCGTGGTGTTCTCCCCGAAATACGTAACCCCGATCTCCCAGTGCTTCAGATGGAAACGGAAGTACTCGGAGAAGCGCGCGGCCGTGTCGTGCCACAGCCAGGGCCACGTGGCGAGGAAGGTCAGCGGGCCCAGCACCAGATAGCACAGTCCCAGCCGCCAGAAGGCCCGGCGGGCAAACACCAGCACCCACGGGAATACGACGAAGGGGAGGAAGAACGCGTTCAGCTTCGTCCCCAGCGCCAGCCCCCACAGCACCGCGGCCAGCGCCGCCGCCCCCCAGGCCCGGCGATCCGACGGTCGCGGCCGCCCGTCGGCGAGGACCGCCGCCCGCCGGCTCGCCACCAGCGCGATCAGCATCAGGGCCATGATCGGGGCGTCGAGAGCAGCCAGATGACAGGCGGCGAACACGTGGGGCATGGCGAGCAGCGCCCCAGCCGAATAGAGCCCCGCCGCCCGGCCCCAGAGCCGAGACACAAACAGGTACAGCACCACACAACACAAGGCGCAGAGCAGGTTCGTGCCGGTCCGTGTGGCCTCTCCCGGAGGCACAAGCCTCCCCAGTGTGACGGCGCTCGCCGCCACCAAGAGCTTGTAGAACCCCGGATGCTGGTCGGTGGCCTTCCAGTAGCGCTCGATCGCTTCCGGGGAGACGGCAAGCGAGGGAGCCGTCGCAGCCAGTGAGAGCCATTCCAGAGCCTGCAGGGCCTTGGACTGGTAGATCGGCTCATCGTACGTCAGTCCGTACATCGCGTTGCTGGACATGAGCAGGCCCAGGACCACCAGGAAGAGCAGCGCAGGCACAAGGATAGGCGACAGCGCCGCCCTCCCGGGCCTGCCCGGCGTCTGGCCGCCCTCCCGCCGTGGTCCCCGCTCCTCCATCAGCCCCGCCCCCCGGCCTGGCCGGCCGCACCTGCGCCGCGCTGGCCGCAGAGCGAATGGCAGAGCAGACCCGCGATGGCCCCCAGGGCCAGCAGGGCCAGGAAGCACCCCACCGCGAAGCAGGAGGGGGCATAGACCACCCGGATGGGGGTGTGTGTGCTCTCGGCCTTCAGCGCCGAGAGCGCGTGATTGGCCCTCAGCACCGGCAACTGCACCTTCCCCTGATAGGCGCGCCAGCCCGGGTAGAACGTGTTGGCCAGCACAATCACCTGCCCCGGCGCGAAGCTCCCCCAAAGCTCCAGACTGTCGCCATTGTGCTGCCTGGTGTGCACCTCCGCGGCGGCTCCGCGACCGGCGGGTCCGCCCTCGATCAGGGCCAGCTTCCGCGGGTCGAAATCCCCGGCGGCCACCCGCTCCACGTCGGACTCCCCTCCCGGCTCCCATCGTTCCGGACAGAAGGCCCGGGGCAGAGCCCGAGAGTTCTCGTACAGGTACCCTTCTTCGGCCGAGACCAACCCCAGCTTGCCGACACACTCGATGGGTTGGGAGGAGTGCACATATCGCACTCCCAGCAGGTCGATTGCGGGAAGCGAGGGGTCCGGCTGGGGGAAGTCGGCATCCTCGCGGCACAGCGCCCTGAGCAACCTGCGGTACCTGCCGACCTCCAGGGAATCGGAGCCCTGGATGTCCTGCAGTCCCACGATCATCGGTGTGTTGGGCGCCATGCGGTGGATCGGGTCCTTGCCCAGCGACAGCATGCGGCCGCCCTCGGGGGCACCGCGCATGCGTTCCACCGCCACCGAGGGCACCTGCAGGTACTCCGGGCGCTCGGCGGGGGCGAACTTGTCGACGAACAGGTACATGTCGGCCGCCAGGCAGGCCAGTACGATGGCGACGCCCACGGCCTGCCGTCTCGTGAGCAGCCACAATCCTGCGCCGCCCACCGCCAGCAGGATACCGAACCGCAGGAGCTGCAGGAGCGTGTAGGCTCCCACACCGGGGATCTGATCCTCGAACTGCCCCGTGTACAGCCACGCCCACAACCCGCCGGCCAATCCGAGCGCTCCCAGCGCGGGCACCGCCACCGACAGATAGCGCAGCACCCTGTCCTTGTGGGAGGCGGTCAGCTCCAGCAGGCAGTGCAGCCCCAGGGCTCCGCCCACGGAAAGCCCCGTGGAGACCATCACCACGGCGCGTCCGATCCCGGTGAGGGACTTGAATGCGGGAACCAGATAGTACAGCAGGGCATTGAGGTGCGTTCCCAGGGCCAGGAGGCCACCCACGGCTATCACGGCCAGCCAGAGCCAGGCCTGGCGGCGGCGCCCGATGAAGGCCGCCGGAAGCAGGAGCACCGGCAGGAGGCCCACATACAGCGCGCGCTCGGTGTAGGCGCGGTAGACCTTGCCCAGAGTCGCGCCCCAGTCGTTGTAGTCCACCGGGTTGCCCAGTACATCGGGCATCAGGGCGGTCAGCAGGACGGGTAACGGCAAAGCGTTGTACAGGAGCTCCTCGTAGCTCCCGCCGGCGGCCCGGCTGCTCATCCCCACGAGCTCGAGGGTCGGCAGGAGCTGCCCGCAGGACAGCATGCCGCCGAGGACAAGCACCCCGACGGCGGCCAGCACGCCCCGCCGCAGGGCGCGACGATCCGCCAGCCTCTCGCCGTGCTCGCCGTCGTCGCCGCCGCCGATGAGCCCCAGCGCCCGAGCCAGAGCGTAGGCGGTAAACATCATCAGCACGTACAGCGATATGTGCAGATTGCCCGCCAGGAACTGCATCCCCGTGCACAGGCCCGCGATCGCCAGCCCCCGCGCCCGCCGTCCCCGCATGACCAGCTCGTAGCCCCCGAGCATCCCCGGAAGCCATCCGGGAACCGACCGGAAGCTGGGGAAG
>CAZXDD010000045.1:0-22838 GCA_964639415.1 uncultured Armatimonadia bacterium
CCGAGCCACCCAAGGGGTGGCTCGGACCGGTTCTGCCTGCCGCTCTTCGCGGCGCTGTCTCCGATCAGCTCTCATCGCCGTGGCCCGCGCCTTCGTCCTCAGACGCTTCGTCCTCGTCGCCGTGTGGGTCCAGCTCCTCCAGGCGCGCGGCCTTCTCCATCAGCCCCTCGGGGGGCGTCATCTCCGGGTGTCTGCGGAAGTAGTCGATCATCGCGGCTGCAATGCCCTGCTCCGCGAGGACAGAGCAGTGCATCTTGACCGGTGGAAGCCCGCCAAGCTCCTTGGCCACGGTCTTGTTGCTGATCGTGAGCGCCTCCGCAAGCGTCTTGCCCTTGACCAGCTCGGTGACCATGGAGCTGGTGGCGATCGCCGCGCCGCATCCGAAGGTCTTGAACTTGACATCGGTGATGACCTGGGTGTCGGCATCGATGGAAAGCGTGATGCGCATCATGTCTCCGCACGTGGGATTGCCCACATCACCCACGGCATCCGGGTTCTCAATCTCGCCCATGTTCCGTGGGTTCTGGAAGTGGTCCATAGTCTGCTCGGAGTACATTCTGCTCACCTCAGGGGTGTGTATAACCACACTATATGCCTGCGCCTGCGGCCTGTCAATACGGCGGACGCGGGGGTGTATGCTGCGCGCCGGCCTCTTCCCCATTGCCGCTTTGCGAACTTATGTTCGATTCTACCGAGCAGGGGCCCAATCGCCGGTCTGTGGGCCCCAGAACGGCCGGCACAGATCGGCCACCCACTCCATGCCGGCCCGCGTCGCATCGCCATCGGTATCCAGAGCGAAGTACACCTCGAAGGTCACCAGGGCGCGAGGATTGACATCCAGGATGGCGCCGAGGACCGCGGGGATGTCGATCCACAGTTGTCCCGGGAGCTGGTCAGGATGTACGGGGACCTTGCGCAGACGGCCCTGCTCGCGGAGGGTGCCAAAGTCAAAGCCCTCGTGGATCTGGTTGTTGTAAAGGTGGATGGAGCCGACATGTGGCGCGACGAGGGCGGCGAACCTAGTCAGGTCGAAGCCGTAGGCGTGCGCATCCAGTGCGGCGTGGCCGACGTCGAAGCACATGCCGACACCAAGGCCGCAGAGGGGCTCGAGCACGGCCAGGTAGTGCTCGGGACGGGACAGAAGCGGCTGGCCCATCATGTTCTCCAGATGTAGCTCAACGCCGGCCCCGCGGGCGGCCGCCGCCAGCCTCTTCCCCACCTCCAGGGCCGCCTCGACGGCCCGCTCCGGCGTCCATCCGCACGGATTGGTCTCGCCCAGGACCGCCACGGCGCGCTGGAGGTGGACCACCAGATGCGAGGCGCCCCATCGGGCCGCCCGGTCCAGCTCGGTCTCGATCAGGGTGATGGAGCGCTGTGAGCGCTCGGGATCGGTATCGAAGACCGCCGCCAGTAGGGGATAGCCGTCCGGCCCGCTGTCGCGGAAGAGTGGACAGTGCACGCTGAGGGCCGGTGCCGTGCGCTCCAGGTGCGCACGGACGGCCTGCTCCTCATCCCGAGGGACGATGACCAGCTCGACGCGGTCCATGCCGTAGCTCTCCACACGCTGCAGGTGCTCGATCCTGGCCGCGACCATCCCCAGTCGCGTGTCAAAACGGCGATTGCTTTGCATAGTAGGCTTTGGGTGCGGAGGTGATGGTGGTCGGTCGGACGAACTAGCCGGTCAGTCGACGCCACGGCCGCGGGTGCCTGCGGCCACCACAGACCAAGGAGATGGCACGGATGTCCTATCACCACTGTGTCGTGGGTCTCGTCCTGCTGGCGGTCTGCGCCGCGTTCCCGGCTCTGGGAGACGGACCGGACCATCTGGCGACAACAGTCTCGCTGCAGGAGAGCCAGGTCCGGCTACAGCCGGGCAAGGACGCGTACGTGACACAGACGACGCGCATAGAGCTGACCGCCGGAGAGAACGATCTGGCCTTCGATTTCGGCACGCTCGGGATCCCGCTGGATGCCCTGGACTTCGGCGTGGAAGCGGCCGCGGGCCGGCTGACGGTCTCGGAGCTATCCATCGTCCCGCAGGCTCCGGGTGTGGCCCACTGGACGGTCACCGCCGACGAGCGATGCGGCGCACGGGTGACGGTTGGTTTCCCGCTCAAGGGCATTGAGTGGCGAGTGGAATACTCGGCCGTGGTCTACCGCGACGTGGCGACGCTGGACATCAAGGCCGGCCTGGTGATCACCAACAAGAGCCCGATTCAGTTCCCGGCCGCGCAGGTGTCCCTTCCGGGAGGCCTTCTTCTGACAATCCCGCTGAAGCGCGACGAGACCCTTGAGGCTCACCTCTACACCGCGAACTCCGTGCCCTACCAGGCCTCGTTTGTGTACGATGCCCCCCGCTACGGCGCCGGCGTGGTAGCGCTGATGCGCGTGCTGCGCCAGGGGGATGCCCAGTTCGCCCAGAGCCCGGTGCCGGCCGGCAAGATCCGCCTCTACGCTCCCGGAGCCCCGGGGGTGTACCTGGGCGAAGACAACCTTCCGTACCTCGCGCCCCGTGAGCCGGTGAACATAAAGCTCGGGACCGTGCCGGACCTCCCGGTGGCGCGCAAGCTCGTTTCCGCGACGAAGATCGACACTAGGTCTGACGTCCGGGACAAGCTGGTCCTGTTCAACGAGGACGATGCCGTTGAGATCGAGGTCAAGAACCTGCGCAAGATGCCGGTGGATGTCGTGGTCAGAGACGAGATCGCCGGCGACTTTGCGATCATCAAGCAGAGCGACGAGTTCTCGCGGGTCGACTCCGACACGGTACAGTTCGAGGTGACGCTACAGCCGGGCGAGACCAAGACGGTCGGGTACACCGCCCGCAGGTACAATCTCCAGCCGTAGCCTCAAGCTCAGGCAGCCAGAGCCGGATGGGTCACAGGCAACCCATCCGGCCGCCTCTCTCCCCGCCACATGCTCCGAGGCACACCACGTCGTCCCCTGCAGTGCCCGGCTCCACTTCCCGTCTCTACGCAGCGGTTGGCCCAGAGTCGGCCGTCCGCGCCCGCCCCCGAGGCTCTACTGGTCCTGGGACGTCTGGTAGTTGGGGGCTTCCTCGGTGATGATGATGTCGTGCGGATGGCTTTCGCGCAGTCCGGCGGCGCTGATGCGATAGAACTCGGCCTCTGTCTTGAGCTGCTCGATGCTGTGGGCGCCGCAGTAGCCCATGCCCGAGCGTAGCCCGCCCACGAGCTGGAGAACTACCGCCGAGAGCGGGCCCTTGTAGGGTACCCGTCCCTCGAGGCCCTCGGGGACGAGTTTCTCGGTGGCAACGCCCTCCTGCTGGTAGCGGTCGCGGGTCGTGCTGCGGTCGCGCATGGCGCCCAGCGACCCCATTCCGCGGTAGACCTTGTAGGTGCGCCCACGGAAGAGGACCGTCTCACCGGGGCCTTCCTCGGTGCCTGCGAACAAGGCGCCGATCATGACGCAGTCGGCACCGGCGGCGATGGCCTTGGTGATGTCGCCGGAGAACTTCACGCCACCGTCGGCGATGATGGGCACGCCATGCTCGCGGGCAACTTCGGCGGCATCGGCGATGGCGGTGATCTGGGGCACTCCTGAACCCGACACGACGCGGGTTGTGCAACTGGAGCCCGGGCCGAGACCGACCTTGACCGCGTCGGCGCCGGCGGCGATCAGGTCGCGACAACCCTGGGCCGTGGCGATGTTGCCGCCAATGACCGACGTCTCGGGGAAAGCCTCCTTGAGGGCGGAGACCATGCCGATGACGTTCTCGGAGTGACCGTGCGCGGCGTCCACCACCAGGACGTCGACCCCTGTGGCCACCAGCGCCGCGGCCCTATCCTTCCCGTCACTCCCCACGCCCACCGCGGCTCCGACCCGCAGGCGTCCCAGGGCGTCCTTGCAGGCCGTGGGGTACTTGGCGACCTTCTCGATGTCCTTGATGGTGATCAGGCCCAGGAGGTAGAACTCCCCATCGACCACAGGGAGTTTCTCAATGCGATGGGTGTGCAGGATCGCCTTGGCCTCGTCCAGGGTTGTGCCCTCACCGGTGGTGACGAGATGCTCGGAGGTCATGGCCTCACGCACAGGCTTGTCCATGTCGGTCTCGAACCGCAGGTCGCGGTTGGTGAGGATCCCCACGAGCTTCCTGCCCTCGGTGATGGGCAGCCCCGAGATGCGGTACTTGGCCATGAGCTCCTCGGCCTCGCCCACCTTGGCGTCCGGAGACAGGGTCACGGGGTTCACGATCATGCCGCTCTCCGAGCGCTTGACGCGGTCGACCTCCACGACCTGCTCGTCGATGGAGAGGTTCTTGTGGATGATCCCGATGCCCCCCTCTCTGGCCAGTGCGATCGCCAGGGGGGCCTCGGTGACGGTATCCATGGCGGCGCTGAGCAGCGGAATGTTCAGCCGGATGTCCCTGGTGAGCTGCGTCGAGACGTCGACGTTCACCGGGACCACATCCGACCTCCGAGGCACCAAGAGCACGTCGTCGAAGGACAACGCAAGCCTGGGCACGTCACTCATGGGACTCACCTCCTGGGGTATGCCTCGCTGAAACGGGCGATGTACTCCTGCTTCCACTGCTCGTCCTCGGCGTCCTGGAACTCAATCCCGGCCCAGATCAGCGGGGTAAAGTCCTGTGGACGCTTGAGGAAGGCCATCAGTTCGGGGTTCTCCGCGCCGGTCTCGTAGAGGCCCCTGGACGCCACCAGACCCAGCTCAGGTACCTCGGCGCAGCGCGCATGGCGAAGCCTGGGGACCTCACGCTTGAGATGCGGATTGGGCACCCACCCGCGGTCCTCGGTGCGGTACCAGGCGAAGCCCCGGCAGCGCTCGGCGCCGCCGTAGACAGAGGCGAAATCCGAGCAGACCCAGTTGGTCGTCACCAGGACGTTGTCCGGGTCGGGGTTGATGGTCACATGCCCGAAGTTCGCGGGCATGAGGGCCTTCTGGCCCTCCTCGCATTCCAGCGCGATGCAGCTTCTGACCTCCACATCATCGGGCCCGGCGTTCATATCATCCACTTCCTGCATGAGGAAGATGGCCCTGCCGTGGGCGACCTCATACACCTCGGGATAGGAGCAACCACCCTTCCAGATAGGCGGGTGGTAGTGGCCGGAGGTCTTCATCAGCTCCTGGCCAAACAGGTGCTGGCGGAACAGACTCATATCGTAGCGGAGGCTGTAGGTCTTCAGCAGGTCCTCATTGCCCTTCAGCCCCAGGTTGCGGAACATGAAGTAGACGATCTCCTGCTCGTGACCGGTCACGCTGCCGGGGTCCTCGAGGATCGGGGCGAGCTTCTCGAAGGTGCGTACCGAGTACTCCGGGCGCTGGAACACCGCGCCGGGGGTGTCGACAAAGGACAGATGCAGCGCTTCGGGATCCATGTAGACATTCAGACCGCCGGCGTCCAGGCGCTTCATGCGTGAGGGCCTCCTGTTTGAGGCAGCGTGTGAGAGACGGCGATCCAGAGGGATCGCTCTGTCACCCGGAAATGTGACGTCCGGGGCGGGAACGACGATCGACGCAAGGGTGACCTACGACTCGATTGCGGACAGCAGCGCCACTGCGGCGGCTCCGACGACGCCGGCATCGTAGCCGAGGGACGCACCCACCACCCGTGTGCTCTCGGCGGGCACCGGCATGGCATAGCGCCCGAAGGCCTCCCGGACCGGCCGCATGTAGGCCTCGCCGATCTCGGACACCCCGCCGCCGAGCACGACGATCTCCGGGTCCAGCAGGTTACAGGCAATGGCCAGGGCGCGCCCCATGTGCTCGGCGGCTTCGCCCACGATCGCCAGAGCCCAAGGGTCGCCCGACGCGGCCAGGGCGCCCACGTCCTTCCCCGCCGGCGGCTCTCCGGGGCGGTCGCCCCAGCGTTGGCGGGCCATGCGTCCGATGGCATCGCCGCTACAGAGGGCCTCCACGCAACCTCGCTTGCCGCACGGGCAGTCCGGCCCCGTCGGGTCCAGGACCATGTGCCCGAACTCCCCGGCATTGCAGTGGGCCCCGTGGTGGATCGCCCCGTCCACGAGAACCGCGCCGCCCACACCCGTGCCGATGTTGACATAGAGGCAGGCGGCGGCACCTTTGGCGGCACCGAAGAGCAGCTCGCCCAGGCCGGCCGCATTGGCATCGTTCTCGAGCCACACAGGGAGGCCAAAGCGCGGCCCGAGGATGGCACCGGGGTCCACGTCGGCCCAGCCGGGGGCGTGGTGCGAGCGTCGGATTCGCCGGGCGCCGTGGTCCACCGGTCCGCCGAAACCGATCCCGATGCCCACCGGACGAAGCGCAGTCGCCGCCAGGATCACGTCGAGCATCTCGGCGATCAGCGCCAACGTTGCCTCGGCACCGTCCAGCCTCGGCGTCGGCCGACGTTGCAGCTCCAGGCAGCGGCCTGCGGCGTCCACCAGCGCTGCTGAGACTCTGGTGCCCCCCACGTCCACGCCCAGCGCGCAGGTAGCACGGTCCATGGCCCCTATCTGCCCGCCTCAACCAACGCGCGCTCCACCAGGCCGCAGAGAATGTGGCCGATGGTGATGTGGGCCTCCTGGACCCGCGCGGTGGTCTGGTGGGGCACGCGGATGGTCAGGTCGCACAGTTCGCCGAGCCTGCCGCCGCCGGCTCCGGTGAGCGCCAGTGTCAGGACCGACTTCTCGGCGGCCTTCTCCACGGCCCGCACGCAGTTGCAGGCATTCCCACTGGTACTGAAGGCGACAAGCACATCTCCGGGGCGCAGCAAAGCCTCCACCTGGCGGGCGTAGATGTCCTCGAAGCTGTAGTCATTGCCGATGGCTGTGAGGATCGAGGTGTCCGTGGTCAAGGCGATGGCGGCGTAGCCGGGGCGCTCCAGCAGGAAGCGGCCCACCAGTTCGCCGGAGAGATGCTGGGCGTCGGCGGCGCTGCCGCCGTTGCCACAGAGCGCCACGGTACCTCCGGCCAGCATGGCCCGGGTCAGCATCTCGCCGGCCGCCCGGATGTCATCTACCAGCTCATCGGCCATGCGACGCTTGAGCTCGGCGCTCTCCAGGAGCACCTGCCTGATATCCTGCTCCATCGATGTGATGCCTTTCGGGCGAAGTGGTCCGGTGTGGGGCCGCGTACGGGCGCTGTAGCGCAGCGCAGCTCCACCCCTGTCCGTAGACGCCGTAGCTCCCGCCGTTCACGCCGCTGACGCCGTAGCCGCTGACGCCGTGGCCGCTCCCGCCGTTGACTCGCGACTCGCCGACTCGTGACTCGCGACTGTCGTCCTAGTACCTGGCGAAGAACTGCGTTGCCCAGTAGTCGCCGTTGTCGTTGGCCGCCACACCAATCCCTATCTTCTCGAAGCCGTCGCTGAGGATATTGGCGCGATGCCCGGGGCTATCCATCCATCCCTGGTGCGTGTCATGGATGTTGTCGGCGTTGAGGCTGTAGATGCCGCGGCCGTACTTGCAGGCGATGTTCTCGCCGATGGAGTAGCTCCTGGGGCGCTCGAACACTCGCAGGAACCGGTCCTTGATGGTGCGGTAGCCCTCGACCGGCGAGTCGTGAGAGAAGTAGTCAAGATCGCGCATCTCATCGCTGTGTTGCCGGGCGATGACGGCCAGGATCGGGTCGGGGAGATAGGGCTGCAGCTTGCGTTCCATGCGTTCCTTGTTCGTCAGCAGGCACAGCAGCCCCTCGCTCTGTACGAGGAGTTCCCGGAGTCTGGTCTCGTCTTCGGTGGCCTCCGGGCTCAGAGCCGGAAAGGACGCGCGCTGCACCGCCCAGTAGTGCTCGACCGCGTCGTCGAGGTTCCCCTGCTGTTGGAGGACCACGGCCAGCAGTTGGTGCGCGGGGGTATAGTCCGGCTCGGCCTCCAGAGCGGCCTCGAGCTTGGCCGTGGCCTGGGAAAGCTGTCCATCGCGCCACAGGTCTTTGGCCTCGGTGGTGAGCTGCTTGGCCGCAGCCGGCTGCAGCGGTTCCTCCTGGGCGATGGAGCATGCGCCGAGACTGAGGGCAAGCAATGCACAGCCCAGGATCGCAAAGAGAGGTCTATGCACTTGCTTGCGCCCTTTCCGCGGCGATGATCGCTGCCCCGATGGCGCCCACCAGTTGCGGGTCGGAGGCGACGGTGATGGGCATGCCCACCGCCTCGCTGAGTGCCTGGAGAACTCCGACGTTGTGGGCCACGCCTCCTGTGAGGACGAGTGCCGGCCTGGCGCCGACTCGGGCGACCAGGTTCGCCACTCTCTTGGCCACGGAACCACAGATGCCCGCGGCGATGTCGGTGCGACGGACGCCCTGGGCAATGAGGCCGACAATCTCCGATTCGGCGAAGACGGTGCACACACTGCTGATGGTCACGGGAGCGTGGGCCGAGAGAGCGAGCTCGCCGAGCTCTTCGAGCTCCACACCGAGGGCCTCGGCCATGACCTGGAAGAACCGCCCCGTACCCGCGGCGCAGCGGTCGTTCATGGCGAAGTCCACAGGAAGCCCCGAAGGATCGACGGCTACCACCTTGCTGTCCTGGCCCCCGATATCGATGACCGTGCCCACACCGGGATGCAGGAAGTGGGCGCCCCTGGCGTGACAGGAGATCTCCGTCACGGTCTCATCGACGAAGGGCAGCGAGACCCGCCCGTAGCCGGTCCCGACGACGCGGACGACGTCGTCCACCGTGAGCCCGGCGTCGTCCACGGCGTCCAGGAGGACGGCATTGCCCGCTTCCCGCGGGCGCCAACCGGTGAGCTGGCGCGAGCGGCCGACGATGCGGGCGCTCTCGGAATCGTACACGGCGGCCTTGGCTGTGATCGAGCCCACATCGACGCCGGCGCCAATCATCGCAAGAACCTCAGCCACAGGTAGAGGGCCGAGAGTATCAGTCCCTGCAGGGTGATGGGGACGCCGTACTTCATGAACCTCACAAAGGAGATCGGGTGCTTGGCGCGGGCCGAGATGCCGGTACCGACGAGGTTGGCGGCGGCCCCCACCAGGGTGAGGTTGCCGCCCAGGCAGGCGCCTAGAGACAGCGCCCACCACAGGGGATAGACATCCGGAGCGTGCGCGGCCTCGATGACCCCGGCCTCCGGGTGCATGGCGGCGGCCATGCTGTGGATCAGCGCGGTCATCGTGGCCGTGAAGGGCACATTGCCGATGACGGCGGAGCCGATGGCCGAGAACCACAGAACCAGCATCGTGCTTGCGACCACATTTCCCGCCGTGATTGCCAGCAGGGCGTTGCCCATGATCGCCACGGCGCCCACCTTCACCAGAGCACTGACCATCACGAACAGGCCGATGAAGAAGAAGATGGTGGGCCACTCCACCTCACGCAGAGCCTCCTCCGGGCCGGGCCGGTACATCAGGACCATCAAGGCCGCGCCCGTCAGGGCCACCGTCGCCATCTCCAGGTGCAGCACACTGTGCAGTGTGAACCCGGCCAGCGTGACGCCGAACACCACCAGCGAGCGGCGTAGCAGGCGCTTGTCGGTGATGGCCTGGGTCTCGTCGAACTGCTCGATGTTGCGGCGCTGCTCCTCGGTGACATGGACGCGCCCGGGCATGAACAGCTTCACGGTGACCAGGAAGACGGCGAAGACCACCAGGACGACGGGGGTGTTCACATTCAGGAAGTCCAGGAACGAGATCTGCGCGGTGGACCCGATGATGATGTTCGGGGGGTCGCCGATGAGCGTGGCGGTGCCGCCGATGTTGGAGGACAGGATGACGCACATGATCATCGGGACAGGGGTGATATTGAGGGCCCGGCAGATGAGCAGGGACGCAGGCACGGTAAGCAGCACCGTGGTGACGTTGTCAAGCAGCGCGGACAGGAGCGCCGTGGCCACCGAGATCAGGATCATGATGGTCACGGGCTCGCCACGTCCGAGCTTGGCCGACTTGATCGCGACCCACTCGAAGACCCCGGTCTGGCGCATGATGTTGACGATCACCATCATGCCGATCAGCAGGAAGATGGTGTTCCAGTCGACGCCGCCGACCTCGCCGCGGCCGTGCAGGGCCTCTTCCTGTGTGACCAGCCCGAGCAGCAGCATGGCAACCGCCCCGACCAGCGCGACGGTGGTCTTATGCAGCCGCTCCGAGGCGATCAGGCCGTAGGCGGTGAAGAAGACTGTCGTGGTCAGGGCCTGCTCGGCGGTCATCACCGTCCCACGCAGGGCGATGTACATGGCCATCGCCCCCAGGGGGTAGGCGATGGCCAGGAAGGTACCCAGACGCAGTCTGTACAGGGCGGCGCCGAGTATGGCGGCGCCGACACCAAGGATGATCAGTTCGTCAGCGCTCACTAGGGGGCCTCAAGTCCGGCGGAAGTCTCCGCGATTCGACGCAGTAATGTCTCCGAGGTGATGACTCCCGTCGGCCTCGCCTCGTCCACCACCGGGAGTACCGGCAGGGCGAGGGCGGACATGATCCGCACGGCCTCCAGGACCGGCTCGTTACCGTCCACCGCGCACGTGTCATCGATCCTCAGAGCATCGCTCACCAGCGCGCCGCAGGCGTCGGCGAAGTTGCAGGATCCAAGGTCCAGGTCGGGTGGCAGGAAGCTCAGATCCGTGAGATCGCCCAGATAGTCGGGCAGTAGCAGCCGCAGCACGTCCACATCCCGCAGCATGCCCACCAGTTGGCCCGTCTCATCCACCACGGGAACCGCCCGCAGGCCGCTTTGCACCAGCGATGCCGCCGCGGCACCGGCCGGGTCTCCCGGGTGGACGGCCACCTCGTTTCGTTGCGCCAAGTCGCGAACCCTCATGGGATGGCTGACCCCTTCTGCGCCGTGTCGATCGGCTGCGCAGAGGATTATACCAGCGACTTCAAGACAGGGCAAACCCGGTGCTCGCCAGCCCGTGACGACGGCCTCGCCGCCGCGGCCGGCGGGCTCGCCTCACCGCCCGGCTGAGCGGTGACGGAGGACTCCTGGGGTGGGAAAACGAATGCTACCATCCTGCCACTCGTGTCCGTGCCCGATGGATTGGGCCACGGGCGCATTTCCTGCACAAGGAGCTGCCATGTACCGCTTCCTCATCCCCGTGTTGCTGGCCGGCGCGATGGCCGTCGGCTGCGCCGCCCCCGAGGCAACCGCCGTCCGCCCGACAGAGTCCCCCACCATTGACGGTCGCCTCGAGGAGGACTGCTGGCAAGAGCAGCCTTCGATGACCGATTTCTCCGTCCTCGACCGCAACACCCCGGCCGCCGCACAGACCCGGGCGTGGATCGCCTCGGACGCCGACGCCCTGTACATCGCCATCATGGCCCTTGAGCCAAACCCGGCGGAGATCCGGACAGCGGCCACGACTCGCGATGGCGCGGTCTACAATGACGATGCCATTGAGATCCTCATCGACGCCGCGCGGGACCGTTTCACCTTCCTGCACTTCGCTTTCAACGCCGCCGGCGTGCAGTTCGATGAGGCCGGCGACGCCGTGGGGGCAGACCCCGGATGGAACGCTCCATGGACGGTGAAGACCTCTTTGGGCCCGGACTACTGGGCCGCCGAAGTCCGTCTGCCCTTCGCGATCCTGAGACTGTCGCCGGATGTGAGCGGCACCTGGGGGCTCAACGTCTGCCGCCACCGCGCCGCGGATGGCGAGTTGTCCTCCTGGTCGCCTACGGGCGGAGGCTTTGCGACTCCGCAGAACTTCGGCACGGTGCAGATCGGCTCTGACCTCACACCGTTCATGCTCCAGATGGCGGTCACCTCGTGGGGCCGGGGAGCGATCGGCCACAACTCGGCAACCTGCAGACTCACCAACCAGACGGGCGACACGTGCGCCGTGGACCTGGTCCTGGAAGTCAAGCCTCCGCAGGAGGCGGCCCGCGGCACCAAGGTGCCCACCATCCCCCTCGCCGCCGGAGCCGCGGCGGAGGCCGAACCCGTCTACCAGCTCTTCGAGCAGGGAAGACACGAGTTGACGCTCACCGCCACCGACGCCGCCGGGCGCCTGCGCCGTGCCGAGGGCGTCACCGTCGACGTCACCGCACTGGCCGACTTCATGGTCTTCAAGTCGTTCTATCGCGACGACGTCACGGTGACTTACACCATCCACGCGGCGGCGGACCTCGCCGCCAGGTGCCAGGTGCGGGGCGCTATGCGCCGCGAGGGCTCCACGGAGGTCCTGGCGGAGACCGCGCTGTCCCCCGAGGCCACCGGCGGCAGGTTTGGCTTTGACACCTCAGCCCTACCCCTCGGCGACTACGAGATCGTCGCGACCCTGCAGGGCCCGGACGGCGAGGACCTCGTCAGCGACACTCTCCGCTTCTCCCAGCTTCGCGACGCGGCGGTGGGCGACCGAGCGGTGACGGTGCGGGACGACAACATGCTGCTGGTGGAGGGCAGGCCGTTCTTCCCCATCGGCATCTACGAGAGCCCTGCCACGGAGAAGACGCTCGCGGGCTACGTCGAGGCCGGCTTCAACCTGGTCAACATCCATCAGGTCTCGCCGCCTGCGGCGATCCCGATCCTCGATAAGCTCAGCGAGTACGGGGTGAAAGCCTGGCTCCCGCTGAGCCACACGCTCGACCTGTCCACGGATGCAGACGCGCGCAAGGAGAAGCTGGCCGACTATGCCGCACGTATCGGCGGGCACCCGGCGCTCCTGTGCTGGGAGAGCATCGATGAGCCGGCCTGGGGCTCACAGGACGCCGAAGGCCTCTACGACGGCTACCGGTACCTGCGCGCCCTGGACCAGCAGCGCCCGATCTGGACCAACCATGCGCCGCGCAATCTCGTCTCCACTCTGGCCTACTTCAACCGCGCCACGGACATCGGCGGTGCCGACATCTACCCGGTGCCCGAGCCTCAGCGCCAGTCGAACCTGCCCAACCCGGCCATCAGCGTGGTTCGCGATGAGACGCTCAAGAACATCGAGGCCGTCAACGGGGAGAAGCCGATCTTCATGGTCCTGCAGGGCTTCGGCTGGAAGGAGCTCTCCAGGACGCCCGAGGAGCACAGCGACGCGGTATTGCCCACCTTCGAGCAGTCGCGCTTCATGGCCTACGACGCCATCGTCAACGGCGCCAACGGCGTGCTGTACTGGGGCACCAGTTACACGAGGAAGCCCTCGGTGTTCTTCTCGGAGCTCAAGAGCCTCACCAGCGAGCTGGCCGTGCTGCACGATGTGCTGGCCGAGCGTGTGTTCGCCCAGGACGGGGCCGCACAGCTTGAGGCCGGCGCGGACGAGATCAAGCTCCTGCACAAGCGGCACAACGGCCGTCACTTCATCCTTGTGGTCAACGAGAGCCCCGAGCCCGTCACCGCCGGCATCTCGGCTCCGGCCGTGAGCGCCGCGAGCCTGCGCCGCCTGTTCGAGGGTCAGGAGGTTTCCGTCCGCGACGGCCGCTTCTCGCTGGAGCTGGCCGGGTACGGTGTGGCGGTACTGTCGGACGACGCCGACCTCCGGGACGTGCGCAAGGACTTCTCGGCCGAATGGCAGACGCCAAGGGTTGAGCTCTCCAGCGTGGACCTGTACGAGGAGGGCAATCTGCTGGCCAACCCCGGATTCGAGCTGGACGCCGATGGCGACAATCTGCCCGACCGCTGGCCGTCGCAGTCCTCGTTCGTCGCCGACAGCCCGGTGGGCGAGGCCCGTACCGGTGAGCGCGCTCTGCGCATCACCAGTGGTTACGAGGACTTCGCCCCCCTGTGCATACAGCACCGCATCGACGTGCAGGCGGGCAAGACCTACGAGCTGAGCGCCTGGGCAAAGACCTCCGAGCCCGGAGTGCAGTTCCGGATCTATGTGGAATGGACCACAGGCGGCAGGTGGTTCAGCGGCATCCTGCCGTGGACCGAGGGCTCGGGCCAGTGGCAGCAGGTGAGCCTGCGCTTCACCCCGCAAGTGGGCTCGGCCGGCTCCGCGTACTGCGTCCTGCAGCTCAAGGGCAAGGGCACGGTGCTCTTCGATGACGTGGCGCTACGCGAGGCGGACTGAGGCCGCCGCCGGCGGTTGCCGTATGTCGTCCGCCGGGCAGCTCGCAGGCCCTTTGCACGCAGTGGCCAAAACCACCGTGCCCGCGGGCCTCCAAGCCCGCATCGTGCGGCGCACCCGGATCGCCGCAAAGCACTGACCGTCCGCTGACCGGGGCCGCCGTTCGCCGTGGAGGCCGTATCACCGCGACATCCCATGCACAGACACCCAGAGGGTAACCCATGGACCTGCCCGACATCTCGCGCTCGCTGGAGCTGTACCGCCATGCCATGGAGGTCATTCCCGGTGGGACTCAGCTTTTCAGCCGCCGTCCCGAACGCTTCGCACCGGGAATCTTCCCTCCCTTTGTCACCCACGCCAAGGGCACTCGCGTGTGGGACCTGGACGGGAACGAGTACATCGACTTCCTCTGCGGCGTCGGCCCGGTGATCCTCGGCCACGCCTACGCGCCGGTGACCGAAGCGGTCATCGCGCAACTGCGCAAGGGCAGTGCCCTGCCTGTCAACCACCCTCTGGAGGTGGAGCTGGCGGACCTGCTGATCGAGACGGTGCCCTGCGCCGAGATGGTGCGCTTCTGCAAGGCCGGGGGTACTGCGGACGAGATGGCCATACGCATCGCCCGCGGGCACACGGGCCGCGACAGGGTGGCCTTCTGCGGCTACCACGGATGGCACGACTGGTACCTGGCCGCCAACCTCTCCGGCGGCGACACACTCAACTCGCACCTCCTGCCCGGCCTGGACATCCGCGGTGTACCGAAGGCCCTCGAGGGCACCGCGATCCCCTTCGAGTACAACAATGCAGATTCGCTACGGGCGGTGCTGGAAGCCAACCCCGGCCAGATCGCGGCCATCATCATGGAGGCCTCGCGCACCGATACTCCACAGCCGGGCTTTCTGGAGGCGGTCCGGCAATTGGCCGACGAGCACGGCGCGGTACTGATCTTCGATGAGGTCATCACAGGCTTTCGCCTGGCCATGGGAGGCGCTCAGGAGCGCTATGGGGTAACCCCGGATCTGGCCACCTTCGGCAAGGCCATGAGCAATGGCCACCCCATCGCGGCGGTGTGCGGCAAGCGCAAGGTCATGCAGGACGCGGCAAGCATGTTCATCAGCAGCACGTATTACAGCGACGCGGCGGGGATGGCCGCAGCAATCGCCACCATCCGCGAGCTGCGGGACAAAGACGCCCTCAGCCGCATCTGGCACATCGGCGCCCTGCTGCAGACGGGCTTCAACGAGCTGGCGGCCAAACACGGCCTGCCCGCCACCTGCGACGGCCTGCCACCGGTGACGCACCCACACTTCGTCTGCCCGCCGGAGCTGCTCAAGCCCCTTGTCACGCTCTACATCCAGGAGATGCTGCGCGGCGGCATCTTCGGTATCACCGTGAACTACATCTGCTACGAGCACAGCGAGCAGGACGTGGCCGCCTTCCTGGCCGCCGCGGACGGGGCCTTCGCCGCGATGAAGCGGGCCCTGGATGACGGGGATGTGCGCAAGTACCTGGAGGGCGACGAGAGGGGCGACGACTTCGGGCGGATGGTGAGGTAGGGAGCCACGGAGGAGAACGGCTGAGAACGGCGGACGGCCAACATCTCACCACGGAGACACGGAGAGCACGGAGTTCCACGGAGAACGGCAAGAGGGGCGACCGGCCGACCCCAGAGACACGGATAACGAAGGAGAACGGCTGAGAACGGCGGACGGCCAACCTCTGACCACGGAGACACGGAGACACGGGGACACGGAGAGCACGGAGAGCACGGAGTTCCACGGAGTTCCACGGAGAACGAAGGAGAGCGGCGGGAGGAAGGGCGGAGAAGGGGACATGCAGGTCAGGGACGCCGGGGCGAAAGAAGACCTGGTCATCTGGCTGATCTTCTGTCTGTCCGCGTTGGGGCCGCTGTTCGCGCTCCCGGCCTTCGAGGCTGCGGCCGTTAGCCGCTATGGCTCTGATGCCTGGTTGTGGGTCGGGATGCTCTTCGTGCCCGTGGTACTGCTCGCGCTGGTCGCGATCCCGTTCTTGGCCGTGCTATCGGCAGTGAGGAGCACGCGCCGTTACTCCTGCCCCGTGCTTGTGGCCTCCATCTTGCTCATCGCCGCGTCCTGGGCCGGAAACCACCTTGGCAATGGACTGCGCATGAACGCCTTCGCACGCCTTGGGGAGCGCAGCCGGCCGCTGGTGGAGGCGATCGAGGCCTACGCGGCCGACCGCGGGGAGCCGCCGGACAAGCTCCAGGAGCTGGTGCCGAAGTACCTGCCCGCCGTGCCCGGGACGGGCATGAGGGCGTGCCCGGAGTACGAGTACCGGAAGAAGGACGATCCCGAGAAGTGGGGCTACGGCAGCAACCCCTGGGTCCTCACAGTGCAGACCCCATCGGGTGGCATCAACTGGGACGAGTTCATGTACTTCCCGCTCCGCGACTACCCCGAGCATGGCTACGGGGGCTCACTGGAGCGGCTCGGTGACTGGGCCTATCTCCACGAGTAGCTTGCCGGCCGTGCCCAGGCACTCAGGCACCAGCAGTCGTTCTCCGTCGTTGTCTGTGTTCCGCCGCCGGCCGCTCTCCGTGGAACTCTGTGCTCTCCGTGTCTCCGTGGTGAGCCGTTCGCCTTCTGCCGTTCCCCCATCGCTCCCCCTCAGCACCCCAGCCCCCTCAGGTACTCTCGGTTCCTTCGGATCGCCCCCACTCCGTCGGCCGCTGCTTCCGCCGACTCCTCCTCGGCCACCAGCCAACCCGCGTACCCCGAGGACTGGAGCAGCGCAAGCACTCCGGGGAAGTCGCACAGGCCCTCGCCCAGTGGCCGCCAGTCGCGATTGGCGTCGGCGTCCTTCAGATGCAGGTGGGTGATGCGGTCGAGCTGGCCGGACAGGCATCCCATCAGGTCCTGACCGCCGCGGACAATGTGCCCGGTGTCGGGGCCAAAGCTGACGCAGTCGGGGTCCAGTTGCGAAAGCAGGTAGTCGTACTCCTCGGCCGTCTCCAGGAGCGAGCCGTGGTGCGAATGGGGGTGCACGTTGGCCGAGACGCCGGCAGCCCTCGCCGCCCTGCCGATCTCACTGTACAGGGAGATCGCGACATCCAGCTTCGCCCTTGCGTGCTCGCGCGAGAAACTGGCCGCTCCTCCGAGCCCCAGGCGCGGCTCCGGGAACTGGCGGACAAACTCGATGGCCTCCAGGGCGCCCTCCAGGTCCGCGCTCCGGCTCCCCGATTCCGTGAACCCGCTGGGGCTGGAGTAGGCGAAGCAGGCCAGCGCGAGGCTTCGGTCCTGCAGCTCCGCGATGAAGTCGTCAGGACGCTTCGCGAACTCCCCGATCATGTTGCAGGTGATCTCGATCCCCGCGTAGCCGGCGGCGGCGATCCAATCCAGGATGTCGGTGACCTTCCCCCGCCACCGATCTCCCTGCATCTCCCAGGTGTACGTCTGGCAGGCAACGCGTATCGTTGGCATAGGCGGCGTCCTTTGGGGAGTCGCGAGTCGGCGGGTCGCGAGTCCCGAGTCAACGGCTAACGGCGTCAACGGCGACGGTCCGGCCGGGCGGGGGCCGGAGAAGCTCGATCTACGGCGTCTTGGGTGCCAGGACCTGGTACAGATCGGGACGGCGTTGCAGAAGGATCGTCTCTTTCAGATCGTTGCGCTCCTCCGGCAGCTCCGTGGGCTGATACTCCGGGAGGTAGCCCGCCGGAGTGTGAGGCCTGAAACTGCGTACATACCGCCGGGGCCGGTCTCGATCCAGGTCGATGACGGCGGTCACCAGGCCATTGCTGCGGTACTGCGTACGGGCGACCGGAACGCCTGTGGGCTCGATGATCACGCTCCGGTGCATCGCCTCGGTGCACGAATGGGTGGCCTGGACGTGGAACACCTGAGCATCCATGCAGCGCGAGATGTCGCGCAGGTTCCGGTAGAGGGCGTCCGGCCCCCAGCTCTGGGTGGGGGTGAAGATGATGTCCGCGCCCTTCACCCCGTAGCTGCGGTCCAGCTCGACGAGGGCCTCGTCGGCGCAGATCCGCACCCCGATACGCCCGAAATCCGTCTCGATGATCGGCGTCTCGTCGCCACAGACCTGCTCGTCATGGGTCTGGATGACCTTGAAGTACCTCCCCACCTCTTCCCCATCGCGCCCGTACACGATGGCCTCATTGCGCTCCAGGCGGTCCACCACGCCGGCCACCAGCACGTACATATTCCACTGCCCGGCCTTCTCGGCGATCCGCCGTAGGTTCTCCTTGGCTCTGGCGGTCTGGGCTGCAACGTGCTCTGCCGAGCCCCCGCTGATCCAGACGAACTCGTAGGTGCAGACGATGTCGCTGCCCATCTGCCCCGCCTCGTCCAGCCTGGCCAGCAGGTCCTCGATGCCCACGTGGTTTTCGATGGCCGTGACGCGGATCCTGCGCTTGGCCCATTCGCGGGGTTCGGGCATGCTTACCGGCTCGGTGAGGACGGAGAAGGCCGGCGAAGGGTGGGCGCCGCGCCCATTGCCCTGCAGCTCCGGGAAGGCGATCACGGCGGTGGCCACCGAGCCCTTGCGCGTGGTGGCCGCGACCCGCTGTCCCTCGCGGTTGATGACATATGACCGCCCTATCGGGCAGCCGCGGTAGGGCGGGAACATGTTGGTGATCCAGCCGGGGGCGTCGAACGAATACCTGGCGCAGGCGATGAAGACGTTGTAGTCCACGGCGCGCCCGGCAGCGGGCATGTCCTGGAGGTACTCGTCCTCCACCGGCTCCGGCTGCTGGCTCCAGAAGATCATCCGCGCGCCTTTGGCGGTGTAGACGTGGTCGATGTCGGCGAAGTACCGATCCGAGCCGATGCGCATGGCGATGGTCGCAAAGTCCGTCTTGAACACCGGCAGGTCGTCTCCCAGGTCCATGTCCTCATCCGGCATCCTGTGGGACTTGCGGTACTTGCCCACGATCTGCCCGGCCCGGTCGCACAGGAAGGAGGTCACATACCGCCTGTCGCCGTCGACCTCGCGCAGATTGCCGATCACGTACATCCGGTGCTCGGCGGCCCTGGCGGCGATGGCCTCGCTCAGCGGACCCGGGATGGCCTCGCCCTCGGTCTCGACGCACTCCATGGGCAGGCAGACGATGTCCGAGCCGGCCTGGGCCGCTTCGTCCAGGCGGTCCAGCACCATCTGCAGGCTGCGGCCCTCCTCGCTCCAGGGGAGAGTGACGACGCTCACACCGACGCGGCGATACCGGCGCTGCTGAAGCTCCCGGGCCGCGGCGGCGACGGCGCCCTCGGCCCCGGTGATCGCCACGTCGTCCACCGCCACATCCGCCAACGCGCCCTTCGTGCCCCCGATGGCGACAATCACGCCCGGCACCAGACCGAAGTCGGCGTCCTGCTCGCCTCTGGCGCACCAAGCCTTCAGCTCCGCATAGGCGCCCGCGACTTTGACCTCCTGCCAGTCCTCCGAGGGCCGCACCGTCGGGCCGTGGTAGATGAACCCGAAGGGAGTGATGGGTATCTTGATGCTCACCGGCACGTTGGCCTTGACCCAGAAGCCGATCTCCTCCATCTGGGGCACGATGGGCACCGGCTCGGGAAAGTCCAGTGTCCAGTAGGACAGGTTGTTGGCCGCGTCCTCCCCGAATTGCAGTCTGAGGCGCCCGCCGGCCCCATCGCGGCCGCTTTCGGCCTCGGCCCCATTGGCGAGCACCTCAACCGGCTTGTCGCCCCAGGTGTTGACGAACAGAGCCTCCGTCGCCGGGCCATCGAACGTGATTCGGTGCAGGTCCTCAGCAAGACACGCAGGCCCCGCCCAGAGCAACAGGGCGCCCAGCAGCGCAAGACACCTGGGCACTGCGATCACACTCCTGCCTGCGGATGCCACGGCCCGCTACTGCAAAGTGCCGATGGCCGTCAGGTCTGTGCGGTGCTTCTTCTCGTCCTCCCCGCCGCAGACGAAGATCCGGCTATCGGGCAGAAGCTGTGGGGTCATCCCGCAGTTGGGAATCGGGAGCGTACCGGCATCGGCGTAAGTGCCCCGCTGCGGGTCGAAGCGCAAGATGCGGTCGGTGAAGCTCTCGTCTACATCCGCCGTCCCGCGCCACTCCACGTATCCGCCCAGCAGATACGCCTGATCGCCTACGGCGATAGCATCCGCACACCGTGGAGCCCACGGCATGCGAGGCACGCGGCCCCAGCTCCCGGAGCCGGCGTCGAAGACCAGAGCGTCCCGGGAGTTGGCGAAGCCCTCTCTCCGCCGCATGTAGCCGCCGAACAGGTACACCCTCGTGCCTACCGCGGCGGCGGTCATGAGCGTGCGGCCGGCGCCCGGCATCTGCCCCAGCACCTGCCAGCCCTCTTCCAGCCGGGCCGTGTCCAGCATCAGCACGTCATCGTACAGCTCGCCGGCCAGTGCATTACCGTCGGCGCCGCCGAAGACGTAGAGCCTGGTGCCGATCACCGCCGAGGTCCCGTAGATGCGGGGTGCGGGCAATGACGGCCCTCGCAGCCACCGATAGCCGGTGGCTGTGGGCTCGCAGAGCCAGACATCCGCATAGTCGCGGACCCCGTCGCTGCCGGAGACCACATACAACCTGTCCCCAATGGCGCCACCGGTGCCGTATGAGAGGGCCACCGGCATCTCGGGGCCGGTGCTCCAGGTGTCCTGCGTCGGATCGTAGACGTACAGGTCACCGGACCAGACCTTGGTCTCGCCATCAATCCAGTGCGTACCTCCGGCGACGAGGACCTTGCCCTCCACCACGCCGCAGACCTGGCCGCCCTTGCCGATGGGCATGGGCTTCACCTGCTGCCAGGTGATGGTTTGGGCGCAGGCGGCCGACAACAGCAACAGACAAGCGACGACTGCGAGCGATCGGGACTCCATGGGCATAGACAACCTCCGGTTGGCGGGAAGCCGCCGGTGCTGCGACGAATTGTGCCACCACACCCTGCGTACCCCGCTTCCTCCTGGGCAGAGGAAGCGCTCCGACCGAGGCGAGGCCGACTGCCCGGATGGGCAGGGCCCACAGACGGCGGGTGGATGACATCGTGCCAGGTTCGCCACGGTAGGGGCTTTTACCTGTGAGGTTGAGGGCGCAAGGGAAGCTTCGGCACGGGTGTGGCCACAGCGGCCCCCCGGTCGAGGGAGACAGGTGCGCGAGTATCGGTGTGGGAGGAACAGGGAGCGGGTTGGATCGCGCGCAGGGCGGGCGAGCAGAGGGCCTGCGCGCGACAGAACTGGCCCCCGGGCGCCCTCCTAGCACCGACGTCCGCTGTTGGCCGCGGGGCGTGCGGCCGAGAAGACCCGATGTCCGCCGGGTGCCATCCTGGAGCGCCGGGAGAGGCCTCTCGGGCGACGCCCTGCGCGCACCACGGCCCTGGTGATGGCAGCCCAAGGGGACGATGGGCTTAGGGGCCGGAGCTTCTACATCTCCTTGCGCAGTGAGGCGAAGTCGAACACCATGGCCTTCGCGGTGGTGATGCGGACCCGGGCGCGGGCCTGCGGGTCGCCCACGATCTCGGTCAGTTCCGCCGCGGCCTTCGGGTCACCCACCGCCACCAGAGCGCAGACCACGGTCGCGGTCTGGTCCTGCAGGTCCTGGTCCTCCATGGCTCTGAGCCCCTCCTCGGCGGCCTGAGCCGCCGAGGCGGTCCGGTCGGGGTCCACGGCGGCCGTCGCTGCGCAGAGCACGGCGGCGCTCACCGCGCGGTCGGTCGCGGAAGCCGAACCCGCGGAGAGCTGCAGCGCCCGGTCCCACAGCGGCAGGGCCCGCTCGTAGGCGTCGCTATCGGCAACCACGAGATGATGGGCGAAGGCGGGTACCGCGGCGAGAGCCGCGATGCAGCCACGTACCGGGGCCTGACTGCTCTGCAGCCGGGTCAGCAGCTTGCCCGACACGTCGAAGGCCAGCGACGGGTCCCAGACATAGACACTCGCGCTCCACACCGCCTCGGCGGCCTCGTAGCCCCCGAGTTGGCTGTGCTCCTGCACGAAGCGTTTCGCGCGCTGCAGGTCTCCCGAGCCAAAGGTCGCGCCGAGGACCGCCGTCTCGGCCATGGCCCGAGCCAGGTCCAGGGGCATGTCCTGGGTCTCATCGGGGCCGGCGACCCAGTCGGCCTCCCGCACCTCCTTCGCGTCCGAGGCGGCCCACTCCCAGCACCGCTTGTCGCCCGCGAATGCAGCGCTGGCGATCAGCCCCGCCCTTCCCAGAGCCGCGTTGAGGCTCGTACCGGCCGGACTGGAGCAGGCCAGAGCCTCGTCCAGCAGCTCTCCGGCCAGCGCCAGGTCGGTCTTCCTGGCAAGCCCGGCGGCCTCGCTCAGCAGCGATGTGCGCTCATCGCCCTCCGCCGGCACCTGCCGCACCGTCTCCAGCGCCTCGCTCAGGGCCGCGGACTGCTGCCCTCCCTCGAGCGACCGCACGCCTCTGAGCTGCGCCCGCGCCACCTGGCCGACGGCCATCGCCTTCATGTCCGGCTCCGTCAGCGTCAGCGCGGCCCGCAGCGCGCGCGACCTGGCCTCCCTGGCGATGTCCGTGTGCGAGCTCTGCTCGGCGGCCTGCCCGTACGGAGGGTACACCGGCGGGCGCCAGTACATACCTTCGCCGTCTGCCAGCCCGGCGATCTCCAGATACGAGGTAACCTGGCTGTAGGGCGCCTCCGCGATACCCGCCACAGCCGCCATCGCCTGACCGAGCAAGGCGCGCACGGGCTCTGTCTCACCGAGCGTGATGTGCGTCCGCGCCTGACTGAGGCGCACCTGGGCCTTGTCCTCCGGACTCCCGGCACGGTCGGCGAGGGTGCCGGCCTGCTCGGCCAGCCGCAGCGCGGTGTCCCGCGATATGCGCACTCCCGCCAGCTTCTCAGCCAGGGACATCTTCGCGCGCGCCCTCTCCATGGCGTCCTCGATCTGCTCCACCGCCGCCAGCGCGGCGGGCAGGTCTCTGTCGGCGAGGCCGGACGGGTCAGATCGGAAGAGCGTCGTGTAGGGAAAGAG
>CAZXDD010000046.1:0-22623 GCA_964639415.1 uncultured Armatimonadia bacterium
CTACACCCTATCCTACACTCTTTCCCTACACGACGCTCTTCCGATCTATACGACCACATGGTGCTGGCGAGAGTGCCGAGGGGCAAGGTGAGGGATCGGGGGGCGTATGAGTTCCTGGCCGCGGTCGACGAGAGGGGAGTGGCCACCTGGACATCGGACATCACCCAACGCGGCCCCGTCCTCTCGTACCCGAGCCACTGCGGGCGGGCGGATGTGGTCTACAGCCCCGGCCTGGAATGTTATCTGCTGGCCCTGGGGTTCGATCACAAGGGGGGCTGGGGACTGTTCGATGCCCCACATCCCTGGGGGCCGTGGACGACCGTTTTCCACACGGAGGACTGGGGCCTGGGGCAGACCCACAGCTACCGCCTGCCGGCCAAGTGGATCAGCCCGGACGGCACGCGTCTGCACATGGTCTTCTCGGGACGCGAGTACCAGGGCGTGAACTACGACGCCTTCTGCGTGCGGGAGGTCAGGCTGGAGCCTTTCGCCCCGGTGCCGTAGAGACCGAGCCGCCCCGGACGCCCGCAGCCTTCGCCCGCCACAGCCGATGGCGGGCGAGGGCCGGCGGCACTACCCACTACTCACCGTCCTTCGCGCAACGGAAGCCCAGGTATGCATGGGAGAAGTCCGGCTCCGGACGGAAGCGGTAGGAGCAGTGGGCGATCTCCGGCTCGCCCTTGAAACTCCCTCCGCGGGCGACGCGGCGTCCCGGCGCCGCCGGGTCTTCGCGACCGTCCGCAGGGTCGTAGGGGTAGGGCGCAAAGAGGCTGGAGGTCCACTCCCAGGCATTGCCGGCCATGTCCAGACAGCCGTAGGGCGAGGCGCCGGCGGGGTAGCTGCCCACCGGGGCCAGCGGCTCGAATCCCAGACGGAAACGGGAGAAGTCCAGGTCGGCGCCCCAGGGGTACTTGCGGCCGTCCATGCCCCGGGCCGCCTTCTCCCACTCGGCCTCCGTGGGGAGACGCTTGCCGGCCCACCGTGCGTAGGCCATCGCCCCGTACCAGGTGACGCACACCACCGGGTTGTCCTCCATGCCCGCCCGGGGGCGCCACCTCCCCTCGGCCTGCTCGAGCTGCAGGCCCGGGTGCGCCCACAGCAGCGGGTGGCCCGCATCGTCTTCGAGACGACCGAAGGCATTGAGGAAGACGGCGTACCGGGCGTTGGTGACCTCGCATCTGTCGATGTAGAAGGCGGGCAGGTCCACCGGGTGCGGGGGCTTCTCGGCCGCGTCCTCATCCCTGGCAGTCGCCTCACTGCCCATGGCAAAGGGTCCGGCGGGGATGAGAATCATCTCGGGCTCCTCGGCGGCGGTTAGGCCAGGCCCGATAAGCAGGCCGGCGGTCGCCAGGACCGCTATCCGGACAAGGTGGGCGTGTGTGGGCATGGGCCGGTCCCCCCTGGACTGGTATTGCACAGCCCGGCAGACCCCGTGCGCGCCGTGGTCTCCCGGACACAACCCGATCCGCGTCACGTCGCGTCGAACACCAACGCCTCCGCATGCCATGGCCGCAGCGTGATCTCGTGCAGACCCTCCACCTCCGCGCGGCGGACGGTGGTCTGCTCGCCGTCGTCGGGCAAGGAGCCGCAGACCGCCACCTGGGGCAGGCCGCACTCCTCGGCGTTCAGCCTGAACGCGACGGTTCTGGGCTCGCGGGAGATGTTGACAAGGAACACTCCGACGCGGCCGTCCGGCGCGCGCCAGACCGAGTTGAGGACGGCCGGCATGCGGACCTCGCCCTTGTGCTTGGAGTTGTAGGTTGCCTCCAGCGTCGGTATGTCGCCTTCCAGAGCCAGCGGGCGAAGCATCTCCCCCAGGGCAAGGAAGTCTCGGCAGCGGTAGCGCAGTCTGGCCAGTCGGCGGAGGAAGTCCAGCTTCTCCGCATGTTCCGGGCGGGTGATGGCATCGCCGCTCTCGCGGCCCATCATCGAGCCGAAGGTGAACGCCTGCCCGTGCTGCATGGCGAAGGCCAGGTCGTCGTCAAGCTGCCCGGCGCGGCCGAACGTCAGGGTGTAGCCGCCGTAGACCGCGGCGAACAGAGGCACGAGACCATCGCCCTCGGCGTTGCACATCAGATAGCCGTCGAGCTGCGCCATGTAGGGCTCGGCGTTGTCCTCGGTGGTCATGACGAAGTCGGGGTCTACGGCCCGGGCCGCCGCCCTGGCCCCGGCAAGGAGCTCCGTCTCACCGGCGACCCAGGTGTTGGCGCCTCCGGGACCGTGGCCATGGTTGGGCGCGTAGCACAGCGGCCCGACGGCGGCACCGATCTGATCCAGGTAGACACCGGCGCAGCCGCATTCCTCGGCCAGGCGCCGGACAACATCCTGCATCTTCTCCTGCCACAGCGAGGTTGTGGGGCACATGACGCCGTGGTCTTGCCCGCTCCATCGCTCCTGCTCCCGCTCACCGCTCAGCGTGCGCACCGCCGCCGCCGCCGCGCCCTCCTGAGCCCAGCTCCGGGTGTCGGTGTCCCAAAGACGCCCGTTGATGTAGGGCATCACCTTCAGCCCCAGAGCCTGCGCCTCCGCCACGGCCTCGGCGAACCCGGGCTTGGTGGGGAAGTACTCCGGATAGTCGTTGTCAAAGGGGATCTGGTGCCACTGGTACCAGTGTACGAGGGCAGGCATGCCGAAGGCATCGTGTAGATTGCGCAGGACGGGGAGGACGCTCTTGGGCGCGCCGCCGGGTCGGAAACACAGCGCGCAGCTCTTGAACCACTCGGGTACGTCCTGCCGCGTCACCAGCGGGCCGCCGGCACACCATGGGGCCTCCCGGGTCGCCCACGCCCGGTAGCGCTTGGCCGCATCGAACCAGTCGCCGGGATGGACGGCCACCACCGCGTCGTAGTCCATCTCATAGCCCTCTCCGGGGACGCCAACGCGATCGGGATAGTTGCGCAGGACGAAGTTGACGGCACCCTCGCCCGATGGGCTGACGAGGAAGTGCTTGACCCGGGCCGAGGGGTCGTGAGAGCCCGTGTACAACGAGGCATTTGGCAGTGACAGTCCCGCAAACTGCATGCTCACACCGCCGCTGGGGTAGCTGCCTGCCAGATCGGCGCCTTGCGCCGGATGGCGCTGAAGGCGCCCCCACCGGGCAGGTGAGAAGACCTCCGTATCGGGCCCGCCGTCCAGGTGCTCCAGGCGGGGGAAGTCCACGGACTCCAGGCCCCAGTTCAGGCTGCGGCTGACGACCTTGATCCGCATGGCGACCTCGGATTCACCGGCGTCGAAGCGGACGGTGACCTCAACATCCACCGTGCGTCTCTCTCCCGGCAGCCCGCAGTGGTGCCAGGAGAGCCGGACGATCCCGCGCTCCTTGTCCACATCGATGCCGCCGCGGATGGCCTTCTCCGGCACCACACGGACCTGCTCGCCGGTCGTCTTGTGCCGGAATCTCAGGGACCACAGCGGCCCGGCCGTCCTGGGAAGAGTGAACCGAGTGCCTGTGCGGAGGTCGACCAACTGCGAGAGCGCGAGCGGTAGTCCCCAGTCGGGATCGCCTTCGGCCCCGGCCCGCAGACACAGATCCCCGGTCACCAGGGTGAGGAAGGTCTTGCCCTGCAGGACTACGGGACCTGCGGCGGCACCTCCGGTGTCCAGCTCCGCCTCGGCGCGGCTAAGCAGGCCTCGGACACCGCCTGCGCCCATGGCTGCGTGCCAGTCATGCAGCCCTCTGCCCGCCCCCGCGGCGGTCGTGGCATCCTGCAGAGCCGCCGCGGCGGCCCGCAGCAGCCGGGTCGGTCCCACCTGCTCCGGGGCGCAGCGCGCCTGGAGCTCGGCAAGGCGCCGTGACGCCGCCTCGATGGACTGCTGCACCTCGGGGAGCCGCAGGGAGGGGCGACGCGGTCGCACCCGCGGCGCCAGGGCCTGTGCGAGAGCCTCCGGCCCGCCCCCGGATGGGCCGAGGTAGATCGAGGCGCGATAGGTCAGCGGGCCGGTGAAGTGGTTGAGCCAGGGGCCATGCAGGTAGATCCCGTACTTGCCCAGACCGTCGTGAATGCCGTATAGCTGCGGGCCAACGATGGCCATGGCGTCCAGGTCGCCAAGCAGCGCTCCCCAGTCGCCGCCGGTGAGCGAGTGCGTGCGCAGGGGGTGGTCGAGGGGGGCGCCCTGCGGCACGTCGCCGCCGGCCCAGTGGGTGTAGAAGTCCTCGGTGTGCCGCAGCTCCAGGATATGCAGCTCATCCCATTCCACCGCGGCATCCTGTCGCACGAAGGCCTTCACGTGGACGAAGGGCGAGCCGGCCCGGTAGGTGAAGCGATAGTCGGCCCGGGGCTGTGAAGGGTGTCTTGCGCCGTCGGAAGCCACGTAGCAGGACTTGACCTCCACCGTTGCCTGCCAGCCCGGGACGACCCTGACGCTTACCTTCGGCTCCGGGTCGTTGCGCAGCGAATGACTCCCGTGCTCCCGGTCGTGGAGACGCTCCCCCATGTACACGTCCAGCCCCCGACCGTCGCCATAGCCAACATGCGAGATCAACCCGCCGTGCTTGAGGCTGTGGGTGATGCGACACAGGCCCGTGGAGACCACGATGGTGTCGCCGTTGCGTTCGACGGTCAGTGGCGGGCGGTCCGGGGGCAAGACGGGGGAGAAGTCCGGCCCCGGGTGCAGCTCCACGATGTACTCCACCGGGCCCGGCTCATGCCTACTTTGTGGCACCCACAGCACGGTGATCTCGCCGTCGTAACGCACCGTGGTGGCACAGGCGCAGACCTGGCCCGTCGCGGCCTGGCGGACCGAAGCGTGCACGGCCCCCTCCGGGAGCGAGACGCCCAGGATCGCCCTCAGCTCCGCGGGACGCACGCGCACAGACACGATGGGGGCTCTCGTCGTCTGAGCGATCTGGACCACGCAGCGGAAGCGGTACGGTTCGGCGTCCGCTAATGTGCACAGTGCCAATGCCAGCAACACGGTGATCGTCACTTGCTCCGGCGTCATCTCGAGATACCGGCCTCCGGGCAATCCCACCTCACGCGGGGTGGAACCGATGGTGTCGCGGGCCGCGACGTCCTACTCGTCCTCTGCGGCCCATGTCTCAGCGAATCGCGGCGCGGCACCCTCCAGCAGGCCGATCAGGTCCTCCGTGCACTTGCGCGCGTCGCCCAGGGGGTAGTAGAAGGCGTCCCAGTTCTCGCTGTCCTCGCCGTCGTGATTGGGCAAGACCCACTGGAACCCCGGCGCATACGCGAGCTCTCGATAGGCCGCGCCGCAGCGGGACTCGATGTCCGCCAGGTCCGGGAGCGCCAGAATGCCTTTCTGGCGCCGGGTGCGACGCAGGAGCTTGCGTCGCATGATGTCGGTGATGATATCCGCCACCTGGTCGGGTGCCTCGGCCCGCAGGTGCGCGAGCTCCGCGGCCGAGACGGGGGACATAAAGATCGAGAGCACGGGCACGTGCCGCCCGGCCAGAGCCTCCATCAGACCTGCCGCGATGTAGGGGTTGCCCTCGAAGAAGGCATCCCTACCGCCCTCCAGCGCGGCCCACAGGTCCGCCAGCGCCAGGGCCTGCACGTCATCGCGCACATCCATCACCAGGTAGTCATCCCGGCCTCTGAGGCTTTCCAGGTGCCGGCGCGATCGGAAATGATACGTCTCGCCATCCACCTCGCCCGGCCGGGGTTTGCGGCAGTTGTACAGCACCGGCGCCGAAAGCCGCCGCCACAGGTCCGGTCTGAGCTTGGCCAGAGCCCTGACCAGAGGGCTCTTGCCGACGCACGATGGCCCGCTGAGGATCACGAACCTGTTCATGTAGCCCCCTCCGTGACGCCGGTCGCCGCTACTTCCCACTCCCGCGTAGGCTCAGCAGATCGGCGATATTGGCCTTCGTATCCACCACAGGCTCGATGGCGCCTGTGGCGGAGGTGAACAGGCACGTCACCCCCGGCCCGTGACCGGCCGTCAGGCATTGGCCGTGGCTGACGATCCCCACGGTGACGGCGCCCGTCCTGTAGATGCGCCCATAGGTGTTGTCGGCGTCCATGATCGCCACGATGTCGCCGAGCCGCAGGTCCCTGAGGCCCCACTCATTCACCACGGTCTCGTCGAAGATCTGGATGTCGTAGTCACCCCGCTGCACCACGTTGGAGCCAAGACCGCTGCCCATGATGCAGGCCGGGACCTTCCTGGCCACCTTCACCTTCAGCTTCCCGTCCTTGACCGTGGGCTTCATCTTCCGCAGCAGACCGGGGGCCAGATTGTAGACCGCGACCTCGGGTGCGTCCAGTAACTTCAGGCCCATGCCCTTGCCCACGACCTGGATCTTGTTGCCGTAGCGCAGCTTCCTGAGCACATCGGGCTGGAAGTCGACGAAGATATGCTCAATGCCCCCGTGCTTGCCGGTTACCACGCCTTTTTCGCCCTTGGCGTCCCCGCTGATGACCTCGGCCTCATTGCCCACGCAGGCCAGGAGGTTCAGACCGGCGTTGGCGTCGTTGTCCGGGTTCTTGAGGCTGACGGCGGGCTCCAGGTGGTCGGCCTCGAAGCCGAAGGCCGAATCTCCCACGCGTACGTTGAGACAGATGCCTCCGGTACCGGGAAGTACCATGGCTTCGCCCGAGGGTGTCACGAGATGCGTCCCCCGGGGCTTGGGGTGCGAAGGCTCACCGACCACGACGATCTCAACCAGCCTGTCCTCATTGGTGCGTAGCATGATCTACCTCTCCTGCTGGAGTTTGGCGTCGCGCGGACGGGGCGCCTGCCGTGGACGCACGGCCATCGACTGCGGCGGTTCGCTCGGGGCGCGGCCGCGCCGCACCCAAGAGCCCGCGCCAGGTACCGGCCGGGAACGGTGACACTCCCTACCCCGGCGCGAAGCCCTCCGCCGGACCCCACGGAGCCATGGCCACCGTGGCGTAGGGGTTCGCCATTGGGTCTTGCTCCTGCATCGCGAAACGCCAGATCCGCTGCAGCATGTCCCGGCGCACCTGCTCCAGCTCCTCGGGCAGGTGCGGCCACGGCCGGTAGCCTCCGCTGCTGCCCAGAGTTCCGTCTCCCGTGGGGCCGGTGTTCACCAGCGGCTGTGGGTATCGCGACGGGAAGGCCAGATTCACCGTCTCGTGCGGATCATGCTGAAGGTCATAGAGCTCATCGAAGTCAAAACCGTTGTAGACGTACTTCCACTTGTCGGTGAAACAGGTACGCTGCGAGTAGTATAGCTCCACTCCGTCGAGCTGGAAGTGCATCTCATCGCGCCAATCTGTGGCGGCCCCGTCGCTGAGAAACGGCAGGATACTCCGTCCCGGCATGTCGTCGGGCACCCCGCAGCCGGCGATGTCCCGGAAGGTCTGAGCCATGTCGGATTGGCAGGTGAGAGCCTCCACCTCCCGCCCCGGGTCTTGCAGGCCGTTGGTCCACCGGACGGCCAGCGGCACATTGTACGCCTCGCGGAAAGCGGGGACCCCCTTGCAGTACAGACCGTGGCTCCCGCAGTAGTCGCCGTGGTCGGAGGTGAAGATGATGATGGTGTCATCCATCTGCCCGGTGGCCTCGAGGGCCTCCAGCAGCTCGCCGAACATGGCGTCCAGCATGGTGCAGTAGCCCCAGTAGTGGGCGATGGACTGCCGGACCTCGTCGGCGGTGAGCTGACCGAAGTACATGTGCCGCATCCGCTGGTAGATCCGGGGCTTGTCCTCCAGAGTGTCGTGGAAGCTCTCCGGCAGCTCGATGTCCGCCGGATCGTACATGGTGGCGAACCTCTCGGGCACGATGAAAGGATCGTGCGGCCCCACCAGACCGCAATACAGCATCCACGGCCTCTCGCCTCGGGCCAGCTCCCGCAGCCCCTCGATGGCCGACCGCGTGACCTTGTAGTCGTACACGTTCTCGTAGCCCTTGGGCCCCCCATCGGGCACCGAGCCGTACAGGCGGTAGTGCCCCCACCCCGGGCGCCAGACGTCCCCGGACGTGCGCTCCCTGTCCACAGCCTCCTGCATGGCGATCTTGCGGAAATCCTCGTAGCTGCGGTGGTGGAACGAACCCTTGCCACAGTTGAACTCCAGCTCGTGCCAGCCCCGGTCCGAGGGGTTCTGCTCACTGCTAACATGCCACTTGCCGGCAAAGGACAGCTCGTAGCCGCTTTGGCGCAGGTCCTCGGAGAAGCAGCGCACCCCCGGGTTCAGCCCCTGCGACAGGCGCATGGGGTTGGAGACGTTGTTGTGCACCCCATGCCGACTCGGGTACAGTCCGGTCATGAAACTCGCCCGCGATGGGCAGCAGTGGGCCGTGCTGGTGAAGTGGCGGGTGAACAGCGCGCCGCCGGCGATGATCCGGTCAAGGTTCGGCGTCCGGCACGGATGGTCGGGATGGATCACATCCGCCTGTTGCTGGTCGGTCATCACGCAGAGGATATTCGGGCGGTCCGAGGACATCTCTACACCCACCTTGTTCAGGCTACATGAACGTGGCCTGAGACAGCATAGGCCGATGCCCTCATATTGAGCACCGGGGTTGGGGACACCTCCCACCGGCCGAGCTCCGCCACGTGGGCAGGAACGCCGCCGCTCGCAGACACGGTGCTCCATGGAAGACGGCGGCGGGTGATCGCGGGCGCGACAGGGCATCGCCTGCCCTCGACCCACGCGGCTGCAGAAGGAACGCGGCGGCGGCCGGGCGAAAGAGGTCGCCATGGAACCCACTGCGCCCGGAAACATCATCATCGGCACCGCCGGCCACGTGGACCACGGCAAGACCGCCCTGGTGCAGCGTCTCACCGGCATCGACACCGACCGCTTCCAGGAGGAGAAGGAGCGGGGTCTGACCATCGACCTGGGCTTTGCCTGGCTGCCGCTCCCCGCCGGCTCGTGGGCCGGGATCGTGGACGTGCCCGGACACGAGCGGTTTGTCAAGAACATGCTGGCCGGCGCCACCGGGATCGATATCTTCATGCTGGTGGTCGCCGCCGATGAGGGCGTGATGCCTCAGACCCGGGAGCACCTGACGATCCTGGATGTGCTGCAGATCGACACGGGGCTGGTGGTCCTCACCAAGTGCGACTTGGTGGACGCCGAGATGCTCTCCCTGGCGCAGGAGGACATCGCCCAGCAGTTGCGGGGCACGGTCTTCGAGCGCGCGCCGATCGTCACGGTCTCGGCCAGGACCGGCGAGGGCATTGACAGGCTGGTGACCTGCCTGGACGAGCTGGCCCGGCAGGTCCGGCCCCGAGACACCGCCGGGCCGACGAGGATGCAGGTCGACCGCAGCTTCTCCATCAAGGGCTTCGGGACGGTGGTTACGGGCTCGCTGATTCGGGGTGGCCTGAAGGTCGATCAGGAGCTGGAGGTTCTGCCCACCGGCCAACGTACCAGAGTGCGGAACCTGGAGGTCTACGAGCAGCACCTGGATGAGGTCCTCGCGCCCGTGCGGGTGGGGGTCAATATCGCGGGTCTGGGCAGAGACGAGGTGGAGCGCGGCGACCAGTTGGTGGCGCCGGGGAGCATGAAGCCCTCCTGGATGCTGGACGTGAGGCTGCGGCTCTCCCCTTCGGCCGGCGGCCCCTTGCGCTATCGGGAGCGCGTGCGCATCCATCACGGCGCTGCGGAGCTATTGGGTCGCGTGGTATTGCTGGAGACCGAGGCCCTCGGACCGGGAGAGGAGGGGCTGGCTCAACTCCGCCTCGAGGCGCCCGCGGTGGCGGGCATCGGCGACCATTTCGTGATCCGGCGCTACTCGCCGGCCTTCACCATCGGAGGCGGCACGGTCCTGGACCCCACACCGTCGCGCCATCGCCGCAAGCAGGAGGCCGCCATTCGGCGGCTACAGGCCCTGCAGGAGGGCACCCTGGCAGACCGTGGCGCGGACTGGGCCCTCAGTCACAGGGGAGGTTTGACCGCGGCGGACCTGGCGGCCGCCCTGCAGATCGACGATGAGGTCGCCGAGACGGCCATCGAGGAGCTCCTGGCCCGCGGGACGCTGGCGCCAATGGTTCCGGGCAGGTACATCCACGCCGAGAACGCCGGTGGCCTGCGGCGAGCGGCGCTGGAAGCCCTCGCCGGCTATCATGCCAAGAACCCGCTGCATCCCGGGGCGCCCAAGGCCTTCGTGCAGGCGGCGCTGGGGCAGGTGGCGCCGGATGTGGCACAGTGGCTCATGGCCGCACTGGAGGCCGGGGGAGAGATCGTCTCCGAGCCCGGCTCCTGGCGTCTAGCGGGCCACCGGGTGGCCCTGGCCCCCGAAGACCAGGCGGCCCTGGACGGATTGCTGGAGCGCGTGGAAGCCGCCGGGGTCACGGCGCCCTCGCGCGAGGAGGTCCTGGAGCTACTGGGGGGCAGGTCCGCCCACGCCCTCCTGGACATCGCTCTGCGCGGGGGAGATCTGATGGCGGTGGGCGGCTTTCTCATGAGCCCCGCCGCCCTGCTGGCCGCCGCGAGAACCCTGGCCGAGCGCTACGAGGCACACGGACCCTTTGCCATCGGCGAGGCCCGGGAGGTCCTGGGTGCCAGCCGCAAGTACCTCGTGCCCTTGCTGGAGTATTTCGACGGCACAGGTTTCACCCGGCGGGAGGGTGAAGCACGGCGGGTGCTCAGAGCCCCGGGGCCCAAAGAAGGAGCGGCGGACGGCGGCTGAGACACGATAGACGGCAGGCGTGGCGGCGGCCCCGGAATACTCATCCGGACGGCCGTGTTGACAGTCTCGGGCCATACTCCTATCCTTGCAGCCGGCCCACTCATCTCATCCCCGACACCAAGGGGGCCCGGCTGACCCGTGGTCTTACTCGACCGGTTGCGTCGCAGACCGGTGTGCGAATCGCTATGCTCTTCGGCGGCGGGTCTCAGCCTGCTGCTCGTGGCTGTGCCGCTCGCCACCGATTTCCGGCTGGGGAGTGTCGGGGCCCTGGTGCACGCGGGTACCGCTCTGGTCGCCGTCATGCTCCACATGGCGGCCCAGCGCACGGCCGGCGAGCTGGAGCGCCACCAGCGCGACCCCCTCGGCACGGAGGTGGAGCTGTGGACGGCGCGATGCCTTGGCGCCGGCTCCGCGGTGGCGGCGGTCCTGGCCCTCTGCGGCGTGAGCCCCTCGGCCCTGGGTACCTACGGCGCTCTGGCGGCCGCGACGCTGTTTCTCCTGGTCAACCGCTTGAGGACGCGCGTACGGCTGGCCCTGGCCGGCGCCACCCTCAGTGAAGCCATCTTCCAGTCGCCGGCCGCCACGATTTTGCGTAGCTTCGCCGTCGCGATTCTGTCTGGGGCTCTCCTGCTTTCCCTGCCCATCGCCAGCGCGACCATCAATCCGGTGGGGCCGATAGATGCTCTGTTCACCGCCGCCTCCGCCACCTGCGTCACCGGGCTGATCGTCAAGGATACCCCGGTCGACTTCTCGCTGTTTGGGCAGATCACCATCCTCCTGCTCATCCAGGTCGGGGGACTGGGCATCATGACCCTGGCCGGAATCTTCAACGTCGCCCGGAGACAGCGGGTGTCGCTCCACGACCGCATGACCCTCCACGGTACCGTTAGCATCGACGAAGCCAACATGAGCACGACGCTGGGGGCCATCGCCCGCTACACCTTCACCCTCGAGCTCATCGGCGGGCTTGCGCTCTTCCTGCGGTGGTGGCTGGGGGGGGAGATGGGACCGCTGCGGGCTGCGTGGGTGGCCGGCTTCCACGCGATCTCGGCCTTCTGTAACGCCGGATTCAGCCTGTTCTCCAACAGCCTCGAGAGCTACTCGGCCGATCCGGCGGTGAACCTCACGGTCTGCGCTCTCATCATCGTCGGTGGTCTCGGCTTCCCGGTGATCGCCGACCTGCGCCGCTATCGGCGAGACCTCATGGGAGGCCGGCGACCGCGTCTGGCGCTGCACACCAAGCTGGTGCTGGTGACCACCACGGCGCTCCTGCTCCTGGGGCTTGTGGGCTTCCTGCTGCTGGAATGGCATGAGGGGCTCTTGAGGGGCGGCCTGGAGGGCGCGTATATCGCGGGTTTCCAGTCGGTGACCACACGGACGGCAGGGTTCAACACGGTGCCCATCGGGAGACTGGCGGATGCCACCAAGTTCCTGTTCGTTCTGCTGATGTTCGCCGGTGCCTCGCCGGGCTCCACGGGAGGCGGCATCAAGACGGCGACCCTGGCGGTCGTGGCGGTGACAGGTTGGGCGATGATGCTGGGGCAGTCACGGGTATCGATCTTTGGCCGTGGGATCCCCGAATCTGCCCGGCATCGTGCGGTGGCGGTGGTCATGCTGTTCGGGCTGATGGTGCTGGTCTGGACGTTCCTGCTGTCCATGACCGAGCGGATGCGGTTCATGAGTATCCTCTTCGAGGTGACCTCGGCTTTCGCCACCGTCGGGCTGTCCACAGGGATCACCGCCCGGCTCAGCGCGTTTGGGCGCCTGGCGATCACCGCGGCCATGTACCTGGGGCGCGTGGGGCCGCTTACTGTGGCGGTGGCGGTGGCCAATAGGCAGACACGGGTCGAGCTGGAGTACCCGGACGAGCAAGTGATGGTGGGCTAGTGGCCCGCCTGGGGGAGCAGCGAGCATGCGCAAGGTAAGGCAGTTTGGGGTCATCGGCCTGGGAAGGTTCGGGGCCCGAGTGGCCACCGGGCTGTATGCACGGGGCGCGGAGATCGTCGCCGTGGACAGTGACCCGATCAAGGTGGACGCGGTCAAGTCGGAGGTCACCAGCGCCATACGGGCCGACGCCACGCATCGTGCGGCCCTTGAGGCCATCGCCATGGACCAACTGGACGCGGTGATCGTTGGGATCGGTCGCGACGTGGAGGCCAGTATTCTCGTCACTGCGCTGCTGCGCGAGATCGGCTGCGACAAGATCATCGCCCGGGCCGGCAGCGACCTGCATGCCGACATCCTCCAGCGCGTGGGCGCCAGCGGGGTCGTTTACCCCGAGGACGATGTGGCCATGCGCCTGGTACGCACACTCTCATCGCCCCGGGTTGTCGACCTTGTGGAGCTCGAGGGCAATGTGGACTTCGCCCTGGTGGAGATGCCCCGAGCCTTCGAGGGCAAGACACTACGGGAGCTGGCGCTGCGCCCCAAGTACGGCCTGACAGTGGTCGCCATCCGTCGCCCGGGCGCCGCCGGCGAGGAGCCCGAAGTCGTCATCCCCGGGCCCGACGACGCCCTCCAGGCCGGGGATCGCATGTACCTCGTGGGCAATGAGGAGGCCTTCTCCCGCATCGACCACCTGGCCTGAGGCCCCCTGCATGGCCCTCGGAACGGTGATCGGGGTCAAGATGGACACTCCAGAGCCCTGCGACATCACCTACTACGCCTTCGGCGGCGGCATGGGCCACGTCACCCGCGCGGCGGCCATACTCCGCCACGTTCCCCGTCTCTCGCACCTCCGGCCCGTCGTGGTGACCAATGCCGTCTATCCCCTGCCCCTGGTCACCGAGGGCATTGCCTACGTGCATCTTGGGGAGACCGAGCCCGCGGCGCTGGCGGCGAAGCTGCGAGCCACACTGGACGCCCTCCGGCCCACGCTGCTGGTGATGGACGTGTTCCCTCACGGTGTGGTGGGCGAGATGGCCGATGTCATCCCCTCGCTCTCCTGCGCCAGGGCTCTGGTCTGCCGCCGTCTCCGCCCGCAGTATTCGCGGCGTTTGGCCGCGGAGGTCGCGGGCTTCGATCTGGCCCTGTGTGTCGAGCCCCCTGCGCCGCGGTTGCCGATCCCGGTGGTCGACTGCAGCCCCGTCCTGCTTCGCGACCCCGGGGAGCTGCCGTCGCGCCTCGAAGCGCGGGCGCTCCTGGGCGTCGCACCCGACGAGCGCGCCGTGCTGGCCGTGAGCACCGAGGACGCCCACGACACCTCGCGGCTGTTTGCGCTCATAGCGCGGCTAGCCGCGGACCTGCGGCCGCCGCCGCGGCTCTTCTGGGCCTCCCCGAGCCTGGAGCCGTTCTCTCGGACGGAGGCCTACTGCCGCGGCGAGAGACTCGAGCACTACCCACTGCTGGAGGTGTTGAGCGGTGCCGATGTGCTGGTCGGGGCCAGCGGCTACAACCTGTTCACCGAGGTCAACGCCGTCGGGGTGCCGACGGTGTTCGTTCCGCGAGAGCGCAGGTATGACGATCAGCAGCGGCGGGCGAAGGACGCGATGGTCGCCTCCGACCCGGGCCGGCTTGCCGCGCTCCTGGAGGCGCTTGTGGCCGCGGAGCCCCGGAGCCCGGAGCGCCCCGCCTTCGCCAACCGCGCCTCGCAAGCGGCCGCCGAGCTGGTGCGGCTCACACAGGCCTGGGCCGCCGCCGGAACCCGCAGAGTGCTCGGATTCCGAAGTTGACGCACCGGTCGAGGTTCGGCTATTGTTCTTCCGCAGCCCTCCGCCGCCGAGGCCCGTCTCCTGCGCGCATGGCCGGCGGGCTGCGACCTTCCTCATCTCACCCCCGACGGGGCAAGTCACGCGCCCCATCGAAGATGCGGCGTGACCTGCCCTTGGGCCTCGACGAGCCATAGCGACACGTCCACGCCTTTTGGGGTTCCGGAGACACAGGCCGCGCCGACGCCTGGGCTCCACTGCGGACGGAGGTGGAGGTCGCGCTTCGCGGCCGCGTCGAGCCGCGGTCCCGGGCCCGACGTCGCGGCAGACCCCAACGGGTCCGCGATTCGCCGGCGTGTGGATGTAGGCAGAAGGCGCGGGTTGCGGTATACTGTCGAGGCCCAGGTTGGCCGGGTAGTGGCAGTGGCCGCCGCCTGCTCGGGGCGGGCGGCGCAAATAATCTTGCCCGCGACGATTTGCGGGAAGGTATGCCGCCGGCGAATGTGGAATTGACGTGCGCGCTGCGGTAAGATGCGCTCTGTCGGCAATAGGAATCATCCCCCTGTGTCTCGTGGGCCTGTCGCCCAAGGCGGCGCCATAACGACTTGAGGAGTTGACGGCTGTGGACGAAAACACCAGGCGTCAGGTAACCTGGGTTTTGGTCATCGGGGCGATCGCCTGCATAGCAGTGATCGCTTCGTACCGCCGAGGGGAGCTGGATCGCCTAGCGGCCACCATCGCGGATGGGAGCCCTAGTCAGCGGGTGGAAGCGGTCCGAACCCTCGTCGCCAAGCAGAAGCTTCGCGAGGCCCTCGAGGACCGCCCGCGGTGGGTCCAGGACCAGGCCATCTCCGCCATCCCGCTGGTGGGCACCCATGACGCCTACTACGAGTTGCTCACCTGCCACGACCTGCTGGACGCCCCGGTTCAGGCCAGGGATCAGAAGCTCCTCACCGCCCTGTACCGGCGCGGCGTCGAGATCTTCATCGAGGCCAGCCAGGACAAGGACGGCGTTACTCGTGGTACCGCCAAGGCCCCTCTGACCAACATCGGCACCGCGATCCACCAGGACGACCCCACCGGACCCAATCCCGTGGTGGATGGCTGCCTGGATCTGCTGGATGCCTGGGATCAGTATGTTCGCGACACCGTCCGCGATGTTCTGGCCGTCATCCCCAGCGATCAGGTCACCGGGTCGCTGGTGGCCGTCATGAAGCGTACCGAGCCGGCCAAGAAGACACTGGCCGACGGCACCATCCGTGACGAGACGACCCAGGAGTTCATGCGGGCCCGGGGGACCGCCGAGGCCACCCTGGTGAAGATGCAGGTGCCCGCCATCGAGCCCATCATCCAGACCCTCGTTGACCATCCGGAGGAGCCGGATGTCCGCGCCACAGCCTGCCGTATGCTGGGCGCCATCGCCAACCGCGCCGCCAGCCCCGTGGTGCCCCCGGAGGATGCGTTGGTTGTCGTCCGGCCCCTGCTGCGACGTCTGACCTCCGACGATCAGTGGGGCGTGCGGCGCCGGGCCGCCACGGCCCTCGGACTGCTTGGCGACGTGGCCACCGAGCACGGTGTGGTCCCGGCCCTGATCTCTCGCATGCAGGCGGAGCGAGACGAGGTCAAGGCCGCCTGCGCCGAATCCCTGGGCAAGCTGCTGGACCCGCGGGCCATCGTCCCTCTGGTAGACACCCTCATCAACAACCGCTCCGGTGCGACAAGGGAGATTCGGCTGGCCCTGACCGCCCTGGGCAATGATGCCATCCCGGCCACCACCGGGGCCCTGGCAAGTCTGGAGCCCGAGGTCCGTCTCAACGCCACTCAGGCCATTGCCCAGATCGGTGGCCCCAGCGCCGTGGTGCCGCTGGCCTCCATGCTCAAGGACCGAGACGTCACCATCCGCCGTGTCGCCGCCGATGCCCTGCGTGACAGCGCCGACGCCCGGGTACTGAGCCAGGTCGCCGCCGCCCTGGGCGACAGCGACTGGCAGGTCTACCACGCCGCCCGCGACGCCCTGGCCAACGTCGGCACCCCCGCCATCCCCATCCTCCTGTCATCCCTGGGAACCTCGACGCCGCGGGTGTCGAGTATGGCCAAGGACGCCCTGGTTCGCATCGGCGAGCCGACGCTGCCCTCCCTGCGCACAGCGCTGCTCACCGGCTCGGAGGATGTGGCCCTGTGGGCGGGCATCACCATGGGAGAGATCGGCTCCGGGGCGGTGGAGTACGCCGCGAAGGTCCTCGGCGATCGCTCAGGCCCTCTGACCTCGCGCGCCATGGCCGCTCGGGCGCTGGGACGTACCGGCGCCGTGGGGGCCGTAGAGCCCCTGGTGGCCGCGCTGGCACAGCAGGAGCCGGCCGTCAAGGTCCAGGCCCTGTACGCTCTGGACCGTCTCGCCGCCGAGGAAGCCACGCCGGCCATGGTGCGGGCTCTTGGCGACAGGTCTCCCCAGGTCCGCGACGCCGCCATGGATGTGCTCAGGCACTGGCGGCTGGGCGATGTGGAGAAGGAGTTGGCGAGTCTGGCCCAGTCCGGCGACGAGAACGCCAAGCGTCGCGCCACCGTCGTCCTGGCCGAGCTGACCGCCGTCGCCGCCCACGATCTACTGGAGGATTCCCTGGGCGCCTCGCTGGGACAGCAGGAGACCGGGAGCAAGGTGGATGTGGCTACCCTGGCCGCCGCCGCGCAGGACGGCTCCGAGGACCCCGAAGTGCGCAGGCGGGCCATCGTTGCCCTGGGTTACGCGGGTAGCGACGACAGCGTCGCGGCCCTCACGGGTCTTCTGCAGCCGGGCAACGAGTTCGCCGGACACGCGGCCATGGCCGTGGCGCGCATCGGAGACCGTGGGACGGTTGAGATCGGCAGGGACAAGCGGCCGATCCTGGGAGCCGCCGGCAAGCAGCTCTTCGACCTGATGATGAAGACCAACGACGAACAGCTCAAGGTCCGTGCGGCGGCGGCCCTCTCCATCATGGGGGAGCAGCCCGTCCAGACCCTGCTCGAGGCACTCAAGACCGCCGATGACGACGCGAAGGTCTGGATCGTCGCCACACTCGGCGCGGTAGGCAAGCCCGCCACCGACCCCGTACTCGAGGCCCGCGGGGTCACGAGAGACCAAAGGATGAAGCAGTGGCTGGCCGCATCTCTGGAGTGCATCGGCGATGCCCAGGCGCTGGACCTGATCCGTCAGCTCGCCAAGGAGGATCAGCCGCGCAAGGAGGATGTCGTCGCTGCTCAGGCGATCCAGAGGAAGATTCTGGCCAGTCGCGAGTAGGCCGCGCCTGCCCCGGCCGGGAGGGACAAGACGTCCCGGCGCCGTGCTCACCGGCCGAACTGTTGAGCGCCGTGCCCTGTAGGGCAACCCATGTCGGGAGACGAAACCGAGTGCCCCCGGGGGGCTTCGGCAGACCGCCTCCGCCATCGGCAGGCGCCAAAACGCGAGTTGATGACCGTGAATCGACGGACCACAATCGTGCTGGTTGTTATCTCAGTCATCCTGGTCGCCGTCTTCGGCATCACCCGATGGCAGCGGGCCCGGGCGACTCAGGTGCTTTTGGACAAGCTTGCCGGCGACGATTACGGCAAGGTCCAGGACGCCATGACCCAGTTGCGTGACCGCGGGGCGGCGATCGTGCCGGACTTGCTTGAGAAGCTCCAGTCCCCCGAGCCGGCGGCCAAGTGGCGCGCGGCCTCGCTCCTGGGTGATGTGGGGGGGCGCCGGGTGTGGGAACCGCTGATGGGCGCTCTGAACGATGAGTCCACCGATGTGCGCGCCGCCGCCGCGGTGGCCCTCGGTAAGCTCGACGCCAAGGACGCCGTGGGTCCGTTGGCGTCCATCGTTGCGGACACCGAAGCGGATGTGAACCTGCGCATCAGCGCGGCGGAGGCCTTGGCGCTGCTGGCCGACGAGGCCGCCGTGGCCTCGCTGGCGCAGGTTCTGGCCGACCATCCGCCCGTCTTGCCCCCGGAACCTGAGGTCGATCCGGATGAAGAGGCCGCAGAGGACGCCGAGCCCGCCGAGCCGCCGCCCCCGGACACCACCGAACTGCTCCGCGTTCGCAGCGCCCGAGCTCTGGGAGCCATCGGCACCGGTGAATGCATCGCGCCGCTGGTGCAGGCGGCCGCCGAGACCATCGAGCCCAGTGCCGAAGTGCGCACCGCCGCCGCGTACGCCCTGGGCGATGTGGCCCGCCGGGCGCCGTCCGGCGAGCACGGCACCGACCTCATCCGCGGCCTGGTGGGCCTCCAGGAAGACACCGTTGGCGACGTCCGGGCCGCGGCCATCCACTCCCTGGGCTTCGCCACCGTCACCAAGGAGCAGGAGCCTGTGGTCACCGCGGCCATCAAGGCCGGCGTCGCCGACGACTTCTACTGGGCCCGAGAGGCAGCCAGGAAGTCGGCCAAAGCTCTGAACGTGGTCGTCGTGGACGCGTAACACACCGCTTGATCGCTGCACGGTCGCAGGAGGACACTCGATGCCGAAGAACACACTGCGGCTCTGCCCAGCATTCCTGCTGTGCGGGCTGATCATAGTCGCCGGTTGCGCCCTCGACCCCATGGAGCGTCTCTCGGAGGATGTGGACTCCGAGGACCCCGCGGTGCGGGCACAGGCCGTCTTGCAGTTGGCCAACCTGCGCGATGACCGCGCGGTCGAGGCACTCGTCGAGCTGCTCGAGAGTGACGATGTCGTCTACGACAAGGCCGGCGTTGCTCTGGTCAAGCAGGGCCGTGAGTTGGTCACAGACAAGAAGCCTGACCCGATCCTCACCCAGATCGCCAATGTCATGAACAACGTCCATGCACCTCAGGGCAACAGGGCCCGGGCCGCATGGGTGCTGGGCGAGATTGGCGACAGGGAGGCAATCCCGGCCCTGCGTACAGGTACCGGTGCCAAGACCGCCGGTGGCGATGCGGCAACCGCCGTGGTGGATCAGGCCACGCTGGCCCTCAAGAAGCTCGGAGACGGCAGCGAGGGCGTCGCCTTCGATCTGGCGCCCGAGCTCTTCGCCAGCCGGGTCGTGACCTCGTTGCCCGAGGTCCCGTCCGTCGCTCCGCCAGACGAGGAGGACGACGACGAGGACGAGGGCGCCGCTGAGGCCGCGGGGAGTGCCGCCGCGGACGAGGCAGCCGACGCCGATGAAGGCGCCCAGGGCGCAGACGACGCCAAGGCGGATGAGAGCGCCCAGGGTGAAGACGACGCCAAGGCGGATGAGAGCGCCCAGGGTGAAGACGACGCCAAGGCGAAGGAGCCGGCAAAGGCGAAGTCGGGCGAGGAGACCAAGGCCAAGGCCGCGGTTCCGAAGGCCGGCGGCTAGCGGGCATGGTCGGGGCCGGTCATCAAGCATGCGGATACAGGCCGGGGCCCTCATGGCCCCGGCCTGTCTGCTGATGGGGGAGGGGTGCGGAACCCTCGGCGATCGTCGAGTGTCCAAGACCCTGTGGGTACCGTGTGGGGCCCATCTGTGGTTCGGAGCCCCGCCTGCGAAGGGAGAGCGGCTGTGGTACTGCTACTGACTCTACTGATCGCGCTGGCCGATCCGGGCCGGTGCGATGAGGTAACACCTCAGGCCCTGCTGGGCGAGGCCGCCGCGGCCGCGGCCCGCTCGCGGGACCCCCAGGCGCGGGCGCTATGCCTTGCCGAGATCGGCGCCACATGGGCGCCTCTGGACGAGTCCAAGTACCAGGACAGTATCCGCCAGGCCCTGGAGTGCGCCGGGCACACCGACGGGGAGATGACCCACGCGCTCTCCCTGCGTTCCATCGCCCTGCGTATTGCGCGGGTGGACAAGGAGGCGGCGCTGGTTGTCCTGGGTGAGGCCCTGCGCGTCCAGGAGGCGCTGACATCCTCGCTGGAGAGAGCCGTCGCTCTGCGGGAGATCGTGGCGGTGGGCTATGAACTGGGCCTGCCGGACGCCGATGCCAGGGCCGCGGCGGCCCTCGAGGTCGCGGACAAGGCCGAGGATCCGGGAGCGCGGGTCGGGTGCCTCAGAGACCTGGGCCTCGAGCTGCTTCGCCACAACCCCGACGTGTCGCGGGAGGCGCTGCGGAGGGCGCGGAAGGCGCTGGATGACTTCCCTGGCGATGATCCCACAGAGCCGTTGCACCGCGCGGAGCTGGCCGGGGTGTGGGCGCTCGTTGACGTCGACGTCGCCACCAAGCTGGTGGAGCGTATCGAGGACGGCGCGACCCGGACGGTGGCCGTCGGCATGGTGGCCCGGGCGGTGGCAACCCAGGATCCGGAGAGAGCGCTGGTCATCGCCCGGGGCATCGGCGACGAGGCCGAGCGCGCTCACGTCGTCGCGGTGTCGGCGGCCGCGATACCGGCCGACATGGCTGCTACCGCAGCGACTCTGGGGAGAATGGCCGTGGAGATGGTGGCGGGGGTGCCGGGGGAGCGGGCCGAGGCCACGCGTGCTCAGGCGGCGCGGGCGATGGCTCGGGCCGCGGAGCAGGAGGCCGTGGAGTTGGCCAAGTCCATCACCGGTGAGGACATGCGCGGCGAGGCGCTGTGCGGCGTGGCCGAGCGCGTCATGGAGCATGACGCCACGCTTGCCGCCACGCTGCTTGGGGAAGTGGACGACCCCGTTCTCACCGATCCCCTGGTGGCCCGCATCTGCGTGCACCTCGCCGGCAGCGACCCGCAGGCCGCTGCGAGTCTCGCCAGGACTGTCGTCGGGAGAACCCAGCGCGTCCAGGCACTGACGGGCATCGCCGGCGTGCTCATCGCCGCCCGGCTCGCCGAGGCCCAGACACCCTGAGGGAGGGCACCGTGCGGATACGTCCCGCCACCGCCGCAGACAGACAGGCCATCGTGGATATCACGCTGCAGGTGTTCCGGCCGGTCTCCATCGATGCCGCCATCGAGGCACAGTTCGGCCGCCTGAGGGAGACCGACTGGCGCGACCGCAAGCGCCGCGACGTGGAGACGGACCTGCAGGATAACCTCCCCGGCTGCTTCGTGGCCGAAGAGGCCGGCCGGGTCGTGGGATATGTGACCACCGCCGTCGACGCTGAGGCCGGGGTGGGGTCTATCCATAACCTCGCCGTCGCCGCCGCCCAGCAGGGCAAGAAGCTGGGAAAGGCCCTGGTGACCCACGCTTTCGACTACTTCGAGGCCCTCGGGCTGGAGCACAGCCGGATCGAGACCACCACTACCAATGAGGTGGGCATGCGCTTCTACCCATCGATGGGCTATCGCGAGGTCGCCCGCAAGATATACTACTTCATGGACCTGAAAGACCGGAAGGATCGGTGAGTTGCACCCATGCGCAATACTGAGCTTGTCGGGCGGGGGTTGTGGGTAGTCCTGTGTGCGCTGGGCATCGTGGCCCATGCAGTGCCGACGCCGGCCGCCGAGGAGATTGAGTGGTACTCGTCGGTGGAAGACGCCCAGTCGGCGGCCCGCGCATCTGGAAAGCCCGTCTACTTCTTCATCTTCCAGCCCAGTGACGAGGCCTGCCGCACCATGCGCTTCACCACCCTGCGCGACGAGAAGGTGCTGGCATTGCTCGGCGCATTCGAGTGCTGTGCTATCGACACCGAGCTGCGGGAGAACAGGCCCTTCGTACAGAAGTACTCCTGGATTGAGACCGAAGGCGAAGTGGCGGACGTAGAGGTCAAGATCAGCAAGCTCCCCACCAATCTGTTCATGGACGCCGGGGGCAAGGAGCTGTACATCCGCTGGGGGTATCTGCCGGCGGCGGGCTTCGCCACCCTCCTGGAGCAGATCATCTACCAGGACGCCCAGCGGCAGGCGCTGGAACGGGACCCGAAGGATGCCCGTGCCGCCGCCAACCTGGGGCATGTCATGCTCGAGTTGGGGCTCTCACCGGAGATCGCCAGGGAGCACCTGGACCAGGCGGTGGCCAATGACCCCGGGAATGCCACCGGCGCTCGGGAGGACGCAACTCTCGACCTGGTGATACTGTCGATACCGCAGGATCCGGCCAAGGCGTACGAGGCGCTTGAGGCCTTCTTGCGGATGTATCCAGACACCGGGCGCGCCCTGGAGGTGCGGTACTTCAAGGCCGTGGCCCTCGCGGCCCAGGATGACAGGGCCAAGTGGCAGCAGGCCCTGGAGCTACTGCGGACCTTCAAGACCCCGGATCGCTCCAGACCTGAGTTCGATAGCCCCTGGACCCCCCTGGCCCTGGGGCTGGAAGCCGATCTGCGCAGGGTGCTGGGCAGGTAGAACCGCGCCCGGGCATAGGATGGGCATCGCCTGCTCCCGGAGGGGGCAGATCGAGGAACCTCCCGGCGTTCAATGAGGTTCTTCGCTATCTCGCTGCGCGAGATAGCCGCTCAGAATGACATCTCGACGGCAGGACCGGGGCTTCTCGGCCGGGCTTGTAGAGGTCTGGCCGGAAACCCCACCTTCGCCGGGAATGTCATTGCCAGAGCGTCCGCTCCCGGC
>CAZXDD010000047.1:0-22576 GCA_964639415.1 uncultured Armatimonadia bacterium
GGTCCCGGAGGGCCGGCCGCACCCGCGGGGCCCGCCGGGCCCGGGATGGGTACCGTCTGCGGCTGCACCATCTGCGGCGCATCGGCGGGAGTCGCCGGGCTGGGGAAGCCCTCCCCCCCTACGCCGTCGGAGGCCGCGCCCGTCTGCCCAGCATCGGCGATGGCCATCTCCCCTCGCTGGGCGGCCTTCACATACTCGGTCGTGGTGTCATGCCGCGACAGCACGGCGATGGCCAGCAGGAACCCGGCCAGCAAGACACCGGCCGCGGTGAGATAGCGCCGGCTGATGGCGAAGTGCATCCACAACCTGGCCCCCGCCTGCGGGTCCGGCTGGGGCACCACGGCCCGGAGACCGGCGGCGATGTGCAGCGAGCCCAGCAGCAGCAGGACACCGGCGATGATCAGGTACATGCCCCTGGCGGCCCGGGCGCTGGTGGTGAAGTGGGAGGTCCGCAGGTCCCGGTCGATCTCACGAATCTGGTCCCGAATCGCTTGATTCTGGGGATTCCTGGCCAACTCGGCCTGCAGAACCTGGATCCGCGCGGGCTTCAGCGGGTCCATCGTGCGCGCCTGGTACAGGTTCACCGCCAGGCCCACGAGCACCACCAGGCAGTACACGGCCGCCACCCATGCGGTGGAAACCGTCGCCCGGTACCACAACTGGTCTCGATCCGGACTAGTCGCTCCGGCGCCCGTCATGCTTTCCTTGACCATCGGCCGTTCACCCGATACCACTTTCGCTGAGATCCTCCGACGGGGCCTGCTCGCGCCCCACCGGACAGGCGCTGTAGCAGCGCCCACAGGCCACACAGGCGGCCATGTCGATCTGGTACTCCCGTCTATGCCGCAAAACCGATAGCGAGATCATCCGGATCCCGAACGCCAGCCCCAGCCAGGCTCCCAACACCCACGACCAGCGCGAGAACTGCCCGTGGATGTCCAGGGCCTGTCGGTGCAACTCCGCCGCCGGGATGCCCAGCTTGTCGAACGCCTCACTCTCGTCCGTCTTGCCCTGCACCAGCCCCCGCTCCTCCTGCCACACCCGCACCGCCAGTTGCACCGTGGGATGCACCCCGGCGAGAGTCGGGGCCGCCGCATGCAGCGCCCAGGCACCGAAACCCACCATGAACGGCAGCCCCACCAAGAGCCACCTCAGCCGTCGACGGCTCTCGGCCTTCTGCGCCGCCGTGCTCTCCAGGTTGGGCGCCTTGATCGCCCCGTACGGGCAGGCATCGGCGCACAGATGGCAGTTGATGCACTCGCCGGGAGTGATGCGCAGCCTCCACTGCGACAGCGGGGCCACCAGCCGCAGCAACGCGCCGTACGGACACAGGTACCGGCAGTACGGCCGCCCCACGAAGGTGGACAACACAAGCATCCCCACGCCAAAGAGGACCACCCACATCGGACCGCCGCGCCGGTAGAACACGATGAACGGGTCCGCCTCGCAGATCACGAACCGGCTCCCGATGGCCGCGAACAGCACCCCGACACCCAGGTACACATAGGGCACCAGCCCCAGGGCGCTGTCCAGCCACGGCCGCACCTTGACCGGACGCAGCATGACGATCTCCTGCACCACCCCCAACGGGCACACCGAGGCGCAAAACACGCGGCCGAAGAACAGCGCAAACAGCAGGGGCAGGATGAAGAACACGCCCGCCACCAAAGGCAGAGCGTATTGCCCGTTGGCCGCGGCCAAAGCGACGTTCTGGATCGCCCCCACCGAGCAGATGCACCCCTGCCGGTAGAAGCCGAAGTAGAACAGGGAGAACAGCGCCAGCCCCACCAGCCCCTGGCGCGACCGCGTACGCAGCGCCAGGTACGCCGCCAGGCACAGGGCCACCAGCAGCACCGCCATGTCCACGTAGGCGAAAGCCATGGCGCGGGGCGAGGGCGTCGTCGGCGCCGGAAACTGGTACGGCCGGGAGAACTCCGGGGGCGGGAAGTTCTCGGCCGCGAAGGCCGCGGCCGCCACCAGCACCAGAGCCGCCGCCGCACCGCCGGGCAAAGACCTCCGCAGCAGGCCGGCACGCCCTGTCGCCTGTCTCATCGGGCCCCGAGGGCTCCTCATCAGAGCATCATTTCTTGGTGCGAAGAAGATACGGGCTACCGGCAGGCACCCGCACCACGGCCTGCGCCGGGCAGGCGTCGGCGATGGCGCACTGGTTGCAGTTCACACAGCGGTCGTGCCGGATCTGCAGGATCAAAGAGCCGTTGCCGAACATCTGGCAGCCCTCCACACAGATCCCACAGCCTATGCACCTGCTCTCATCAACCGTGTACTGATAGTACGGCTCCTCCACGAAGCTGCGGATGATCGCTCCGGTCGGGCAGCGCTGGTTCTCAGCGGCCTCGGCATCATCCACCCGCTGGTCGATGTAGTAACCAAAGCAAAGCTCGCAGTAGCCGCAGATCTCGTGCTCGTGCACGCACCTGACCGCCGATGGCTTCAGCACGCACGCGGTGGCGCACTTGCCGCAGGCGGTACACTTGGCCGGGTCAATCTGCCACACGGTGCTCTCCGCGTCGCTGCGAGAGGCCAGGGCCACCAGCCCTCCGGTGGCCGCGAAGACTCCCGCGGTGCGCAGTCCGCTCACCAGCAGCTCCCGGCGGCTGAGCCTGCCGTCCTTGGGTCGATCCTTGTTCCCTGCCATCGCCAATCCACCTCATATCCTGACGCCACAGATCCCGGCGCTCGAACCCTCCGGGCGCGGTGCAAACCTGCCGCTATCCTGTGCCGCCGGACTCATCGTTGCTCGTCCCCGCCCGGCATAGGAGGCCGGCGGCCGACCTCCGGGGGGCGAAGCTCGCCGCGGAATGCCACGGCCGCCGGCAGCCGGCAGCCAGAGCGGGCGGCACACTGCGCGCACAAAGACGGCGTCTCGCAGCGTCGGCCCTTGCCCGCGATCAGCTCGGCCACACCGCCCCCCAACACGCCTGCCAGCGCCAGACGCCCCAGCGTCTTGACAAAACCCCGGCGGCCGCCGGGCTCCCCGGCCACGGCGTCCTTCATGAACCGCCCTCCGCACCCGTTGTTTCGGCCCTTGGCATGAACACCCGTACCTGCTTTGCGGCCCTGTCCAGCACCAGCACGTCGCCCTCCGCCGTCGTGGCCAGGTCGAGGCTATCGTTCGCCTTGGAGAAGTCCGCCGGGGCGGCAACCACGGCCGTCAGGTTCCCCCTGGGATCGTGGACTTTCACCCGCAGCAGCCCCTTCTCGCTGGTGACGACACTCCCGTCCGGCAGAAGTGCCAGGTCGGTGGGGTTGCAGCAACCGCAGAAGCCCCCGATTGTCTGCCCCGCCGAGCCCCACTCACCCATCAGCTCGCCCTCCGGGCTGTAGCGCTGCACCTTGCGCAGTCCGGGGTTGTTGACAAGCAGCGTGCCGTCCGCATTGACCGGCACATCCAGGTGCGGACTGGGTACCACCAGACCCTCGCGGCCCCTTTGCCTGTCCGTGGCCCCGACCTGCCCGCGGATGGCACCGGAGCGGTCGAAGCGGTGGATAACCCGGTTGCCCGCGTCGGCCACCCACACGTCCTCCTTGGCCACAGTGACGCAGGTGATGTAGGCTTTCGCCGCCGGCGGAGCCCATTGCGACTCCAGCCGCAGGTCCGGGCCGAACACCTCCACATGGTCGACAAACCCGATGTAGGTGACACCCGAGGCGTCGGCGGCCACGCAGTACGGCTCGGCGGCGAGATCTGCGGACAGAAGCTCCTTGCCGGTGATGTCGAAGACCTTTGCCGTCTTGTCACCCACCACGTACAGCCTGCCGTCCTGGCCCACCGCGATACCCCGGGGCTCGCTCAGGCCGGTGTCGATGGCCTTCGCCTCGACATAGGTGCGCAAGGAGGCGTCCACCTGTCCCAGACTCTCCACGCCACCGCGGAGCCTGCTCGCCAGGTCCTGGCCCTGCCTGGTCTGGGGCGTCTGCCTGCCCACATACCACACCAGGCCGAGGCCCAGCGCGATGACGGCGAAGACCGGCAGCAGCGCCCTGTAGGTGCCGGCCAACTCCTTCTTGGGATCGATGTCCGGGGTGGGCCTGTTCATCTCAGTGCTGTTTCACATCCAGGCAGACCATAGTTGTGAGGTCTCGCGCCAGCAGTCGGCCGCCCACAATCGCCATCGGCCCCCAGGCATCGTGCCCCTGGAGCACCTTTGCCCGGGCCAGCTCCCTGTAACCCGTCGGATTGGGCTCCACCAAAGCCAGATCCCCCTTGTCACCCAGTACGTAGAGCAGGCCGCCGGCCATGATGTACGGCCCCAGACCGAAGGTCTTCGTCCGGCCGCTGGTCCACAGGCGCCGCCCGCTCAGGTCCAGACAGGCGAGCTGTCCGGCCGGGTTGGGTACCACGCCGTACAGATGGCCGTTGTGCAGGATCGGCGTCTGCTGGTCGGAGCCGAAGACGTCAACCTTGAGCCGAAAGGCCACCTCGGGCGTGATCCGGTCTCCCGACTGGTTCAGCCGCAGCATCATCGCCCCGGAGTTGTAGCCACCGCACAAGAAGACCCGCCCATCGCCTACCGGGACGGGGGTGGGCACCGTGGCGGTGCTCACCTTCCACTCCGTGGTGTCCCACAGGAGCCGGCCGTCGGTCGACACCCCCGCCACCCCGCCGCTGCCGCAGTACACGTACATCCGCTTGCCGCCCAGACTCATGGGCGCGATGGACGAGTGGGTCATCGTCCACTTGCGCGGGTTCGGCGCCTGCCACAAGACCTTCCCGGAGGCCAGGTCCACCGCGATCATCAGGGCACTACCCGCCGGAGCGATGATCACACGACTACCATCGATCAGCGGGCACTGCCCTGCGTACCACGTGGGCACCTTGGTCCCGTACTCCTTGACCAGGTCCTTGCGCCACAGCACCTTGCCCGTGGCGGCGTCACAGCACATCACATGACACTTGGGGCCCAGCGTCACCACATGCCTGTCCGTCACCGCCGGCACCGTGCGGGACATGCCGTGGTTGCGCTTGATATCGACAGGGTACGAGCTGGACCAGATCTGCTTGCCGTTGTCCAGGGAGAAGCACCTCAGCACATCGGCCCTGGCCTTCTGGTCGTAGTCGAGCACGTACACCCGCCCCTTGTGCACGGCCGGCCCCGCATGCCCCTCGCCCAGGGACACCTGCCACAACCTGGGAGGACCACCGGCCCCCCAGCTCCGGGCCAGGGGGACGGTCTCCTTGCTGATGTTGTCCAGGTTCGGCCCGCGGAAGCCGGACCACGAGCCGATGGCCAGAGCACCACCGGCTCCCGTGTCGGGTCCGGCGCGGTTCCGGCTCAGCGGGGGAATCACGTCATCGTCATCGCCCGCGGGCTCCGGGGCCCCGGAGGGACGGCCGCCCGACGGGCCCGGACCCATACCCGGACCTCCGAAGGGCGGCATGCCCCCCCCGGACGGTGGTCCCGGCGTGACGCCTGCCGGATCGGCATCGCCACCCATGATGTCGATCCCTCCCGGCGGGTCGGCCCCCGGCTCACCGGGACCGGGAACCTCGTTCCCCAGCTCGGGCGGCTCGTTCGTCGGTCGCTCCAGGCCCATCTCCGCGCCGCCGTTGGGGCCCAGCGGATCGACGCCGTTCGGGGAAAGCCCCGGCCCCGGAGCGCCCGGAAGGCCCGACGTGCCGCCCTGCCACCCGCCGGGGCCGGGCTGCGAGAAGCCCGGCTGCTCGCCGGTCGCCCCCGTGACCGGGGCCCGCAGTTGATCGTCCACAACCGGGGGCGGAGCCGACAACCACACCATGATGGACAGTAACCCGAGGAAGGCGAACCCGCCCGGGATCCCCACGGTGATCAGCAGCGTACGGTATGTCGGGAGCGGCCGACGAGTCCGGCCCGGGCCCGGCGCGCCCGCGGCCACCGGCATGTAGGCCGGTGGGCTATCGCCGGAGGCGCTCTGGGCCGGACCGGAACCGTCCGCTCCGGGGGGCGCCATGGGCGGGGTGAACGCCGGCCCGACCGGCGGGGACGCCGGCATTCCGCCGCCCGGCGCGTCCTCTGTCAGACCGCCGCCATCCTCCGGCTCCGGAGGAGACACTGCGCCGCCCGGCTCCGACTCATCGGAGCGCAGTGAGATCGGCGTCCTGCGATGTAGCGAGTCAGGGGGCTGCTCCATGGCTCTCCTTTCGCGCGACCGCCCTCCCGGTCAAAAGCAAGGGAACATCCTGCGGCCCAGCCATGTTCACGTATACCGTGGGCCGCGGTTGACCAGACAGGTAGGCCTATTATACAATGTTAGTGGCTCCTAAGTCGACCGGCCCCGCAGGTCCGCCGGGCGGCGACAGAGCCCGCAGCCGACCGGTCCCGTAGCACTGCGGACCCCGGGTTTCCAAGAGACTTCAACGGCTCGGCGGCCGTGTCGGTTCCGACGCTCTGTGGATAGTTGATGTTCGCCGAACGCCCGCCGCTTGTCAAGCATCTGCACTAGGGGGTCGGGGTGACCGCGGGATGCCCGGCCCGGCCCATCGCCGGGGGAATGGAATGCCTTCTCGCACGGTACTGCTCAACACGCCTTTGCAGCTCTCCGCCGCCCGCGATGAGCTGCTGCGGCGTCTGACCGAGGATGGCGTGCAGCGGGGGCTGCGCGTTGTGCGGTGCCCCGACGTCTACCATCTGCCCGAGGACTCCCCGGTCTGGGGCGGCCTGCGGGATGCCGGCGCCTTCGCGGCCGTCTTCGGATGGGTCCACCCCCGCCCCCTGCGCTGGGTGCTACATCGCCACGGGATTGAGGTGGCCCAGGAGAAATGCCACAATCTGTCCACCCTCGCGAGCGTGGAGGCGGCTTCGAGCCTGCTGCCCGAGGCGGAGGCGGGCAAAGTGGGCGAGGCCATCGAGCACGGCCGGGAGGTCTCGGAACGGTGGTACCCGGTGATGGACCGTTCGCTGTGCATCGATTGCGGCCATTGCCTGCAGTTCTGCATCTTCGGGGTCTACAGCCGCGATGAAGAGGGCCACGTCTACACGGCCGCGCCGGACAACTGCAAGCCGGGCTGTCCGGCCTGCGCCCGGGTGTGCCCCGCGGGGGCGATCGTGTTCCCCCTCTGTGAGAGCGACCGGGCCATCGCCGGCGCCCCGGGCGAGCACGTCGTGCTCGACGACGCCGCCCGGCGCATGTACTACGACCGCACCGGCGCGCGCTGCCCTGTCTGTGGCCTGGAGGGGGACGTTCCGGGCGATAGCGGTGGCCCCACCTGCCCGGAGTGCGGGCGTCCGGTGCCCCCGGCCGGCCCCGCGGATGCCCCCGTCTTCGCCGAGATCGATGCCCTCATCGACGAGCTCGACGAGATGTCGGGGGGCCTGTGATGCCGACAGGTGCCCCGGGCGTCCCCATCGTCCTCACGGCCGACCGGACCTTGATCGCGGATTACGACGTCCTGCTGGACGGCATGATGGCCTCCAGCCAGACCACCACCACCCCCCGGCCTGTGGTGGACCGCCTGCTCATGCGTCGGGCAGGCTCTGAGGGCGCAAGAGCCGCGGTGGGACCGCTGGGATTGAGGCGCATCGAGGCCGCCCTGCTGCGAGACGGCTTCTCCCCCGAAGAGGTCTACCTGGTGGACGACGCGCACCTGGCGCAGGTCGTCGGCCCCGAGACAAAGGTGATCGCGGTCAGCTCCGGCGAGCCGCTGGGCCTGGGCATGAGCAGCTCGACGATGGCGGGGGTGGCGGGAGGCAGAATCTACCCGGAGGTGATGTTCCGGCGGCTGATGGCGCAGGTGCGGCGCCTGGTGGCGCAACGCGCGCCCGGGGCACGAGTGGTCCTGGGGGGACCGGGGGCATGGCAACTGGCCGCGGCCCCGGCGGCTCGGCGAGAGCTGGGGATCGACCACGTGGTTCTTGGCTACGCCGAAGCCAATGTGGCCGCCGTCTTTGCTTCCCTGGTGGACGGGCGTCCGCTCCCCGCGGTGATCCGGGGGGAGGGCCCCGCGGCCGAGGCAATCCCGCCGCTGCGGGGCGCCAGTTCCATGGGTGTGGTGGAGATCAGCCGCGGCTGCGGGCTGGGCTGTCGTTTCTGCACGATCGGCCCGGTACCGATGGAGCATCTCCCGCCGGAGACGATCCTGGCCGACGCGGAGGTGAACATCGCCGCCGGCCAAAGCAGTATCAGCGCCCTGAGCGAGGACCTGTTCCGCTATGGCGGCAGCGGTGTCGATTGCCGGCCGCGGGCGTTGATCGATCTGCTCCTTGCACTCCGCGGGCTGCCGGGCCTCCGCCTCTTGCAGGCGGACCACGCCAATGTGTTCAGCATTGCCGCCTACTCTGACGCCGAGCTGGCCGAGGTCTACCGGCTCATGGTCGGCGAGGCGCAGGATGCCGCGCCGTGGGTCAATGTAGGCGTCGAGACCGCCTCCGGCGAGCTTCTGAAGGCCAATGGTGGCGCGGCCAAGATGGTCGACATCCCGCCCTCGCGCTGGGGCGCTGTGGCCGCCGAGCAGCTCGAGCGCCTCTCGGCCGTCGGGTTCATCCCCATGGCCAGCCTTGTCATCGGCCTGCCGGGCGAGACCCCCGAGGATGTCTGCCGGACCCTGGAGTGGGTGCGCTCCTTGCACCAATCGCGGCTCACCATCTTCCCCGTCATCTTCGCCCCCATCCGGGGGGACGAGCCCGCCGGACGGGGAGCGCTGACCAAGCTCCACTGGCGGCTGATCCGCGAGTGCTATGAGCTCAACTTCCGCTGGATGCCTGTGATATACCGGGGCAACCAGACCGCCGCCGGCGTCTCGCAGCGGCGCCGCAGGCTGTTTCAGCTTCTGGGCAAGGGACAGGTGCTGCTGTGGCGCACTCTCCTTACCGCACACCGTTGGAGGGCCCCGGGGTGAACGACCTCCGACCGCTGCACGACTGCCTGGCCCTCTGCCGCCGGGAATTGCTCTCCAGGCGCCGGCCCGAGGGCTACTGGGAGGGGCATCTGACCTCCTCGGCCCTGTCCACAGCCACCGCGGTCTGCGCCCTGTCTCTCGCCGCTCACCCTCAGGACCGCGAGCCGGCGCTTGCGGGCCTTTGCTGGCTCGCCCGCACCCAGAACGACGACGGGGGCTGGGGCGACACAGAAGACAGCCCCAGCAATCTGGCCACCAGTCTCCTGGCGCTCTGTGCCCTGAGGCTGGGCACCGACGCCGGGATCGCCGCCGGCGAGCTTCCCTCATCACGCTCCCCGAATGACCCGCCGCCTCCCCTTGACGAGAGCGTCTCCCGGGCCCGCACGTACATCTCTTCCCTGGCCGGCGAGACCGAGGCCGACCTCGTCGCCGCCATCCGTGCCGCGTACGGCGCGGATCGCACCTTTGCCGTCCCCATCCTGACCACCTGTGCGCTGGCAGGTCTTGTGAAGTGGAGCCACGTACCCCCCCTGCCCTTCGAGCTGGCCGCCTTCCCCAGGGGTCTTTACAGCGCCCTGCAACTGCGGGTGGTCAGCTACGCCCTGCCCGCGCTCATCGCGGTGGGCCTGGCCATCGACCATCACAGCCCCCGGGGCAACCGGCTGCAGCGGCACCTGCGCCGAACCGTGATCCCCACCGTCAGGAGCAAGCTCCTGTCTCTGCAGCCCGACAACGGCGGCTTCCTCGAGGCCCCGCCCCTGACCGCCTTCGTGGCCATGAGTCTGGTGCCGGTGTTCGGCCCCGAGGACCCGGTGGTCATCAAGTGCCTGGAGTTCCTGCGCTCGGCGATCAGGGAAGACGGAAGCTGGCCCATCGACAGCAACCTCTCGGTGTGGGTGACCACCGGCGCGCTGGGAGCACTCCGTGCGGCGCGGGCCTCGGGCCACAGTGACGGGGAGGATGCCGGGGCCCTGGAGGCCGCGGTGAAATGGACCGCCCACAGGCAGACGACGCAGGTGCATGCCTTCACCGGTGCGGCCGCGGGTGGCTTCCCCTGGAGCCACCTGCCCGGAGCGGTGCCCGACGCCGACGACACCGCCGGCGCGGTGCTCGCCCTGTGCGACGGCGAGCACGCTCCGGCCGTAACCGGCGGGGTCACATGGCTACTGAACCTGCAGAACCCCGACGGGGGCTTCCCCACTTTCTGCCGCGGCTGGGGGAAGCTGCCCTTCGACCAGAGCTGCGCCGACATCACCGCCCATGCCCTGCGGGCCCTGCACGCCGCCTGGCCCGTGCCGGAGCCCCGGGTGCGCAGAGCCATCTCTCGCGCCCTGCGCTACCTGGCCCGGGTCCAGAGGCCCGATGGGGCCTGGCGACCTTTGTGGTTCGGCAATCAGTACGCCCCGGAGAAGGCCAACCCCGTCCTGGGCACGGCCAGAGTCCTCGTGGCGTTGTCCCGGCTCGACCGCGAGGGCGACATGGCACGCCGGGGCCTGGACTATCTGGCCGGCGTTCAGAATCCCGACGGCGGCTGGGGCGGCGCGGCACAGGTGCCCTCCACCGTCGAGGAGACCGCCCTGGCCGTGTGCGCGCTGTCCTGCCGGCCGGAGCAGATGTCCCGGCACCTGCAGTCGGGAGCCGAGTATCTCATGGCCAGGGTGCACGACGGCACCTGGACACAGGCCGCGCCCATCGGGCTGTACTTCTCACAGCTCTGGTATGCCGAGGCGCTGTACCCGATAGTCTGGACCACCGAGGCGCTGGCGCGCGTCGCAGCCGTCCTCGGCCAACAGTGAAGCCTCATCCCCTCGTGCGGTGAGGCCACATCAATACAGGAGACCGACCCGCCACATGCGACGAATGAACGCTGGAGCCTCGTTGACGACTCTGCCTGTCGTGGCCCTCCTCTCCTTGCTCTCCTGCCTGGTCGCCTGCGCCCAGGGCGTGGGCTGGCGCACCGACGGCACCGGCAAGTACCCGGATGCGACGCCCGTCACCACCTGGTCGGCCGAGGAACACGTCATCTGGTCTCTGGAAATGGACACCTTCAGCAATGCAACACCCGTCTTCGTTGATGACCGCCTGTTCACCCTCGCTGAGCCCGACAGGCTCGTGTGTGTCGATGCCGTGACCGGCGAGGTGCTGTGGGAGCGCACCAACTCGCTGGCCGAGCTCGCCGACCCCGCCGAGGTCACCGCCATCGAGCAGGCCCAGGAAGACGCCGTCGAGCTGCGCAAGCAGGTCAACAGGGCCAACGGGCAGATCTGGCGGGCCAAACAGGACCTGCAGGATAAGCCCGATGACGAAGCCCTCAAAGCCAGGATCACGGAGCTGGAGGAGCAGATCAAGGCCCTGCGCGAGCAGCTCAAGCCGTACAATGAGGCCTGGTACAGCCTGCCGGAAGTGAACCCCACCAACGGCTTTTCCTCCGCCACGCCGGTCACCGACGGACAGAACGTGTACGTATTGCTCGCCACCGGCGTGTGTGCCGCGTACGACCTCGAGGGCAATCGCCTGTGGAGTCGGGTGGTGGGCAAGTCCACCATCGAGTGGGGGCCGAGCCAGTCGCCCCTGCTCTGCGGCGACCTGCTCATCGTCCATCCCCACAGAATGCTGGGCCTGAGCAAGCTCACCGGCGAGGAGATCTGGCAGGCGGAGCTGCCGGAGAAGTATGGGACGCCCTTCGTCACCACTGTCGGCGAGACCGAAGTCCTCGTCACCGCCTCGGGCCACTTCGTGCGCGCATCGGACGGGAAGGTCTTGGCCAGGGCGGATGTCAACCTGGACTACTGCGGGCCGGTGGTGCATCAGGGCGTGGCCTACTTCATCCAGCACGGCGGCTGCGCCGTGAAGCTGCCCGACGCCATCGTGAACGATGAGCTGGCCCTGCAGGAACTGTGGCGCACCGAGCCGAAGAAAGAGCGGTACTATGCTTCGCCCGTGGTGCACGAGGGCCTGATCTACGCCGTCATGCAAAAGGGCGTCATCAGCGTGATCGACGCCGCCACAGGGCAGGTCGTCACTGAGAAGCAACTGGACTTCGGCAAGAGCGTGGGCTATCCCAGCCCGACGCTGGCCGGGGAGTACCTGTACTTCAGCGACGACAATGGGAACACGTGGGTGATGCGGCCCGGCAGCGAGCTTGAGGATGTGGGCCACAACAAGCTGGAACCATTCCGCTGCTGCCCCGTCTTCATAGGAGACAAGCTCTTCATCCGCGGCCTAGAGAACCTGTACTGCATCGCGGAGGCCGCCGGATAGGTGGGGGAGGCCATGGCCGGGCGGAAATTAGACCTCCCTTACCTTGCCGCCTGTGTGGTAGAATACCATCGGCCACGGCGCTTCTGCCGCGCCGTGCCCGCCGTCGCCGTCACGATCACCCGGGTCCCGCCTGCGGAGAGCCGCCTCGGGACGCGCTCTACGGCGGACCCTCGAGCGAGACAATGACCTCACTGACACAGGAGCATCGAGCCGGCCCTCCGGGCGATGAGGGCATCAAGCATGTGCCTCAGGATGCGGCAACCCGCGCCCTGCTGAGGCATGCCGCGGTGCGGCAGGCGGCCAGGAGCGGCCAGGCCCCCGCGCCAGCCCTGGATGAGCTCCAGGGCATGGCCGCGGACATCCTGAGCCACTCGGGCCTACCGGGCAAGTTCCTGGGCTTTGCCATGGTGGCTCTGGACAATGCCTTCTGGGAGAACGACTTCCGCGCAGTCCCGTGCGGCCGTCGGCTGCTGCTCTTGCCCAAATGCCTCAGCAGCTCGCGGCGCTGCTCGGGCACCTATGATTCGATCGGCCTGCACTGCGCCGGCTGCGGTGCCTGCAGTATCCACTCTCTGCAGACCGAGGCCGAGGCCCTCGGCTATCAGGTGATCGTGGCCGAGGGCACCTCCTCGGTGATCTCCCGGGTCCTGGAGGGCTCCGCCGATGCGGTGCTGGGAGTGGCCTGCCTCGACTCGTTGGAGAAGTCCTTCGACCGCATTTCCGATCTGGGCATCCCCCACCAGTCCGTTCCGCTGCTCACCAACGGCTGCAGGGACACCACCGCCGAGGTGGACCTGATCCGCGAGCTGCTCACGGCCACCGGGGGCGCCGGACCCCTTGTGCGCCGCACCTATCTCCCCCTGCTGCGTACCACCCACGACATCTTCGAGTCTCCGGGCTTCTCCCGGCTCCTGGAGCCGTACTCCTGCCCGGGTCCGCATGCGCCCGGCGCGCCTGCCGCCATGACCGCCACCGACCACATCGCCAGGGACTGGCTACGCATGGGCGGCAAGCGTCTGCGGCCCTTCGTCACCGTGGCGGCCTACGCCGTGGGCCGGCACGGCGCGGCGGCCCTGGCCCCGCAGGCCGACCTGCACGACCTCTTGCCCACCTCCGTCCACCGCCTCGCCGTGGCCATCGAGGCGATGCACAAGGCCTCGCTGGTCCACGACGACATCGAGGACCGCGATCCGTACCGCTACGGCCGCCCCACCCTCCACCGCACCCACGGCACCGGGGCGGCCATCAATGTGGGCGACTATCTGGTGGGTCTGGGCTACCGGCTCATCGCCGCCCAGGCGCCGGAGCTGGGCGCCGCCTGTGTCGTCGACATCCTGGGCAAGCTCTCGGCGGCGCACCTGCGGCTCTGCTGCGGCCAGGGCACGGAGCTTCTGTGGGACAACCACCAGGAGAGTGTCCTGAAGCCCATCGACGCGCTCCGCATCGGATCGTTGAAGACCGCGCCGGCCTTCGAAGTGGCCCTGTATGCCGGGCTGCGGGCGGCGGAAGCACCCATCGATGAGGACCGTCTCCGGCGCTTCTCTGCTTTCGTCGGCGAAGGCTACCAGGTCCTCAATGACCTCACCGACTGGGAGGAGGAATCGGCCAATAAGGTCTCCCTGGGGCAGGACGTGCTGGCCCAGCGCCCCACGATCCTGCGGGCCTTCGCCCTGGAGGCCGGCGGCGGCGACGAGCTGGCCGCGATCATGGCCGGGGAGCACAGCCGCGACCCCGCGGCCGTGGTGGACGCCGTCCGCGGGCTGTACCGGCGCCTGGGAGCCTTTGCCAGGGCCGAGGCGCTCCACAGCCGCCTGCGAGACCGGGCCCTTGGCCTCGCCGCCGAGTTCGGCGACCCCGCCCTGCAGCAGCTCATGAGCTTCCTGGTCCGCAATGTCCTGCGCTTCCGCCGCTCGACCCACGGAGGGCCAACCCCTTGACCGGGGCCTACCTGGAGGGCCTCGACGATCTGCTCGCGCTGGGCCTGGCGGGCCTGAGCCCGAGCTTCCGGGCCCTGCAGTCGGCACACGTGCTCTCGGCCCAGCAAGACGACGGCGGCTTTGCCGGCCGTCGCGGCACCTCCGACACCTACTACACCGACTTCGCCCTGCGCCTGCTGGGAGCACTGCCCGCCGACCCCGCCGGCGAGCACCGGCCCACACAGCAGCGAGCGGAAGCCGCCCGGGCGCTGGCACGCGCCGCCGACTTCCTCCGCTCCGCCCCTCCTCCTCGTGACGCCCTGGAGTGCTTCTCCGTACTGAACTGCGCGCGTCTCCTGGCGAAAAGCGCCATCACCGTGGTATTGCGGTCCGAGGCCATCGCCGCCACCCTCGAGCGACAGCGCTCCATGTCCGGAGGCCATACCCGTCCCGGCACCACGCAGCGCAGCACGTACCACAGCTTCCTGGCGGCCCTGTGCCTGGGGATGCTCGGCGGCCCGCTGCCCGCTCCGGAGCGGGCAGCCGCGGCCATCCTGGCTCTGCAGGGCCCCGGTGGCGGCTTTCGGGAGCAGGAGACCACCGGTCCCGAGCAGACCAATGCCACCGCGGCCGCTCTGGGCCTGCTCACACTCACCGCGCGCCTGCAGCCCGAGTGCGTCCGGCGTGCGGCCGCCTTTCTCCGCGCGATGCAGGCCCCCGACGGCGGCCTACGGGCCCACGCCGAGGCCCACGGCGGCGACCTGCTGTCGACCTTCACGGGCCTCTTGACCCTGGCGGGTCTGAACGAGATCGCGGCGGTGGACCTGGGCGCCGTCGGGCGGTTCGTCAAGTCCTGCACCCGCCCCGGAGGAGGCTTTGGCGCTTCTGGGCTGGACCCGGGAGCCGATGTGGAGTACACCTATTACGGAGTGGGCTGTCTGACCCTGCTGAAGGCGGCGGTTACGAGCCGTCGGGCAGGGCCATAGAGGTCCGGACGAGAAGCCCGACCGGCAGGGTCACGGGGGGGCCGGTGCGGTCCCACTGCCGGCACTTGCCATCCGACGGAGGCTCCTGGGCGATGAACATCATCTATCTGGCGGCCGGCGCGGGGCAGATGCACTGCGGCGCGTGCGCCCGGGATATCGCCCTGGTGCGGGGCCTGATCCGCCGCGGGCATGACGTGCAGGTCATCCCCCTGTACACACCGCTGAAGCTCGAGGGCGACGCGCCCGTGCCCGTGGCTCCGGTGTTCCTCGGCGGAATCAACGCCTATCTGCAACAGAAGTCGCGGTTCTTCAGGCGGCTGCCTCCCGCCCTGGACCGCATCCTGGACAGCCGGCGTCTGCTCAACTATGTCTCCCGCTTCGCCATCAGCACTCGGGCCTCCGAGCTGGGCGAGATGACCGTCTCGGTTCTGGCCGGGGCCGACGGGCTGCAGAAGAAGGAGCTGCGAAGGCTCATCGACCACCTCAAGAGCCAGGGCGCCCCGGACGCCTTCGTCATCACCAACACACTGCTATCCGGTCTGGCGCCGGAGCTCAAAAGACACTTCTCTGTCCCCGTCCTGTGCGGCCTGCAGGGGGAGGACGACTTCGTCCGGTCCATGCTGCCCGTTCACCAGGAGCGCGCACTGGAGCTGATGCACCAAAACGCCGCCGAAATCGACCTGTTCATCGCCCCCGGGCCCTGGTACGCGGAGTTGATGGCCGACTTCCTCCGCATTCCGCCGCAGTCCATCCGCATCGTGCGTACGGCGCTGGATGTCGACAGCTACGCCTGGGAAGGTCCGCGTCCGCGGGAGCCCTTCACGCTCGGCTACCTCTCGGTGATCGCGCCCCGCAAGGGCCTGGACATCCTGGTGGAGGCCTTCGGGGTCCTCGTCCGGGAGCAGGGGCGCGATGTCCGTCTGAGGGTGGCGGGCAGGGTGCTGTCCGACGACTTCTTCCGGAGCCTGCAGGCCAAGATCGGCCACTGGAAGCTGTCCGACCGCTTCGAACACCTGGGAGAGGTGGACATGGCGAGCAAGCAGCAGTTCCTCCGGTCCTGTAGCGCCTTCTGCCTTCCCAGCCGCTTCCCCGAGACCCGCGCCCTGGCGGTCATGGAGGCCCTCGCCGCCGGGGTACCTGTAGTCGTGCCCGCTACCGGCACCTTCCCGGAGCTCCTGGAGCGCGTGGGCGGCGGCCTGCTCTTCCCATCCGGCGATGCCGACGCTCTGGCGGCGCAGGTAGCGCGTCTGCACGACGATCCCCAGGTCGCCGACGAGATGGGCCGCAGCGCGGCGAAGGCCATCTCAGAGCACCACAACGTAGACCTGGCGGTGGACGAGATGCTGGCGGTGCTGAGGGAGGTGGTGGGGTAGCCGTCGGCCGCTCTGCCCTTCCCCGCGCTGCCCCGCTGTAACGTTTGTGCCCCCACCCGCTCAAGCGGCCGCCCCTTGTGACGAGAATGTAGGGGGACACCGTTGCCGCCGCAATGGCCACCGGGGTCCGGAGGCCTTCTCTCTACGTACCGGCCCGAGCGGGGCGTGTCTTGCGGACACGCCGGGGCCCGCTCGTCGCCATGCAGCACCGGCGGCCGCCAACGTTGCACAGGCCCGCCGTTGTCGTCGGCCCGGGTGCCCCCTCGGCCGTTCACCAAGCCAGGAGCGTTTATGGGCGCAGCAGCTCTGTCGGGTCGGCAATGCGTGGCCGCGTACCTCCGCGCCGCCGAACGTCTAGGTCGTCTGCCTGTCGACGCCAACCCCTGGCGGGAGTTGGCTCAGGCCGTGGCGGCCCATTTCCCCGTCTGCCTGGCCGATGTCGCCCTCTACGACGCCCGGCGACACTCGGCGACCTCACTCGTCGACGACGGCACGGACCACGCCCTGCCGGCCTCGGCTCTAGAATCCATCGCCCATGTCGTCACCACAGGACGCCTTGCCCTCTGCCATCCGGACGGCCACGAGGGCGGCCTGGCCGCCGTCGCCCCGATCCATGTGGGCGCTCAGGTGGTGGCCGCGGCCGTCTTCCTGCATGAGCCCGACCAGGATGTCTCGGCCGAGGTCCTCGATACCTACCAAGCCCTTGCCGACCTGGCCGGCCTCGCCGTTGAGCGCAGGCGCGCCCGTGAGATGGAGCTACAAGCGCTTGAGGCGAAGCTGGGTCTGGTCCAGGCCCGGGCCGCGGCGGCACAGCAAGAGGCCGAAGAGGCGCTGGGCCGCTGTCACGCCACCATCGAGGAGCTCCGGCTCTCCCAGAGCGAGAAAGAGGCGGTCCTTGACGGCCTGACGGGCGTCTACCTCAAGTACGTGGACCCCGACCTGCGGGTGATCTGGGCCAATCAGGCCGAGTTGGCACGGGCCGGGATGACGCCCGAGCAAGCTCGAGGGCAGCATTGCCACGCCCTGGTACACGGGCTCCTGAAGCCCTGCGAGGAGTGCACGGCCCTCATCGCTGTGCGCACCGCGCGCCCCGCCGAGACCGAACAGGACACCGCCGACGGACGCCGCTTCTTGATCCGCAGTCACCCCGACCTCGATGAGACCGGCCGTGTCAGAGGAGTCGTTCACGCCACCATCGACGTCTCGAGACTGAAGACGGCGGAAGACGCCCTGCGCGAAAGTGAGCGCAATCTGCGCAGGGTGTTCGACGCCTCTCCGGTGCCCCTGGTCATCGCGCAGGTGCCCGCGGGTACTATCCTCAACGCCAATCAGGCGGCCCTGGAGCTACTGGACACCTCCCCCGAGGAGGCCATCGGCGCCTGTTGCGGCGATCTGGTCGATGACCCCGAGCTGTATGCTGTGGTCATGGGCATCCTGGAGCAGGGCGGGTTCCTGCGTGACATCGAGTTCCCCGTCCGGCGTCGATCCGGTGAGACGCGCTGGACGATCCTCTCGGCCTTCTCCATCGGCTACGGCAACGACAGCGCCGTGGTTGCCGGCCTGCAGGACATCACCGAGCGCAAGCGATGGGAAGAAGCGCTGCGGCAAAGCGAGGAGAACTTCCGCCAGTTGGTGCAGTCCTCTCCGGTGCCGACGGTGGCCACTCGGATGGAAGACGGCGTCGTGACCGGCGTCAACCGGGCCTTCGTCGACCTGATGGGGATCAGCGAGGAGGAGGCCGTCGGTCGGGCGGCCGCCGAGTATCAGGTACGGCCACTCGACCGCGAGGCCCTCAAGGAGGTCATGACCCAACGAGGCGCCGCGGACGGCATCGAGATGGAGCTCGTCGGCCGTGACGGCGGAAGCATCTGGGTCCTCGCCTCCATCCGGCATCTGGTGATCGACGGTGTCGACACCCTCGTCACCGGTCTGGCCGACATCACGCAGACCCGGAAGGCCTCGCTGCAACTGGAGCAGGCCAAGGAGGCCGCCGAGGCCGCCAGCCTGGCCAAGAGTGAGTTCCTGGCCAATATGTCGCACGAGATCCGCACGCCGCTCAACGGCATCATCGGCATGACCGAGCTGGTGCTGGGTACCGAGCTGAGTGCGGAGCAACTGGACTACCTGCAGTCGATCAAGGCCTCGGGAGACGCGCTCTTGCAGGTCATCAACGACATCCTCGACTTCTCCAAGATCGAGGCCGGCAAGCTCGAGCTCGATCCGCTCCCCTTCCGTCTCCGCGACGGCCTGAAGTCAGGCATCCGGGCCCTGGCTCTGCGCGCGCAGCAAAAGAGCCTCGAGTTGGCGGTCCGCATCGCCCCCGACGTTCCCGACCATCTGGTGGGGGACTGTGGGCGCCTGAGGCAGGTCATCATGAACCTGCTGAGCAATGCGGTGAAGTTCACCGACCACGGCGAGGTCGTGTTGACCGTCGGAGTACAGGCGCGTCAGGAGCAGTCTGTCGACCTGCACTTCCAGGTGCGAGATACGGGGATCGGGGTCCCGCAGGACAAGTTGTCCAGCGTATTCGAGGCCTTCGTCCAGGCCGATGGCTCGACGACCCGCACCCACGGCGGCACCGGCCTGGGACTGGCCATCTCGGCGCAACTGGCCGAGATGCTGGGCGGCAGGATCTGGGCCGAGAGCGCCGTGGGCCAGGGCAGCGTCTTCCACTTCACGGCGCACTTCGGCCTCCAGGAGCCCGAGCGACAACAACCGGCGGCCGCGGACGTGGACCTGCCGGGCCTGCGCGCCCTGCCGCCCGCGGGCCAATGCCGCTTGGGTGCCGCGCTGCCGCAGGCCCTGGGCGGTGCCCCGCCCGATCTCGCCAGTCACCCCGGAGGAGCGCGAAGCCGGCCCCGGTCGCCCGCACGGGCCCTGCGCATCCTGCTGGCCGAGGATAACCCCGTCAACCAGAAGCTGACCGTCAGGGCGCTTGAGAAGGCCGGGCACCACGTGACCGTCGCGTCCGACGGCGCCCGGGCCCTGTCGGCCCTGGAGCACGCGGATTTCGACCTCATCCTCATGGACGTTCAGATGCCCGTGCTCGACGGTCTGGCCGCCACCGAGGCGATTCGGCACCGCGAGCAGGGCTCCGGCCGCCGTACCCCCATCGTCGCGATGACGGCCCATGCCATGAAGGGCGACAAGGAGCGTTGTCTCTCCGCCGGAATGGACGGCTACATCGCCAAGCCGATCCGCCTGGCGGAGCTGTACCGGGTCATAGGGGCCACCGCCGAGGCGCTCGAGCCCCATACTCAGAGGCCAGAGCAAGGAGAGAGCTGCCACGTGACATTCCTGCGCTGCGAGGACCTACTGGACCGGGTCGGAGGCGATGAGGAGCTGCTGCACGACCTGCTCGGGCTGTTTGCCGAGGAGGCTCCGACGATGCTCTCGGCCATCGAGCAGGCCGTCGCCGCACAAGACTCCGTCGCCATCGCCAATGCGGCCCACGCCCTCAAGGGTTCTGCGGGCAACTTCGTGTCCGCCGGGCCGTACGAGACGGCGCGCGAGCTGGAGTATCTCGGCCGAGGGGGCACGGCGCAGGGAGCCGAGGAGCTGCTGGCAAGGCTGAAGACGGAGTTGGACCAACTGATCGCCGAGATGCAGGCCTATGTCGCCGACAGGGCCGCGTAAGCCGGCCGAGAGGGAGCTGCGGACGGCGCTCTATCCCAGGAGCCCCCCGAGCAGCTCCAGCGCTCCCCTCTTGTCCGGGATACGGCCTCTGACGGCGCTGTCGAGGTCCGTCATCGCGAAGGCCGGCACCGCCGAGCCCACGCACGACGGACACCCGTCGGAGCAGCCGCACTCGGACACCACCTTGTAGGCCGTAGTCAGCATCTGCTCGATCTGCTCCAGGCAGCGGTGGGCGTAGCCCATCCCGCCCGGATAGCGGTCATGCAGGAATAGGGCGTCGTAGCCCAGACAGCCGGCGTCCACCGTCACCCCGATGTCCTGCACATCACACATCACGTACAGGGGTGCCACCTCCACCAGCACATTGGCGATCCCGACGATCGCCTCACCCACCACGATTCGCCGCCGCATCAGCTCCCGCGCCAGCTCCACGGGAGGCGCCAGCCACATGGCCACCGTCTCCAGCTCCTGCGGGGGCAGCTCGAGTTGCTCAAACCCCAGGCTGTCCCGGGACTCGAAGCGCACCTTCTTGAACATCGGAATCGCCGTGGTCACCGTCACGTCCCCGAAGCCCAGGGTCGCCCCGCGCCATTCCCAGTTGTCCTCCGTCTCGTCGATGCGGATCTGCGAGCTTTGGATGGACTGGGTGTAGTAGTCCAGGTCCCTGCGCTCCACGAAGGCGATCTTCTGCCCGATGTCCAGGCGGTTGACGAAGTACGTCTCACCCGCGTGGATGTAGACCGCGTGGTCGTGGAGTTGTGACAGCGCGCTGCTCTCGTCCAAGGTCCCGATGACCCGCTCGCCCTCGCTCTCGTCCTGGATCGTGTACACCGGGCCGGAGATGTTCCGCAGATTCACCGTGGCCGCCGGGTACTCCGAGCTGGTCCAGTACCAATTGCCCTGGATGTGCCCGACGAACCGTTCCTCCTCCAGAAGCTCCAGGACCACATCGGCGTACGGCCCGAACAGCTCGACGGCCTCGTCCGCCAGCGGCAACTCCCGGCAGGCGCACTTGAGGTGGCCCAGCACCACGTGGGGGTTGTCCGGATCCACCACCGCCTGCTCCGGGCTCTTGGAGAATACGTAGTCGGAGTGGGCCATCAGGTATTGGTCGATGGGGGCGTTCTGACCCACAAGGAAGATCAGCGCCTCCTTGGCCCCGCGACCCGCCCGCCCCGCCTGCTGCCACAGGCTGGCCACGGTGCCCGGATAGCCCACGATGATGCAGGCGTCCAGGCTGCCGATGTCGATCCCCAGCTCCAGCGCATTGGTGCTGGCGACCCCCATGATCTCCCTGTCCGCCAGGCGCCGCTCGATCTCCCGCCGCTCCTTTGCCAGGTACCCGCCTCTGTAGGCATGCACCGACGCCGCCAGCCGCGGCGACACCGGCTGCAGCGCCTCACGCACATCGCGGAACAAGAGCTCCGCGGACAGCCGCGTGCGCACGAAGGCGATGGTCTGCACCCCGGCCTCCACCAACGAGGCCATCAGGTGCTTGGCCTCGCCCAACGGGCTTCTCCTGTCGCCTCCCAGGCGCCAGCGGGAGGAGGGGTCTGTGGCGAGCGTACCGCCGTCCTGGGGCGGGCCTCCGGTGCCCTGGTGGGGCGGGCCTCCTGCGCCGTGGTGGGGCGGGCTTTCCAGCCCGCCGGCCGGCGGTGTCAGCGGCGGCGGATTCCACAGCACGAAGCGCTTGGGCCCGCGCGGAGAGCCGTCATCCTGGACGAGGGTCATCTCCCGCCCGGTGATGCGTCCCGCATGCTCCCCGGGGTTGGCGATCGTCGCCGAGCAGCAGATGAACTGCGGGTGTGTCCCATAGTGGCCGCAGATTCTCGCCAGCCGTCGCAGCACGCAGGCCAGATTGGACCCAAACACGCCTCGATAGGCGTGAATCTCGTCGATAACCACGTACCGCAGGTGTGAGAAGAAGCGGTTCCAGCGGGCGTGGTGGGGCAGGATCCCCTGATGGAGCATGTCGGGGTTGGTGAGCAGGACGCTGCCGGTGTCCCGGAGCTTGGTGCGCATGTTCTGCGGGGTATCGCCGTCATAGGGGCCGGCGATGAAGTCGAGGCCCTGCTCCGGGCAGCGGAACTGCTCGATGGCCCTTAGTTGGTCCTGTGTCAGTGCCTTGGTGGGGTACAGGCACAGCGTGGTCGCCAGCGGGTCGAGCAGCAGCGCCTCGACGGTGGGGATATTGTAGCAGAGGGTCTTGCCGCTGGCCGTCCCGGTGACGATCACCACATCCTTGCCCAGGCGCAACTGCCCGATGGCCTCGGCCTGGTGGCTGTACAGGCTGCTGATACCGCTTTGGTCCAGGCGCGCCCGGACATACGGATGCAGCCCGCCGGGTACCTCGCCATAGCGTGCCGGGCGCGGAGGCAGGGTCTGCACGTGGACGATCTGGTCGGAGAAGAACCGCTGCGTCTGTAGGCCCTCGAGGATCGTCTCCGGTCCATGGCGGCGGTCGAGGGTCTCTCGTTCCACGCGCCGACGGTCTTGCGGTGATTCCATGGTTCTCCGCCGTTAGCCGTTAGCCGTTAGCCGTTAGCCGTTAGCCGTTAGCCGTTAGCCGTT
>CAZXDD010000048.1:0-539 GCA_964639415.1 uncultured Armatimonadia bacterium
ACACCCTATCCTACACTCTTTCCCTACACGACGCTCTTCCGATCTGTGCGCTCCGTGTCTCCGTGGTCTGACGTTGCCTTTCTCCGTGGAACTCCGTGTGCTCCGTGTCTCCGTGGTCTGACGTTCGCCGTTGCCGTTCCTCACCGGGGGAGGCCCCGGGCGGTCTCCTGTCGAAGCCGTTCTTGTCTCTCTCTCGTCTGCATCGCCACCAAGGGAGCTGGAAACCATGAAGCCTCTTTGCGCCGCGATCGCGCTGCTGTCGCTCTCCGCCTGTGCCCTGGCGGCGCCTGCTTTGTACTGCACCGGCACCGACGTCGCGACCGTCGAGGGGAGGGTGCAGTTGGCGCCGCAGTGGGCCGAGGTCTTCAGGTCGGCCTTCTCCAGCGGCATGGAGGGCTGGGAGTTCGACAGTTACGAGGCCAAGCTGACCGCTGAGGGCGACGAGGACGAACAGGGCCCCTACCTGCTGGTCGGCAATGAGGGCGCTCAGGGCGATACCGCCTTCGAGCTGCGCTCCGTCCCTGTGGACGTGAGCGCCG
>CAZXDD010000048.1:549-22459 GCA_964639415.1 uncultured Armatimonadia bacterium
CCCCCCCCACCCAACATTTTCAAGCTTAATACGTAATACGCTATTTTGATCGGTTAATTTATTTAAGTGGTGTGATATTCCCTTCGAGCTGCGCTCCGTCCCTGTGGACGTGAGCGCCGGGCGGCCCTTCTCGCTCTCCATGTCGTATCGGGCCAACCGCGACCTGTCCCGCCTCGCCGGCCACAAGGGGCATTACCTCACCCGCGTCGACTGGCTCGACGCCGGCGGCGAGGTCATCGGTGGTACCGCCTTCGGCTTCGGTGCCGCAGCGCGTACCTGGCAGCCGCTGCTTGTGGAGGGGATCGTGCCGCGGGATGCGGTGAGGGCCGTCATTCGCCTCGGGTTCGACCACCCCAACCTCGCCGACGGTGAGTTCCTGGCACTCCGCGACATCGTCTTGCAGCAGCCTCAGGATCCGCCACAGTACGTGGCCGAGGGCCATTTCGTCTCACGACCCCTCCGGGCCACCAGGGGCGAAGTGACGTTCGAGGCCGACACGCCTCCGGGCACCGTGGTGAGGCTGCAGGTCGCCAGCGCTTCGGACCGGGGCGGACGGCCCGATGTCTGGTCGCCGTTCTGGGGGCCCGACGGTGGACCGGACACCTACTACACCGCGCCGGGTCCCCTGGCGCCGATCCACGGCGGAAGGCCCTGGGTCCGGTACTCGTGCACGCTCTTTGCCGACAATGCGCAGCGCACACCGTCGCTCTCGCGCGTCGAGATCGCCGGCGCTCAGGACGGTCCGTGGGCCGGGCCCGATGTGGAGGCTCCGCGCATCGCCGAGCGCAGCCCCACCCGCATCGCGGATGCGGCCGCACCTATCTGGTTCGCCCTCGTTGACGAGACCGGTCTTCAGCCGGAGAGTGTGCGCATCAGGCTGGACGGGCAGGACGTCACAGCGCTTTGCAGCGTGGAAGACGACCGCTATGAGTACCGGCCTGAGCGGCCCCTGGAGCCCCCGGTAGCCCAGCGCTGGCGGGTGAGCAACCACCAGCAGGCCCTGAGCATCCTAAGGACCGCCCAGCGCCTCCCCGATTCCCCACTTGGCTATCGAATCACCCGCGAGGCGGGAGACACCGACACCGCTTTCGCCCTGACCTCCTCGCCCATCCCCATTCAGGCGGGCGAGCAATACAGCCTGTCCTTTTGGACCCGACACCCCATGGATCTCAGCGGCGTAATGAACGGGGAGGGCACCTACAGCGGCGGAGTCATCTGGCAGGATGCGGAGGGAAGCGCCGTCGGGGAGCGGGGCAGGATCGATCTGGGACCCGCAGCCCCCGAATGGCGACGGCAGGTGTTCGACCTCACCGCTCCTGAGGGCGCCACCCATGCCGCCATCCGCTTAGGCTTCGATACCCCCAATATCATCGACGGCGCCTTCCTGGATATCGCCGAGGTGAAGCTCGACGGCCCCCGGCCCGAGGTCGCGACGACAGACGCCGGCCCGAATCTGCACAAGATGACCGTCGAGGCCGCGGACCTCGCCGGCAATTCGCTCTCCGAGGACTGGTACATCCTGATCCGCGAGCCGCGGACCGAGAACCTCGTCACCCTCCGCGATGACGGGATGGTGCTCGTCGATAGCGAGCCGTTCTTCCCCATCGGCCTGTACGCGGTGTGGAAGAAGGACTTCAATGACAACAGCTTCGACAAAGCCTTCTCCGACCTGAAGGCCGCGGGCTTCAACCTCGCCCACACCTACAATAGCGGCCGCGGTGCGGACTTCTCCGAGTTCTATGCCGCCGCACAGCGCCACGGCATCAAGCTCTACATCGCCTCCAACGGCGGCGCCAATTGCATGGGGGTCGACGAGGTGCTGTTCGACGTGGTCCGCGAGGAGGGTCAACCCGCCCTGCTGGCCTGGTACCTGGCCGACGATACCGCCGGTCATGTGGGAGCCGAGGAGCTGGGCAGGGTGCACCGGGCCATCCGCGATGTCGACCCGGCGCACATCACGGTGCAGGCCGATGCCGTCGGTGCCCCGGCGCCGGAGGCTCCGCAGGGCTCGCCCTCGCGCTACACCGACTACGTGCGGTCCACCGACGGCTTCCTCCCCGAGCTGTACCCGATCCGCGACGATAGCGACCGCGGGGTGCCCCAGATCATCACGGACATGCAGGCGGTGACGCGCGACATCGCCGCCGCCGACGCCGGCCCGAAGACGGTCTGGGCCATCGTCCAGTATTTCCAGGGCTGGGGCTGGCCGCGCTGGCCCACCAGGGACGAGCTATGGGCCATGAGCTATCTCTCCATCATCCACGGCGCCCACGGCATGACCTGGTACACCTACGGCGGCTGGGGCGAGAACCACGGGGTCACCGACAATCCGGAAGTGTGGGGGAACATCTGCGCCCTGGCCGGAGAGCTCTCCACGCTGCAGGACGCCCTCAGCGAGCGCACCGGCCCGCAGCCACTCCCGGCGCAGATCCTCCAGGGGCCCGAGCGCGACGCTCAGGGCCATCCCAGCATCAGTCTCCTGCTCAAAGAGCACGAGGGGCAATGCACGCTCCTGGCCGCCAACTCCTCCCGGGCCGAGGTGACCGCCCGCATCGCCGCGGGACAGGGCAAGGCACTCAACCTGCCCTTCGAGGGCCGCACGGTGCAGGCCGACGCAGAGGGCTTCCAGGACACCTTCGCTCCCTACGCGGTGCACGTGTACCGGTGGCCGGCGGACGGCAACGGCGGATGACGGCCACGGCAAAAGCAAACAGGATTGACAGGATGACGGTCCCGCCCCGCGGGAGCGGGTAACGGGGCCACGGCGAAGGCGAACAGGATGGACAGCATAACCGCGGATAACAGCGGATGACGCCCGCGGCAAAGGCAAACAGGATGGACAGGATAACGGCGGATGACGGCCACGGCAAAGGCAAACAGGATGGACAGGATAGCGGCGGATAACGGCGGATGACGGCCACGGCGAAGGCAAACGGGATGGATAGGATAACGGCGGATAACAGCGGATGACGGCCACGGCGAAGGCAGACAGGATGGACAGCATAGCGGCAACAGGACTGCCGTTCCCTCTGCTCTCAGCCGTTCTCCGGGTCTCTGTGGATTTGTGGATCTGTGGTCAGCCGTGTTCGTTCTCCGCCGCTCTCCGGGTCTCCGTGTCTCTGTGGTCAGCCGTTGTCGTTGTGGTCCGCCACACAGATCGCACCCAAATCGCCCTTGACTTGGGGCGCTGCCCTCTCTATAATCCTACTCCTAGTTGACAACCAGTGCCGAGGTGGTGGAATTGGCAGACACGCTGTCCTCAGGAGGCAGTGAGCGCACGCTCGTGCCGGTTCGAGTCCGGCCCTCGGCACCATAGGTCACCCACAGGCGACATCCCGATAGGGGTGTCGCTTTTTCGTTTCTGCGACACCTCCTGTGCGGTCTCCTCTCCCCCGAGCCGTTCCCCGCCGACCCGGCAGGCTGCCCCCCGGCACCCAAACAGCACACACTGCGGAGCGCTCCGCCAGACGCCAACGCAACCGGATTTCCGCCCGGCACGGCCGCCATCGGCCTCTGAGCGCAGTTTGCGCCGTCAGGTTGCCGCTCTCCAGCGGCGTCGCCCCGCAGGTGCCGCCGTCGTGCCGGCCGTGTGCGAGGGTTTTCCGCGTGTGCGGTGTTCTAATCACTACACGTGAACGCGGACGGCGGCTCTTGGCCGTCGACGAAAGGGGATGGCCGTCTTGCATCATGGAGCGCATCTGGGACACCGAGCGATGGCGGACACTGCGGCCGGCGCAGCAAGCGGTGCGCAGGGGCTACTCTTGCTTCTGCTCTTGCTGGTGGCAGTTGTGGTGGGAGCGGCGGTGGCCGCCTGGTGGCTCTCGAGCCGGTCGGCGAGACGACGTGGTGCCCCGGACAACGGGCAGGAAGAGGCTCGGGCGAACGTGGATGGCCAGATCCTCTCCATGCTCGTGCAGGCCGGAGGGACACTGGACCAGATTCAGATCCGCGAGAACCTGGGCCTCTCTGTGGGCGAGACGGCGGCGGCCCTGCGGAGACTGGAGGAGGAGGGGCGCATCAGTCGGCTGTGGCAAGCGCAGGGGTATACCTATACCGTACGGACAACGCGATGAGGGCGCCGGAGGGCCCCTTGCCCGGCCCCATGGGCACCGACGGTGCCTGCTGTGCCGCACATTCGCCGCGTGCCAGAGGAGGACCATGAGTCTGACCAGTGCCGAGAACATCACCAAGACCTATACGATGGGCGAGGTGCAGGTCCCCGCGATCCGCGGGGTGTCGTTCCAGTTGCAGGCCGGCTCCTTCGTCTCCTTCGTGGGGCCGTCGGGGAGCGGCAAGACCACCCTGCTCAACATGCTGGGGTGTCTGGACCATCCGGACAGCGGGCGTCTCACGGTGCTGGATACCGAGGTGGCCGGCCTGTCACGCCGGGCGGCCGCCGCGTTTCGGGGCCGGCATCTGGGCTTCATCTTCCAGGACTTCAACCTCGTCCCGGTGCTCACGGCGTACGAGAACGTGGAGTACCCGCTGCTCGTTGTGCAAAGGCGGCCCGAGGCAGAGCGCAGGCAGCGCGTGATGGAGCTGCTGGAGGCGGTGGGGATGGCGGAGCATCGTGACAAGCGGCCCGGCCAACTGTCGGGGGGCCAGAAGCAGCGAGTCGCCGTGGCCCGGGCCCTGGTGACCCACCCGGCTCTGGTCCTGGCCGACGAGCCAACGGCCAACCTCGACAGCGTCACGTCCCAGGCCATCGTCGAGCTGATGAAGCGCATGCGCGACACACTGGGCACCACCTTTGTCTTCTCCACCCACGATACCCACCTGGTGGAGCAGATCGAGACCGTTTACCACCTGGTGGATGGGCGCATACAAGACGGTGCCGAGGGGGTGAGTTCCGATGCGTGAGATTCTGCGAATCGCCGCCCGCAATCTGCTGCGCTACCGTCGCCGCACCGCACTGGCATCGCTTCTCATCGCCGTGGGGGTGGTCTCCCTGCTGCTGTTCCTGGCAGTGGGCGGGGCGTTCAAGAGCACGATGATCGAGAGCATCACCGGCTCGATGATGGGACACATCCAGGTGCATCACAGGGGTTACGTGGCCTCTTTGGACACCCTGCCACTGAACCTGCAGCTCAAGCCGCCGCAGGCACGCAAGATCGAGGGGGAGCTTGAAAAGACACCCGGCATCGAGGCGTACTCCAAGCGCATCAAGTTCGGCGGCATGTACAGCAACTATCTGGAGACCACCAACATCCGGGTGAACGGGGTCATGCCGGAGCGTGAGTTGGCCACTTGTCCGGGCATCGCGGATCGCCTGATAGATGGACCGGCGGACGGGCCAACTCTCAGGCCCGGCGAGATCTGGCTGCCGAAGCTCCTGGCCGACGGCCTCAAGGTCAAGCCGGGGGACGAGGGGGTCATCATCGCCACCAACAACGACGGGTCGGTGAACGGCGTCAGTCTCAAGGTCACCGGGATTCTGGAGAGCGCCACCGGTCCCGGCGGGCGCGACGCGTACATCCACTTCCAGGACGCGGCCGAGCTGCTCCGCATGGAGCCGCCGGAGGTGAGCGAGATCGCGGTGCGCGTGGCGCACTTTGGGCAGGTCCATGCCGTTCACGCCGCTCTGGCGGGCGCGCTGGCCGGGGAGGTCAACCAGAAGGGCAAGCCGGTGTTCGAGGTTCACACCTGGGAGAAGCTGCACCCCTTCGCCAACGTGGCCCGCAGCGTGGACCTGGTCACACGGTTCATGCTCGTTGTGTTGGTCGCCGTGGTACTGGTCGCCGTTGTGAATGTGATGATGATGGCGGTCTACGAGCGGACTCGGGAGATCGGAACCATGGCCGCTTTGGGCACTCAGCCCTCCACGATCCTGGGCCTGTTCGTGACCGAGGGGCTCCTGCTGGGGGCTCTCGGAGCGGCGGCGGGTCTGGTTCTCGGCCTGGCGGCTGTGTACACCATGAACCTCGTCGGGGTGAGCATGGCCTTCGGTCAGAACACGGATCTGATTCTGCGCCCGACCGTCACGATCGGGCAGGTGGCGGTGGTCGCCGGGCTCGTGATGGCGCTGGCGGTGCTGGGCAGCCTCCAGCCTGCGTACCGCGCCTCTCGCCTGGACCCGATCGAGGCGCTCCGGCACGTCTGAGCCCTTCGTACCCAAACAGCGCAGGCCCCGCGCCGGCCGCGGGTCTTGCCACACCATAGGAGAGATCCCATGACACGACATCTCAAGCTTCCCATCGGTCTTCTGATTGCCGCTGCGGTCTTTGGATCCGCGGTGGCCGCATCCGCCGGTGAGGGAGACGAACTACTCAAGCAGGTGGACCGCAAGCTGGAGCCTGCATCGTACGAGTCGTACCGCAAGCTGATCAATGTCGAACCCGACGGGAAGCGCAAGGAGTTCGTTCTGTTCACCGTCAAGAAGGGCCACGACAAGGTGGCGATGCTCTTCCTGGAGCCGGCCTCAGAGAAGGGCCGGTCGACGCTCCGCCTGGGTGACAACATGTGGCTGTACGTCCCGAAGGTTGGGAAGCCGGTGCGCATCACCAGTCTGCAGTCGGTGACCGGCGGGGTGTTCAACAACTCCGACATCCTCCGCCTGGACTACAGCAAGGAGTACACCGTCACCGGGATGAAGAAGGAGGGCGGCACCACGATCCTAACCCTCAAGGCGAGGACGAAGGCCGTGGCCTACGACAAGCTGATCATGTGGGTGGATAGCGCACGGAAGCTGCCCACGAAGATCGAGTGCCGCACAGCAGCGAACATGCTCATCAAGACGCTCTACTTCAAGGACATCAAGGACTTCGGCGGAGGCATCGTCCGGCCGGCGAGGGTGGAGACGGATAGCCCGCTGCACAAGGGCTATCGGTCGGTGATGCTGTTCTCCGGGCTCAAGGCCCGAACCGTCAAGGATGAGGTCTTCACTCTCGGCTTCATGGCCAAGATGGGGACCCTCAGATGACCCTTCGGCTTACCTGCCTATGTCTACTGTGCCTCGCAGCGGGGATGGTCGCGGCCGAGGAGGAGTTCACCTTCGACGCCTCCGAGTACGAGGCAGAGCCCTTCAGCTTCGGAGGCTACCTTGAGCTGCGGCCCACGCTGTCGCTCCTGGATCGGTGTGCCCCGGCATATGAGCTGGGGCACCCCGACGGGGGGCCCGGCGCGGAGGCCCGCTACTTGCTCCGGGCCCACCTCGAGGGCGCCTATGACGGGGGTGATGTGTACGCCCGGCTGCGCACCGAAGCCGACCTGCTCGGCGGTGACAGCGGGGGAGACGCCGCCTTCACCCTCCAGGAGGCCTATGCCGGTTGGCAGGTCAACCCCTACCTGACCCTGGATGTGGGCAAGAAGCAGGTGAAGTGGGGAACCGGCTACTCCTGGAGCCCTGTGGCCTTCCTGGATCGGCCCAAGGACGCCGACGACCCGGACCTCCCACGCGAGGGCTTCAACATGCTCAGCGTGGACTACGTCAAGGCCTTCTCCGGCAGCATCCAGAACGCCGCCCTGACCCTTGCCGCCGTGCCGAGGACCTCCGACATCAACCCCGACTTCGGCGACACCGATGGGACCAGCTACGCGGGGCGACTGCACCTGCTTTGGGACAACACGGACATCGACCTGATGGCCATCAGCGGCGACAGTGGCCCGGTGCGCTATGGGATGGATTTCGCCCGCAATTTGCAGACAAACCTGGCGATCCACGGGGAGTGGTCGACCTCACCCTCGGAGCCACGCCTCACCGTGGCCCCGGACGGGACGTTGCGCGCCGATCAGGTCTCGGCCAACAGGCTGCTGCTGGGTCTGCGATACCTGACGGAAGACGATGTAACCTACATCCTCGAGTACCAGCACAACGGGCCCGGGCTTTCGCGCTCGGACATGGACGACTTCAGCACCTACGCCGAGGATGCTCTCGAGCAGTACCGGGCCACCGGGGACACGGCGGCACTGGCCCGCGCCCGGCAGCTCAGCCGTCTGCTACAGTCCGCTCAGCCACTGGGGCGCAACTACCTGTATCTGCGGGCCAGCATGCAGGAGCCCGGAGGCATCCTGTATCTGACCCCCGCGATCACGTTACGGATGAATCTGGACGATGCGAGCTTCAGTCTCGCCCCCGAGGCGGTTTACACGGGCTTCACCAATTGGGAACTTCGCGGACGGGCGTATCTGCTGGTGGGCGAGCCGGGCAGCGAGTTCGGCGGCAAGCCGGGACAAACGAGGTTCGAGCTCATGGCCCGGCTGTACTTCTGAGCGCGCTGACCGATGGCCGCCGCCGGTACGTCTCCCGGGCGGCCCGAGGCCCAAGAGGCACCAGAGGACTTCATGGAGCCCAGACCGGACCCCATCGACCCGGCGGCGGACGCCGATTCGCGACTGCTCCTGCGCAGTGCCGCCGGCGATCTGAGTGCCTTCGATGCCCTCGTGGAGCGCAACCGCGGCCGGGTCCTGAACCTCGTGTACCGCTATGTGGGAGATGCCCACGAGGCCGAAGACATCGCCCAGGAGGTGTTCGTGCGGCTCTTCCTGGCGCGGAAGAAGTACGTCTCGCAGGCTCCGTTTCGGCCCTTTTTGTACAAGATCGCCGTGAACCTGTGTCTCAACGAGGTCAGACGTCGGCGCCGGCGTCCGGTGGATGTGGGGGTGCAAAGGATCCCCGAAGCCGCCTCCACTCTGGGCGATCCGCAGTCGGAGACGGCGAGAGAGGAGCTGGCACGGCACGTGCGGGGGGCCCTGCAGCAGTTGCCGGACGCCCAGCGCATGGCGGTGGTGCTCAGCCGCTACAATGAGCTGTCGTACCGTGAGATCGCCGAGGCGATGGACTGTTCGGTGAAGGCCGTGGAGGCGCTCCTGCACCGGGCGAAGCGGAGCCTGGCCAAGCAGTTGGGGGAGTACGTTGGAGCCGGGTCGGGCTCCCCCTAGGGCAGCTCGGCCGGCATGGGCGCAGGCCGAAAGCCGTGGCGCTGCAATGCGCGGCACAGAGAGGATGACGTCTCGTGCACTGCCCTCGGGCCCGAAGAGCACTGTCGGCCTACAGTTCAGGCGAGCTATCGCCTACGAAGCGCGCCGCGCTGGAGGCGCACCTGTCGGCCTGCGAGTCGTGTCGCGCCGAGTACGACCTTCTCGCGCGGAGCTGGGACGCGCTGCTGGCGGTCGAGGACATCGAGCCCTCGGCCGAGTTCGAGCGCAGCACTGCTGCCGCAGTGAGAGCCGCCGCGACCCGCTCCGGCCGAGGACCGGCGCCAGGCGCGCTCTGGCTCCGCATGGCCTGGGCCTGTTCCCTGGTCCTTGCCATCGCTATCGGCGGCGCCGTGGGCCGCGAACTGGTGTCGCCCACTACGGCCATGGCCGCCTCCGGGCCCCCGGAGAGCGAGATCTGGCTGGGAGCCGTCTTCGGCGACACGCCCCGGGACACGCTGAGCACCGCCTACCTGGGCATTTTCGGGGACGCCGGAGGGCAGGGACCATGAGCAGACGATCTCTTGGAGTCGCCCTGATACTATCGCTGGCCCTCAACCTGTCCACCATCGCGGCGGCGGTGTACTTCCGCTGGGGGCCCACCCTGCGCCACGCGGAGCACGGCGGTTCGGCGCAGGGCGACTCCGTCGCCGGGCAACTGGGGCTGACGCAGGCGCAGCAAGAGCAGGTCCGGGCCATCCATCGGCAGTTCATGCAGCAAGTGGCGCCGTTGCGCGCGCAGATCAGGGCCGCCAATGCGGATCTCGCCAAAGCGGCGGTCTCGGGAGAGGCCGACCCGACTGAGACCGCGCGCCTGCTGGACCAGTCCGCGGCTTTGCACCGGCAACTGCAGGAGCATGCCGCGCGCTATCTGGGCCACGAGGCCCGCATCCTGTCCGCGGAGCAGCGCGAGAGGTTGGCCCAGTCGCTCAGTACCTACATCGGCTCGGGGGCGTGCCGGCCCGGCGGCGGAGCCGGTATGGGTCTGGGGGTGCTGGGCGGTCAGGCCCCCCGGGACCCCTGAGGCTCCGGTACGGCCCGGCCCTCCCCGGCGCCCGCCTCAATCGACGAACCGATAGCACGGGATATGCAGGATGATGGCGATGATGTTGAGCACACTCACCACCACGAAGTCCGCCAGGATCAGGCCCAGGAACAGCGGCTGGCTCCTTTGGGCCGCCCTGTGGCCGCCGTACTTGGCGATACTCGCCTTCAGAATCCACGCCACCAGGAGCGGCATCCAGGCGTGGTTCATCTGGATATTGCCGGCGATGGCGAACCCCAGCGGATGGAAAGGCCAGTTGACGTAGCGCATCCGCATCACCTGCAGGACGAAGGCCACGCCCAGCCCCACTGCTATTGCCGGCCCCGCCGCCCACTGCGGCCCCTGCGGGTTCTTGAGCCAGCTATCCATCGTGTTCAAGGGCCACAGGTTGAACCTCCCGCCCTTGGCCAATGCTCCCACGTCGTAGTACGTATGCAGGATCGTCCAGAACCCCGACAGCGCCCCCACCGCCGCGGCCAGCATCAGGGCCGCCGGCAGCCCCCGCGCCGTACCCCCCGTCTGCTCCTGCAGCCGGATCCCCTCCATCTGGTGGGGCATAGGATGGCTGCGGAAGATGCTGCTGAACCACGCCAGGAGCGAGATGCCCACCAGATCGCGATTGGGGAAGGCCCGGGTACCGAACACCGAGGAGAGGATCACGTCAGGGCCGGTGAAGTGCAGGTCATGCACCGGAGTGCCGAACTGCACCCGCACCCGGGTGATGGCCAAAGAGAGCGCATAGTAGATGAAGAACACCGAGAAGGCCGTTATCGGCTGCATCCCGATGGCGATGGCAAACCACATCAGCCCGGCGAACCCGGCCACCATCCCCACGGCCGCCGTGCGGTAACGCAGCGGCTCGTTACCGTCACGGATACCCCCCGGAGCCCCGATGATGGTCTTCCACACCTGGGAGAAGTGGCCGCGCCCCAGCCACAAGCCATAGCCGGCGAAGAGCAGATAGGCCCCGAAGCCCTGCTGATTGGCGAAGGGGAAGCCCTTGATCTGGTCCAGGCCGGTGAAAGCACTCATCACCAGCTCCAGCTTCCAAAACAGGTAGAAGAACCAGCAGGAGAACAGGAAGTCCTGGGGCATCATGTAGCCCAGGCCGATCAGGAACGGGTAGAACGATCGGGGCATCCAGCCGATGGCGTTCCACGGCCGGCCCCGAAAGTGCCTCCCGATGTCCTCCTCGAACAGAGGGATCAGCGGCATCTGCGGATAGTAGAAGGCCAGGCTGTTCCAGATCTCCGCCGAGGCGGCGATGCAAAAGCCGATCCAGAACATCGTATCGCGAAACAGCCGGGCCCTCGGTGCCGCGATCTCCAGCGGCAGGTGCACCAGCGGACAGTCCAGGTGCTCGCCGTCCAGCCAGCGCCGACGCAAAAGCACGTTCATGCACACCATCACCAGGAGCAAGAGCACCATGAACAGCGACCACATCAGAACCGGCGTCAGCCAGGCACTCAGCACGCCCGGCGCGTAGGCGGAGGCGCCGCCCTCGTAGTAGCCCTGCAAGATCCCCCGGTCGCGCACCGTGAGCCAGGTGGGAAGGTACGGATTGAGCATCTCGTCCCAGCGGTTCTCCGGCCCGGCCATCCAAAACGAGTAGCTCACAAGCGGCATGAGTGTCTGGATGAAGTCGATGCCCGACAGCGCGGTGCTGATGCAGATCATCGAGTAGACCACGAGCATCTCGGCCGGGTGGTACGCCAGCCTGGGGCGCAGACGGTAGAGAAGCGCATTGACCCCGCGCAGCAGAAGCAGGATGAAGATGGCATTGAAAAACAGCGAGAACACCGTGGGAAACGCGGTCTGGCGGTTGCGCTCCATCTGGATGACCCAGAAGACGTTGACCGGTGTCAGGACAAGACCGGTGAGTACGGCGCGGACCGTGACTCCGGGGCGCAGCAGGGCCGCGGCGGGGTGTGCGGAGGTGTGCGACGACATGGGCGACTGACTCATGGGCAATGCTCTCTGATCCGATGGGTGCAAAGGAACCCTGTAGAGTATCGCCGCCGGAGGGGGAATCTCCTTCTCGGGGGGCGAGACGCGCCAAAGCCTGTCGTTGACGCGAGCGGCCCCCGGTGTATAATAATGACATTAACTAGAACAATTTACCGAAACTACTGTAGTCGAGGAACCATGGCCGGCCTCCCACCCTACCAGAGGTCTGCGGTCGCCGTATTCCGGGCGCGCGGCGGGACGATGCGGACAGCGGATGCGATCCGCGCGGGGATCAACCCGGCGACGCTCTACTCGCTGCGCGACGGAGGTCTGCTCACGCTCGCGGGTATGCCCTGCAACACAGGGGCGGCGCTTCTCGCGCCGCCCCTGGTGCCGTCTCCCGTGCCGCCTTCGCCTACTCCTCCGGCGCCTCGCTCGGGCTCTCCGCCCGCGGACGGCGCCAACGCAGTGTCAGTACCAGCAGCAGGAGCGGTCCCCAGATCAGCGCGGTGGCCAGGAACCAGGTGAGCGCCAGGACCGCCCGGCCCCCCACCTGGGCAACGAATTCACCGGCTCCCGCACGCTGGGTCAGCAGGACCTCCACCGTGGCATAGTGGGTCCGGGCCCCCAGCTCCTGGAGGGCCTCCTTCTGCGACTTCAGCTTGCTCCGCACCTGCGTGAGGCGCGCGTGCAGAGCCTGCTTCTTGGTGCGGTCCTTCTCCTTTTCATACTGCGCCACGATCCGCGCCTCTTCGTCGCTGCTCTCCCGCACCTGCTTCCCGCGCCCGTAGTACTCGGCGGTGCGGTCCTCGCTGGTGCCGTGGAGGCCCACAACGCGCCCCAGGTCTCGGAGCCTGGCCACGGCGTCCTCGAGCCGGTCCACCGGAAGCCTCGCCGAGAGACTTGCCTCGCTCCCGGAATCCGCCGTGGTCGTGAGGTCCTCCTGGGCCACATAGCCCCCGGCCCCGTCGATGATCCGTACCGCCTCTTTGTGGGCCACCTCCACCTCCTCGACCTCCATCTCCAGCCGCTTGTAGACCTCCTTCTGCCGCTCGCCGCCGGTGTCTTCCCAGGGCGCGGCGGGGGCGGAGGGCGCCTCTTGTCCCAGTGCGGTGTTGACCTCCGGCGCCGCCAAACCGGGTACCTGCGTCACCGTGTATCCGGACTGCGTACCGAACACGTAGGGGCTGCGGGGCTGTGCACGGAGGCTTATCACGGCCCCGTCTGGCCTCGGGTTCTCGAGCGATCTCGGGTAGCCACGCCATCTTGCGCCTTCCGTGGCCATACCCGCGGGCAACTGAGTGACCGATTGCACCGGTGGCGTCTCGCCTGTGGGGGAAGGCAGCGGAATCTTTGCCATGATGTCCCCCGCGCCGGGAGCGCTCAGGTGCACCATCTCGCGCTCCTGGGTAACGCGCCCGGGCATCACCTTCGGAAAGGTCGCCACCCCGGCGACGAGCATGAGGACGGCCGCCGCCACCGCCACCGGCCGCAGGTGGAAAAGACGGTTCAGCGGGCGCTCCGAAGCCGCCTCGTGCAGGGCCTTGACGCAGCGTTGCTCAAGGTCGGCGGGGGGGGGCTGTAGCGGGAAGCCCTCCAGTAGTGGGTCGATGGGAGAATGGAACTCCCCCTCGGGTCTCTTGCTCATGCGGGCTCCTCCTTCCCTGTGTGGGGCTGCAACATGAACCACAGCTTCCGAACGGCCTGATGCAGGCGCCAGCGCACGGTGCCGTGGGCGACGCCCTCCTCCTCGGCGATCTGGGCCGAGGTCAGGCCGGCGAAGTAGTACAGGGCCACCACTCTCTCGTACGCCTCGGGGAGCCTGCCCACCGCCTCTCGCAGAAGATCGGCCTGCTCCCGAAGCTGGGCCAACTGCTCGGGTGTCGGCGCCGGGTCGGGCAGGCCGTCCCCGATCTCGTCGGGCAGTCCGCGCCCGCCATGCCGCCGGCGGTGGTTGCGGTAGCAGTTGAGCGCGACGCCGCACAGCCACGCCTCCGGGCCCGAGCGCCCGGCGTAGGTGTGGGCGCTTCGGTAGGCCGCTAAGAAGGTCTCCTGTGTCAGGTCGGCGGCGAGCTCGCGATCGCCGGTGAGGCGCACAAGCAGGTTGTACAGCCGTCCGTGCTGGTGGGCGACCAGTGCGTCCCAGGCCGCTCGCTCGCGCTTCCGGAGCGCCTCATCGGCCACCTCCGCCGGGCGCGCCGCAACCAGACGCAGTTCCATAGGCGATCAACTCCGCTAGAGCCGTGGGGTCAGGACCTCGCAGGTCCGCAGCCGCAGCCGGCGTGCGCGGCGCCGGCCCGGTTCGGTGCTCCTGAGAGTATAGTGGTAAGGTAGGGGGAAAGTGTTGGGGGTTGTACGGGGCGTAGGGGGGTAACGGCCTCAACGGCGTCCTCACCCCGCTCTGCGAGAGTCGACGAGTCGCGAGTCAACGGCGAACGGCGGTGACGGCACCTCACCCCCAGCCCCTCCTCAAGGAGAGGGGAGCACGGCAACGGCGAGGAGCGGCATGCCGTTGGTCGTGCCGTCGCCGTCTGCCCCGAAGGGGCAGTGCATCATAGCCACGGGTGAAACCCGTGGAGAGGTGGCGGTGCCTCAAGCCCTCTCCGTGTCCGCCGCCCTGCGCGCCTCGGTCCGGGGACCCTCGGACCCGGTGACCGGCGGCGTCTGAGCCCGGGCCGCCGTTCCCTCAACGGCATCCATGCGGCGCTCGATGGCGTTCATGCGCTCCAGGAGGGCCTCGAACTGCGCGCCGAGACCGTCGCTGCCCAGACCCAGCAGGTCGCGGTCCATCTGTGCCTGCCGCTCCTTTTCCTCGATCTCCAGTTTGCGCATCTTCGAGCGGTGAGAGACCCAGATGGCCAGCCCGGCGACAGATAGCCCACCTATGGCCAGGACAACAGGAACGGCGATCACTGCCAGGACGACCACAAGCCACTCGGGCATAGAGGTTACCTCCCTTAGCTTCGCGGGCATTGTAGCAGGATGCGGCGCGGCTGGGTAGTATCGCCGGTACCCCGGAGGCGCGCAGGCCACGGGCCCGGCTGTCCTCTTTCGCCCGCGGAGCCCGGCTAGGCTTTTACACAGGAAAATGCTCCTACTGGGAAGGAATAGTACCAAGGAAGATGGAATATAGGGAAGTTCGCGGCGCCAGAAGTCATGTACTGTGGTCGGGCTGCAACGGACAATTGCCATCGAGCGCGGCGAGATTGGGTTTTGTGCAGGGCCTACAGTGGGGTATAATGTGCCAGATACCACGTAGCTCGAGGCACCACGAAAGGAGGACTGATTCTACCAGTATGCATGTACTCATCGCCGAGAGCGAGATGGCCGTGTCGCGCCTGCTGGGCGTGCTCATGAAGCGTGAAGGCCATGAATCGCAGGTGGTGGAGGACGGCACCGAGGCCCTCGAGGTGGCTCGGAGTCAGGTTCCCGATCTCGTCGTGATGGACGCCGTGTTGCCGGGCCTTTGCGGCCGGGAATTGGTTCAGGAGCTACAGGCCGCCGACGAGACGGCAGGCATTCCGCTGATCGTGCTCGGGACCCAGGAGGAACTCGACGAGTTCGGGACCAATGGCTTCGCCACCCTGAGTAAGCCTTTCGCCTTGACCGATTTACGCGCCGCCATCGAGCACGCAGTCGAGAGCGGAGTTGCCACAGCCAGGTAGCCGCGATCCTCACATCATCAGGCACTGTTCCGCCGAGCCGAGGGTTTTTCGCCTCGGCTTCTTTCTTGGTACCGGTCTTTGGCCGCCTCCCGGCACCGCCGCTCTCCACGGGGCGGAACCGCGCTGCCGCCCCGTGGAGAGCTCTGCTATCGCTAAGCCCTCACTTCAGGTTGATCTCCACCATCTGGTGCCCGTCCACCCGCGGGATCAGGAACTCCACCCGGCCGTCCTTGTGCTGGAAGTCGATGCCCTGCAGCCTGGGGACCAGGCGCACCGAGGCCACCTCGGCATCGACCTTCAGCGACACCGGGATCCCGAACAGCGGGATGATGTCCTCGATCACGTCGAAATCCCTGCCTCTTCTCTCCGGCACATAGTGCAGTGCGTGCACCACCAGGCGCTTTTGCTCCGGCTGCGAGTTGACCGTCACCAGAAGCGAGCTGGGGCCGCCGGCGCGCAGGACCGGGTCGGGATGTACAAGCTCCAGGGCATTGGCCACCAGCCTCTTGCACCACAGGGGCGCACAGTTGTGGTAGAGCGCAAACACGGGGTGCATGAAGTAGATGCAGCGGCCGTTTCTCACCACACCCGGGTAGTCCGCTACTCCCTCCGACGGTGTGTGCCGGTGGGAGCAGAAGTGCTCCCAGGTGCGGTTGAAGTACGGCTTCTCCATGGGACAGAGCACCTCGGCTCCGCTCTGTGGCTCCACTTCCATGCCGGGCAGGTACATGACGTGGCCGGCGTCAAACAGCCCCTGCCCCAGCTTGTCGGGGACGATGAAGTCCGGCGAGAACTCAGCCGACCCCTTGAGCGATACTCCAAGCTCCTTGAGACTGAAGCCATCGCCCTCGGGGCTGAGGCCCGACTTGTACGAGGCCAGGAGCGCCCCACCGCCGGACACGAAGCCGGAGATCTTGGCGGCCAGCGCGGCATCCACCGGGACCTCGTCGGGCAGGATGAGAACCTCGTAGCCGGAGAAGTCGGACTGCGAGTCGATGATGTCCAACTGGCACCGCGATTCCTGCAGCATCCGGCAGGCGCCCATGGCCGCCGCGGGCAGCCCTCCATGCCCCCCGGTGCCGGCAAACTCCTCGGGCGTCATCAGCGCCACATCCGCCACAGGCTTCGCCCCGTGGCACCACGGCTCGGCCGCCTCCACCTTGCAGTACACGTCCCCGATGAGCTTATACGTCTCCGGGCAGAGGCGCCCCGTCGGATGGAGCTGATCGCCGATGGAGCACTTGGCCCCCAATGCCAGCATGTTGAGACACTCGAACTCCAAAGCCGCCGGGTTCTTAAAGGACGAGAAGTCGCCCCAGGAGGTGTGGAACTTCCCGGTCATCCCCATGGTGTCACGCCCCAGGCCCCGGGCGTACCTCTGGGCCAGCGGGAAGTGCATGTAGCCCCAGCCGCCGCTGGGCAGCGATTCCAGCTCCAGATGGGTGAAAGCCCCCAGCATCTTGCGATGCTTGGGCCCCGCGTGGCCGGAGTTGAAGAACACCGTGGCCTCCGGATGGCGCGAGCGCACCACCTCGAAAAGCCGGTCCTGGAACGCGAACAGCACATCGTCGGCGAAGCGGGCGCGATCCGCCGCATCGGCGGGGTCCAGCCCCCGACACCGCATGTCCTCGATGCAGTGCCCACAGCAGCACGGGGTGGCCGCGACGATGTCGAAGAACACGCCGTCGACGGCAAGAGTCTCGCACACCTCGATGGTCTGCTCCTCCAGGAAGTCCACATACGGGGTATTGAGACACAGCCGCCGGTAGAACCCGGCATCGAAGGGCTTCGTCCCCGGAATCCCGCCGTTTTCGTCCACAGCTACCCACTCGGGGTGCTGCTTGACGGTGAACAGGTCCCACTGCACGGTGATGTAGATCGGTACCCGGATGTCTCGGGCGTGGCAGGCCTCGATCTGCTCCTTGAGCAGGTTGCAGGTCAGGTGCGGGTGCCGACGCTCCGGGAATCTCGCGGTATCGTGATAGATCATGCCGTGGTGACAGCGCGAGAAGCAGGTGATCGAGTTGACATGAGCGGCCTTGAGCGTGTCGGCGAACTCATCGGCATCGAACCGGCTGCCGATGCCGGGGATCAGCTCGCTGGTATGGAAGTCGAGGTGGATCTGTCGGTAGCGCAAGTCGACCATGGTATCCTCCGAGGTTAGTCAAAGTCGGCGAGGCGGCGAGTCACGAGTCGACGACAACGGCGGTCAACGACACGACTGTCAACGACAACGGCGGTCAACGGTAACGGCGTCAACGGCGTCTACGGCTACGGTCCCGCCGGGCGAAAGCAGCGACCGCCTTTCGACTCCCCAAGCCGTTCTCCGAGGAACTCCGTGCGCTCCGTGTCTCCGTGGTGAGCCGTTGTCCGCCGTTCTCCCCGTTCAGCTCACCTCCAGCCTGGCTCCCGTGTCGGCGCCGCCTGCCAGCGCCCGGTAGATGTCCAGGAAGCCGCCGGAGGCCTTGGGGGGTGGTGGCTCGTAGCTCGCGAGCCTGTGGGCCAGCTCTCTCTCGGTGAGGTCGACGTTCAGCTCTCGACTGGGGATGTCGATGCAGATCGTGTCTCCCTCCCGCACCGCCGCCAGAGGGCCGCCCGCGGCGGCCTCGGGGCAGACGTGGCCGATGCAGGGCCCCCGCGTTGCCCCGGAGTAGCGGCCGTCGGTGACCATCGCCACCGATTCCCCCAGGCCCATGCCGACGAGGAGCGCCGCCGGAATCGACAGCTCGCGCATGCCGGGGCCGCCCCGCGGGCCCTCGTGGCGGATGCACAAGACATCGCCGGCAACCACCGCCTTGCCCAGGAGACGGTCGCGCACCTGCTCCTCGCTCTCGCAGACCCTGGCCGGGCCGCTGTGCCGTCGCATGGCCTCCGCCACGGCGGACTGCTTCACCACGGCGCCACCGGGGGCGAGATTGCCGCGCAGCACGGCCAGACCGCCCTCGGGTGACAGCGGGTCGGTCAGCGGCCGGATCACCTCACCATCGCCGTGGCGTCCCGCGAGCCGGCTCTTCAGGGTCTCTCTATCCACCACGGGCAGATCCGCGCTCAGCAACTGCCCTCTTGCCAGCTCGGCCATGAGCGCCCGCACGCCGCCGGCGCGGTGGAAGTCCTCCACGGTGCGCTCGCTGGCCGGCTTGAGCCTGGAGAGCAGCGGCGTCTGCCGACTGAGTGCATCGAAGTCGTCCAGGCACAGCGGCGAACCCACCTCCGCGGCGAGGGCCAGTAGGTGCAGCACCATGTTCGTCGACCCGCCCATGGCCAGGCCGACACGGACGGCATTGCGCAGGCCCTCGTGGGTGCAAAAGCTCCTGGCTCCCGGACCGCCGTCGGCCAGCGCCACGATGAGCCGCGCCGACTGCTCGATGACATCCAGATGCTCGTCGCTGAGGGCCGCGAGCGTCGCGGCTCCGGGCAGGGTCAGCCCCAGGGCCTCGATGAGGCAGGCCATCGTCAGCGCCGTGCCCATCATGTTGCAGGCGCCGTAGCTGCGGCAGGCGCCGCGCTCGATGGCCTCCAGCTCGCGGGCGCTGATCTCGCCTCTTGCGCAGCGGCCCATGGCCTCCTTGACGTCCGAGGCCACCAGCGGCACCTGCTCACCGTCGTCCAGGCGCGCGGCGCCTACGGGCATGGTACCGCCGGGGATGAAGATGGTCGGCAGGTCGCAGCGCGCGGCGGCCATGAGCATACCGGGCTCGATCTTGTCGCAGGAGCAGATCATCACCGCGGCCTGACAGCCGTGGGCCTTCAGAGCCATCTCGGCGCCGGCCGCGACGATCTCCCGCATGGGCAGGATGTAGTGCATTCCGGCGCCCTGTGCGATGCCGTCACAGGGCGCGGGAACGTTGAACTCGATGGCCATGCCGCCGGCGGCGTCGATGGTCTCGCAGACCCGCCGGCCGACGCGACTGAGGTGGGCATGGCCGGGTGTGGCGGTGGAGTGCGAGTTGACCACACCGATCAGTGGGCCGGCGAAGTGGCCGTCGCCGTACCCACAGGCGCGGTAGAGAGAGCGGGCATAGGTATGCTCAAAGCCCAGAAGATTGCGCTTGGCGATGATGAGCCCTCCGGAGATACCATGCTCGGCCCGCAACGTTCCGCGAGCCATATGAAGGGATTTCCGCGGAGGGGACGAACTGACCTGCTGCCGCGGCCGTCCGGGGCGTCCTTACCGTCTTGTCTTCCCTCTGCCTGCCGGGCCCCCGAGCAGCGGCGCCGTGGCCGCAGGATGGGTGCAGAGCTCCTGTTCCGCCTCTCCGGGACCCCAGCGGCAGGCCACTAGGCCGACCTGTTCGCCGGCAGGCCCGGAGGGCCTCCCAGAGGTCAGGCGGCGGACGGCGTCATTGGCCAATCAGATCGCATGGTTTCCGATCAAATGAGGTGTTCTGTGATGCAATTGACCGGTGGCGAGATTGTCGCTTCTTGCCTGCAGCAGGCGGGCGTACCCTATGCCGTGGGCATTCCCGGCCACGGCTGCGTGCAGCTCGTAGATGCCATTCGAAAGACCGGGGCGTGCAGGATCATCCAGCCTCTGCACGAGAGCGCCGCGGTTCACCTGGCCGACGGCTACTACCGAGCCTGCGGGCAGCCCCTTTGTGCCTTCACCTCCATCGGCCCCGGGGCGCTGAATACCGCCATCGGTCTGGCCACCGCGTACGCCGATTCCACGGCGGTCTTGGTCCTCAACGGCGAGCCCCACGTGCACATGCTCGGGGTGGGAGTCCTGCAGGAGATCGAGCGCCACGCCGATGGGGCGAACTGGCGCGCTCTGGAACCGACCTGCAAGCGGCACATGCTGGCCGTGCAGGCGCGGCTGCTCCCGCGTATGATGGCCAGGGCCTTCAACCAGATGCTGTGCGGGCGGCCCGGGCCCGTGGCCATCGGTCTACCCATGGATGTGCAGGCCGAGGCCGTGGAGGTCGAGTTGCCCTCACTGGTCGACCGCCGCCCCCACGCCGTGGCGCAGCCGGACCCGCAGTCCATCGAGGAGGCCGCCGGCCTCCTGTACGAGGCCGAGCGGCCCGTAATCCTCGTGGGTGGCGGGGTGCAGTCCGCCAGGGCGGCGGACGAGCTGCGGCGGGTGGCCGAGCTCTCCAACGCGGCGGTGGTCAACACCATGATGGGGATGGGAGCCTTCCCCGCGGGCCATCCGCTCTATGCCTGGTGCACGGGCTCCAAGGGCACCACCGCCGGCCTGACCTTGACCCGCAGCGCCGACGTAGTCCTCGCGGTGGGCTGCCGCTTCGCCGACGAGACCACCTGCTCGTACCGCAGGGGCGCCGCCTTCTCATTCCCGCCCACCCGGCTGATCCACATGGACATCGATCCCCACGAGATCGGCAAGAACTATCCGGTGGAGATCGGAATCGTGTGTGACGCCAAGGCGGGCCTGGGGGCCCTGGCCGACGCCCTTTCCCAGAGACGCCAGGTGGATTGGGAGCACTCCGGCTACACCGCCGAGATCGGACAGCTCAACGACCAGTGGTCCGCCTTCTTGGCCGACCATCGCGATGATAGCCGAGATCCGATGGTGATCTCCACGCTCCTGCGTCAGGCCCGGGCGGCCCTGCCTCCGGAGACCATCGTCGTCACCTCCTCGGGAAATACGCAGGCCCAGATGATCCAGGAGTTCCCCTTCTACGAGCCGGGGACGTGCCTGACTACCGGCGGCTTCTCCACCATGGGCTTCACCCTCCCCGCGGCCATGGGCGCCAAGCTGGCGCTCCCCGACACACCCGTGGTGGGCATTGTGGGAGACGGCGATTTCCTCATGCACGTGCAGGAGCTCTCCACCGCGGTGAGGTACAACATCCCCATCGTGATGATCGTCGCCAACAACCAGGGCTGGATCTCCATCCGCGACCTGCAGATGGCCGCCTTCGGCGAACAGCACGCCTTCGCGACCGACTTCACCCTGGACGGCAGCCCGTACTCGCCGGACATCACCGGCCTGGCTCGAGACTTTGGCTGCTTCACGCGCCGCATCACCAGAGGCGACGAGGTAGAGCCCGCCATTCGCGAGGCCATGGACGCGGGCAGGCCGGCGGTGATCGAGGCCGTGGTCGACCGCGAATGGCCGCACACCGGCATGCCGGCCGTGGGCTGGTGGGACGTGCCGATCCCCCAGTACATGGAGGGGCGCCGGGAGTACGAGGAGGGCAAGAGCGAGCAGGACGTCTGAGGCCGGCGGGCGCTCACCGATCGCCCGCCGTGCCCGCGGGTCTCCAGGCCCGCACGGCAGGGCACGCACCCGCCGCCGGCAAGCACGACCGCGACAAGCACCCACCGTGCCCGCGGTCTTCCAACTCAGATTATGCATGAACGCATTGATGCCACATCC
>CAZXDD010000049.1:0-21991 GCA_964639415.1 uncultured Armatimonadia bacterium
CAGTCCGCGTGCCCCATCACGTCGACAGTGAGGGGCAAAGGAGCTCGGCCGGCGCCGCCGGCCGGGCCTCGCGCCCCGAGCACAATAAGAGCCGCGCGCCGCACCTGACCGGCGCACCGGCTCCGGAAATGCAAAGGCCGCCAAGGCGCCCATCCACCACCGCTGCCGCTCCGCCACCTGAGGGGCACCCGACGGCACATGACTGCGACTGACTGCCCTGTGGGCACGAGAATTGCGGAGTATTATACGAAGGCCATCTGGCAGTGTCAAGCAGAAGGCCGGTCGCGCGGGGGCGATAGACACCTAAATAGCACATATGCAATGGAGAGTACTTTTTAGACCTATTAAAGTTGCGTTAAGACTCTAAGAATCCCTTGTGTGACGGTGAAGGCAGGTTTCTGATGACCCATGGCCGCACCGTTTGACGCTTCTGGGAAGCGGGTATAAGTCCCCTGAACTGCAACTGAGTTGTCACCAACAGAAGTTTACGTCACCCGAATTAACGGCGGCTATCCCGGCAGACTCGGCCATTTCCGCGGCGTCCATGACCCGGCGGAGTGGACTTGGAGAGGGCGCCGCACTCAACCTAACGGTGCCTTCGGCCGATAACGTGTGTATAACGACACAGTAACCGTTCCACGCAATCCGCGCCGCCATCTCTCCGGTGAGCAGGTAGCGCGTCCGGTGCGGGCACCGCAGACCATCAAGAGGAAACTCTCCAATGAACGGCACAGCACTCATTGTGGAAGACGACCACTACCTGCACCAGAGCCTCAGTGAGGCACTGGCGGACGCCGGGCTGAAGAGCACCGCCGTCATCTCAGGAGCCGACGCACTTGCCGAGTGCGAGAAGCAGCAACCCAGTCTCGTTCTTCTGGACCTGTCCTTGCCGGACATGGACGGGCTGGATGTCTGCCGCGAGCTGCGGCGGCATTCGGTGGTGCCCATCATCATGCTCACAGGGCGTCGCAGCGACATCGACCGCATCGTCGGCCTGGAGGTGGGGGCGGACGACTACATCCCCAAGCCCTTCCACCGGGCCGAGTTGGTGGCCCGCGTCCGCGCGCTGCTGCGCCGCGCCAACGACTACACTCAGCGGCTGCCTGAGCGCGAGATATCGGTGGGACAACTGCACATCCGCAAGGACCGCCGCACCGTGTATCAGGGCGAGCGGGAAGTGGCCCTCACTCCCAAGGAGTTCGAGCTACTCTGTGCTCTGGCTTCGCGCCCCGGTGAGGTGATCCCCTCCAAGCAACTGCTGTGGGAGGTCTGGCAGTACCCGGAGGGCATCCGCACCAGGACGCTGGATGTCCACATCGGCCGGCTGCGCGGCAAGCTGGAGCGTGACCGCAAGAACCCCGAGCTGATCCGGACCGTCCCGGGAGTGGGCTACAAGCTGGAATCGCTTGCCTGAAGGCCCGCTGAGTGACGCGTCAGGCCTTGACCGGCGCTCCCCCGCTCCTGGGAGGAGCGCCGGTTTGATTCGTGCCGGGCGCCCGGCGCCCCGGCGAACCATCTTGACCCCCGTGGCGTTATTGGCTGTATACTGGATGTCACAGGGACGGCCCGCCCGCCGCGCAGCCGTACGGGCCTTGGGGACGCAGCGAACCCGGCGCGCGATGGCGCCGGCCGCCATCCGGCGTGCGCCCCAATCACGGATCTAGGCCCCACACAGGCCGGGCGCCCACAGAGGGCTCGTGGCAACAGGCGACGGCGGCTCGCGCGGGACAGGACCGATCAGGGGCGCGCCCGGCGGGGTCCGATCCTGCGGGGCGGGACACCTGAGGACGGCAGGGACGGGCCCCCGGACCGGCCGCCGGCGTCGCGAACGGCGTCTACATGGGCACATAGGAGCGAGATGGTATGAAACTGCTGCACACAGCTCTGCTCGCGGGGCTCATCGCCTTGCTCGGAGCCACGGCCTGGGCACAGGCCCCCGACAACGGGGACGCGGAGGGGCCCACGCGGGCCACCATCCGGCCGGAGGCGCCGGCCGGGGAGGCCGCCACAGGCTCCGCGAGCGACAGTAGCGGCCCGGGCGAGACCTCCGGCGATGTCTCGGAGAAGCTCAAGAGCGATGCTCTGGAGTCTCTGATCGAGGGCGGGAAGGCCGACGCGCCCGCGGCCCGGCGTGAGGACGGCTCCGATAGCACCGCGCAGCCGAAGACGACCTCCCGTCGCACAGAGCCGTCCCGGCGAGAGACGACATCGCGCTCAGAGGGCTCGGGACGGACGTCTCCCTCCACCCGCACCGGTGGGGGGGCGGTGCCCGTCGTGCCCTCCTCACCCACCGAGACCGTCACTATCCCGTCCGGCACGCGGCGCGGGCGGGAGGCGACACCGGCGACCGCGAATGCCGTCGAGGCGCCGCGCTCGCCCTCTCGTGGCACCGACGAGGACCGCATGGATGACGCCTCTGATGTGCTGGTTCCGGAGCCGACGGATGCCGACCTGCGGCCTCCGGCCGCGCTGGACGCGTCACAGACACCGGCGCTCGATGCGTCGGATGCCGGGGCGGCCGGGGCGCTCAATGGCGCCCCACCGGAGGCGGGCAATGTGCCGGCCACCGACACGGCGGGGAGCAGGTCACCGGCGTCGGCCATCCTCATTGGTGTGCTGGTGCTGGCGGGCCTGCTGGTGGCGGCGGCGGTCGTGGTCACGGTGCTCAACTCCAACAAGGCCGCGGCTCCGGAGGCGATGGCGGCCACGCCGCCGGTGGCCGTGGCGTCGGTACCCGAGTACGCCTACCTCACGGCCCCGGATGCGCCGAACATCCCGGTATCCGCAGCCCCATTCGTGATGGGAAGCTCTCCGTCGTGCGATCTGAGGCTGGCCGACCCCAAGGCCTCGCCGCAGCACGCGGAGATCGACCGCACCGACGAGGGCTGGCTCCTGACGGACCTGGGAAGCCTGAACGGCACCTTCCTAAACGGCGAGCGCATCGCCAGCCCCGTGCTCCTGCAGGCCGGCGATGAGGTGCGGATGGGCGACATCGTCGTGAACTTCGAGACCGAGGACTGAGGGGCCCGCCGTCGGGCCATGGGCCGCACGGCATGGCCGCCGACCGCCGAGGCAGACGCCACGGGCCATTGGGCCGGGCAACGCACCCACAAAGGGGCAGGGAGACCTGCCCCTTTTGCGTGCCGGGACTGAGCGCATCCCCGAGGAGGTGATGGCCTTGAGCAGCGGGAATGGTTGGGTTTTGGGCCGACACAGACGACGCCCGTGGGCGCCGCCATCTCCGGAGAGCAAGTCATGATACCGTGCATGTGGACCAGCATCTACTATGAACTGCCGCCCGAGGACGCCGTCAGGCGAATCGCGGAACTGGGGTGGCCGGCCATCGAGCTGTCGACCGAACACCTGGTGACCCTGAGAGAGGACAGCGGCTCGGACCGCAGGACCGCCGCCTTCGGTGAGGTCGTCCGCGAGACGGGGCTGGTGATGGATCAGGCCCATCTGACAATCACTGTGGACGTGGCGTGCATGGACGGCGACAGACGCCGGGCGGATCAGGCCATCGTGCGCAGAGACCTGGAGATACTGGCGGCTCTGGGCATCGGCCACGGAGTGCTCCATCCGGGCGGGCACGGGCGCCGGGAGACGGAGGCGGAGGCCGGGGAGCAGAATACACTGCGTGCCGAGGCGATCGCCGAATTGGCCGGTGTGGCCGAGGGGCTGGGCGTGAGGATCGCTCTCGAAAACGGGATGCGGAGCATGGGGCCGGATGGCGAGCACGCCTGGAACGGGACGGTGGCGGGGATCCGCGAGCTCATCGAGCAGATCGGCTCGCCGGCGCTGGGCATCTGTCTGGACACCGGACACGCGAACCTCGAGGGCTGGGACAACGCCGAGGCGGTGCGAGTCGCCGGCGACCTGCTGGTCGCCCTGCACATCGCCGACAACGATGGGTCCGGTGACCAGCACCTGATCCCCTATTGCCGCGGGTCGAAGATCGACTGGGTGTCGGTGGTAGCGGCGCTGAAAGAGCTGGGATACGCGAACTCCTTCAACCTCGAGATCCCCGGTGAGCGCGGGCGCCCGCTACCGATCATGGACGCCGTGGTGACCTATGCGCTGGAGGTAACCCGGAAGTTGGTGGCCGGGCAGGTATAGACAGGGATTGCGCGGGTGGCGGGCAGGCGCCGACTCACGTCGCCTCCCCCCGGCCTCCCGCTCGGCGTCCCTTCGAGCGGCTTTTGCCCCGTCTCCCAGGGCGGGACCGGCGGAGACGGGAGGATGGCGAGAACTGCCCCGCCAAGAGGGAGCGATCGTTCCGGGCGCGACTGTGGCCAGATGTGGGTCCAGTGCGTTCATGCAAAACCTCATTCGAGGTGAAGCCTATCGGCGGAGCCAATTGGGCCGGCTCCGTGCCTCGTCGCCCTATCTCGCAACGCGGGGGAAGAGTGTCTTCATGGTCTTGCGGACGTGCTACCGTCGCATCGAGGGCGCGATTTGCCGCCGGACGTCGCCCGTACGCCCATGACCGAGGGTGCGCGGGGACTTTGCCGGTAGGCTCGTGTAGCGGCCGCGCAGCGGCCACCGTCGTCGACCAGGGGGAAAGCAACGATGAAGGTATACCTGATGACCGATCTGGAGGGAGTGGCCGGAGTCTGGACCTGGGAGAACCGGGACGACCACACCCAGATCAACGTGGAGTACCGGCTGATGGCCCGGCGCCTGTTGACGGCGGAAGTCAACGCGGCCGTGGAGGGCCTGATGTCCGGCGGCGCGACGGAAGTCATCGTCAATGACGGGCACGGAGCGGGCTCGACGATCGACATCGAGCAGCTCGATCGGCGGGTCCGCCTCATCCACGGCCGCAGCAGACCGTTCTGGCTCCCACTGCTGGACGAAAGCTGCGACGCCACCGTGCTGGTGGGTGCCCACGCCAAGGCCGGGACACCATCGGCCAATCTCTGCCACTCGATGAGCGGACAGATCCGCAACTACACCTTCAACGGGATTTCCCACGGAGAGATCGGAATGCAGGCCATGATCGCCGGGCATTTCGGGGTCCCGATGGTGTTTCTGTCCGGCGACGTTCACGCCTGCAGGGAGGTGGAGGGTTTCATCCCCGGGGTCGTGACCGCTGCGGTGAAGCAGGGACTTTCCTCCCTGAGCGCCGCCACTTTGGCCCCCGCGGCCGCAAGAGACCTCATCCGCGAACGGGCCCGCGAGGCCATGGGGGCAGTGGGGAAGGTCGCCCCCTACAGGGTTGAGGGACCCCTGGTGTTCACCGAGGAGCGCTACGAGGCGGCCTTCGACCCGGAGAACCCGCCTCCGGTGGGCACCGTGGTCGACCCCCACACGCTGCGCGTGGAGGCCCGCGACATCGTTGACCTTTTCAACAGGCTCTATGGGTACTCGGGGTAAGCCGGTGGCGGCCGCCGCATGAGGCACGGTCGCCGCTGCGGACAGGCAGGTGGCTTCTGATGCACAGGCTGCTGTCGTTGACGGGCCTTCTCGCGGTGTGCCTCGGCGGTGCCCAGGCCCAGGTGGTGTTCGAGACGCCGGGCTTTTCCCTGACGGTGGGCCAGGAGGGGCGCTGGCGGTCGGTGCTTGAGAAGGGCACAGGCCGCGAATGCCTGGCCGCCGAGGGAGACCTCGCGGTTGCGACGGTCCGGGTGGAGGGGAAGCAGTATTCCGCCACCGGCACGACGGGCGGCGAGGGCCGGCTGGAGGTGCTATTCGCCGGGAACGGCGGTCCCGACACCCGGCTGAGGTACGCGGTGGCCTGCGCCGCGGACTGGGTCGTGTTTCGTCTGGATGAGATCGAGGGCGCGCGCCCCGAAACGGTGACGCTGCGCCTGCCGGTGGCCATCGCTGGAAACGTCGGCCCCCGGCTGAACATCGCGTGGGACGAGGAGACCTGCGTCTGTCTGATGGCCGCCGACCGGCGCGTAGACTGCGCGGCCCGGCGTGGGGAGCCGGTGGTGCTCACGGCCTCGGCCCAGGACGCGCCGGGCCCGACATTGGAGGGCGCCGCGGCGGCGGTGATCTTGTGCCCGACTCCCCGGTTCAAGTCGGTGGCCCGGGAGGCCTCTCACGGCTTCGGCCTGCCGACCAATGAGGACGCCGCCGGCACACCGGTCAAGGACACCGATCTGGTACGGGGCTCGTACTGGTTCCTGTCCTTCGGCGAGGACGAGGTGGAGCGGGTCATCGACTACTGCGAGCGGGCCGGTATCCGGCAGGTGATGCTGAGCTTCTCAGCCTGGTGCAGGACGGCCGGGCACTATCTATTCAACGAGGGGCGCTACCCCAACGGCCGCGAGGGCCTCAAGGCGGTGGTGGACCGGCTCCACGAGCACGGGATCATGGTGGGCATGCACACCTTCGTCTCGAAGGTCTCCAAGACCGACCCGTACGTGACGCCGGTGCCGGACAGGAGGTTCTGGAAGGACCGCGAGACCACACTGGCCTCGGCAATCACCGCCGAGGAGACGGAGATCGCCGCGGGCGGAGACCTCAGTCAGTGGCCGGGCAGCCCGGTTGCCGGGCAGAAGACGTGGGAGGGTGGGGTGGACAAGCACCGGGAGGTCATCATCGGCGACGAGATCGTGAAGTACGCCTCCATCGGCCCGGAGGGGAAGTGGGATACCTTCGAGGGCTGCCAAAGAGGCGCCTGGGGGACAACGGCCGCCGCGCATCGAGCGGGAGCCGTCGCCTACCACTACGGCGTGGATGGCTGCATCAACGGCTACATCATCGACCAGGAGACCGATCTGCAGGACGAGGTCGCCGGGCGGATCGCGGACATCTTCAACTACTGCGGCTTTGACATGGTGTACTTCGACGGCGGCGAGGATGTGGACCGCGGGCGGTTCAGCTACTATGTCTCCAACTTCCAGGAGCAGGCGATGCGTCGCTTTGCACGCCGCCCGATACTCCACATGGGCACCATCATGACCCACCTGCTGTGGCACTCATTCGCCCGCAGCTCGACGGTGGACACGTACCTGAACACGCTACACGGCGCCATCATCTCCGGGGCCCCCGTGGACAAGTGGCCCACGGTGAAGGAGCACATCGACCGCTCAGTGAGCTACATGCTGTCGGTGGGTCAGGACATGATGCCCGGGGAGCTGGGCTGGTTCGGCATCTGGCCCAGGGGCGAGAACACCGACGGGCTGCAACTGGATGAGGCCGAGTACCTGATGTGCCGGTCATTGGCCTACGATGCCCCCATCTCGCTGCAGACCGGCTTTGGACAGATGGAGGCCCACCCGCTGACGCCCGGGATCCTGGAGATCGTCCGCGAGTACGAGGAGCTGCGGCTCTCCGGTGCCGTCGCGCAGGAGGAGCTGGCGCCACTGAGGGAGCCGGGGCGGGACTTCGCCCTCATACGCCGGGACAAGCAGGGACGGTTTGTGCCGGTGGTACCCATCGGACCTGTGGGGGGCACGACGGACGTACGGGCTCTGGTGGGAGAGCTGGACGGGGGCAGCGTGGCCACCATCTGGCACTATCTGAGTGAGGGGCAGGTGCTGCTACCGCTGCCCGCCGGGAAGGTACGGGTGGTCGATTTGCGGGGCGAGCCGGTGGTGTGCGCCGAGAAGCAGGGGCGGGCGTTGGTGCCCGTCGGATCACGGCGGCATACGCTCATCTGCCCGGAGGTTCCGGCCGCCGAGCTGCGAGCGGCTCTGGAGCAGGCCGAGGTGACCGCTCGCGAGCCGGTGAGGCTCTTCACCGCGGCCGCGGCCGCGGCGGGCGTCGTGGGCGAGGTGGCCCTGGGGTCGCAGGTGGGTATCACGGAGCCGGAGGCGCTGGGGGATGTGTTGGTGTGCACCGCCCGGCCCAGTCCGGCCGGCGCGGCGGATTGGTACGCCCGGTACACCGTGGAGGTTCCGCACGCCGGCATCTGGTATCTGTGGGCGCGGGTGAGGTACCCCGGCGGCGGGGACGACTCCTTCGGGCTGGTGCGGCCCGGCGAGCCTGTGACGCTGTCGGGGCCGCAGGTACTGGGCAACTGCGGGCTCAATGAGCGCCGCTGGCACTGGACCGGGCGCGGCGCCGGCTCCACGACGCCTCCGCCGGGACAGCCGATCTGTCTGAAGCTCTCCGAGGGGCCGTTTGAGTTCCGCATCTACGCGCGGGAGGGCCCCGGAACAGCGGCACTCAACCCGCGCCTGGACGTGCTATGTCTCACCGACGACAGCACCTATGTGCCCACAGACGCCGACGCCGCCGCGGCCCTCGGGCCGACCGAGGGGCGCTGAGCGACACAGCAGGGGCGGCACACACACGACGGGGAAGGAAAGAGCACCGATGCGCAGGGGCCTGGACTACCACATCCACACGTACTACCAACGCTGCGGCAATCAGACCCTGACGGTGGACAACATCATCCGCCGAGCCGAACAGCGAGGTCTGAAGTCCATTGCCATCACAGACCATCTCAACCGCAGCGCACAGTTGCCGGCGTTCCGGCAGATCAAGGCCGACATCGCGGCGGCGCAGAGCTCCGTTGAGGTGTTCTTCGGCGTGGAGCTCAACTACGACGGCTGCGACGGCGACTTCGTCTATGACCGACACGTCCACGAGCAGTACGGGTTCGAGGTGGTCATCGGCGGCATCCACTCGGCCTACACGGACAGCCGGGACATGGACGAGGTTCTCGCCATCCAGCACCGGCACTTCATGCGTACACTGCAAAACCCGCTTCTGGACGTCCTGGTCCACCCCTTCTGGTTCACCAGGACCGAGTTGGAGCAGAGGCCCGAAGAGTGGTGGGAGGAGTTCATCCGCCGCATCTCGGATGACCACATCGAGCAGTGGGCACAGGCCAGCCGACAGAACCGCTGCGCGATCGAGCTCAACGCGGCTGCGATCTTCTACAATGGCGCGATGTCCGAGGGCTACAAGGCCAACTACGTCCAGATGGTGCGGAGACTACGGGACGCCGGAGCGCTGTTCTCGATGGGCAGCGATGCCCACGACATCGACACGCTGGGGACCACGGACTACGTGGACGGGCTCTTGGACGGCCTGGAAGTGGCGGAGGAACAGATCTTTCGTCCGCGGCGATAGGTGCTTTTGGGCCGCCGCACAGCGGGCTGAGAGCGCCTGTGCAGGCGCGGCGGAACAAGACGTGGGACGCGAATGCAATGGCGAGGCTTGACACTGCGAAACCGTAATCATTATAATGCGCGCAGGACAGGCGGCTTCGGCCGCTTCAACGAGCTTTCGGTGGGTGACGCTAGCGGAATGGCAGTGGAGATAGGCGCGATATATGACGGTACAGTCGTGAAGATCCTCAAGTACGGGGCAATCGTCCGCTTGGAGGACGGGGCTTCAGGTTTGGTCCACATCTCCGAGATCGCGGATCGCTTCGTGCACGACGTGGGTGACTACCTGCGTGAGGGCGACGCGGTGAAGGTCAAGGTGACCGGCGACAAGGGGGGTGGCCGGTTCGAGATGTCCGCGAAGCAGGCGGGCGCACTCGAGCCGATCGAGGGGACTCCCTCGGCGCATGCCAGCCGTCCCCGTGCGTCGCGGACCATCTCGGCCGAGTTCGACGATCGCCTGGCGACATTCATGAAGTCCAGCAACCAGCGCCTGGGCGAGATTCGTCGTGGCCGCGAGGTCCGGCGTCGGGGCGGGCGCAAGTAGCAGGCTTCGGACGCCGACGAGCAGCCAACCAACCGTCGAGGAGCGTGGCCCATGGTCTTCGGCGGTTGGTTTCCTTGTGGGCGCGTGCTGCGGTGCCGTCCGCGGTTGGCTGACTGAGGCCGTCGTTTCCGCAACTCATCATACGCCAATAGGACCTGCCCCGGACTCAGGGCGGCGACCCGTATCTACTCCCCGATCCATCGCGGTGTAGGGCGTGCCAGGAGGACGCCTCGACATGCCACCAGACGGAACCCCTCCCGAGGATATGCGGGCGCTGCGTAAGGAGCTGGAGCGCTACCGCATGGTAGTGTCCGAACTCCAGGGCAAGATCAAGGACCTGGAGGAGGACCTCAGCACCGCGGCGAGCATGGCGGAGATGCCTCAGGTCGTGGTCACGCGGCCCGAGTTGCGCCAGACCCTGTCCCGTCTGATCAACAGGGTCGCCATGATCGTGCAGGCCCAGAAGGTCATGATCCTGCTGTACCAGGCGGAGGCCGGAGAGCTTGCGGTCCTGCCTCCGGCTATGGGGGTCACCGAGGCGCAGGCCAACGAGTTGCACGTCAGCCCGGATGAGGGCATCTGCGGGCTGGTGTACCGCTCGGGTGAAGCGGCCGTGTACAATGACGCCATCAACGATCCTCGCACAGTGGACAGTGAGGTATCGTTGCTGCGCATTCGTAACGGCATCGTGGTGCCCCTGAAGATCAAGCAGAGGGATGATGAGGAGCGTATCGTCGACGAGCGCGTGATTGGCGTCCTGCACGTCATGAACAAGCGCTACGAGCAGCAGTTCAACGACGATGACGTTCGTCTCATGGAGATGCTGGCCGATCAGGCCGCCGCCGTCATCGCCAACGCTCAGCTCTACATCGAGTTGACCGAGGTCAAGCAGCGCCTCGAGGAGACTTTCGAGAGCATCCACTCCGGCGTGATCGTGGTCAGCGCCCAGGGCAAGATTCGCCTGATCAACCCCGCCGCCTGTCACATGCTGGGCCTCCCCTCCGGTGACTACCAGGGACGGGTTCTGAGCGAAACCGTTCGTCACGAGGGCGTCGTGTCGATCCTCAATGAGACTCTCTCCAGCGGGACCGAGCAGGCCAAGGAGATGGAGTTCGACGAGCTCAAGCGCATCTACAAGGCCGAGACGAGCATGATGAGCGGGGAGGGCGGCGATCTACAGAACGTGGTCGTCATCTTCACCGACATCACGGAGATTCGCCAGGTGGAGCGGATGAAGACGACCTTCGTCTCCACCGTCTCTCACGAGTTGCGCACCCCTCTGACCTCGATCAAAGGCTTCGTCGCCACGCTCCTGGACGATGAGGACGGCTCTCTTTACGATGACGAGACTCGCTACGAGTTCTACACGATCATCGATCAGGAGTGCGACCGGCTGACCCGACTGATCAACGATCTACTCAATGTGTCCCGCATCGAATCGGGCCGCGCGCTGGACATGAACATCCAGCAGGTGAACCTGTTCGAGCTGGTCAACCGGGTACTCACCACGCAGCGGCAGTACACCAATCGGCACGAGCTGGTGAGCACGGTTCCCGAGGACTTCGCCTCCATCGAGGCCGACACCGATAAGGTCCAGCAGATACTGGACAATCTCATCGGGAATGCGGTGAAGTACTCCCCCGACGGCGGCCAGATCACCATCTCCGGTGAAGACGAGGGCGACGCGGTCCGCCTTGACCTGAGCGACCAGGGCCTGGGCGTCCCCGAGGAGTTCCGAGAGACGATCTTCGGCCGGTTCGAGATGGTCAACAGCGACGACCGCAAGGCGGTCAAGGGCACGGGCATCGGGTTGTTTCTGGTGCGGCACCTGGCGCGCGCCCACGGCGGCGATGTGTGGCTGTCGGCCAGCGAGGTCGGTAAGGGTTCCACCTTCTCGGTGAGGCTGCCCAAGCAGCCGGTCGTGCAGGAGCAGGAGGGCTAGGCGAGGGGGCCACCGGCTCCGGCCGTCATCGCGACGCCCTGCGAGGTTCCTGCAATCCACGCTTCGGACAAGGCGCGCCCCCCTCGTCGGGGGCCGTTTTTGTGAGCAACCACGTCCGCACACTCTCACGGAGGCGCGAACATGAAGATACGCATTGCGTCCGACCACGCGGGTCTGGACCTCAAACTCGCGCTGGTCCCGTATCTCCGTGACGAGCTGGGGTGCGAAGTGGACGACATCGGCACCCACAGCACCGAGAGCTGCGACTATCCGGGTTACGCGGTGCCGGTGGCCGAGGCGGCGGCCGCGGGCGAGGTGGACCTTGGGATCTTGATCTGCGGCACAGGTGTGGGTATGTCGGTGGCGGCCAACAAGGTCGTCGGGGCCGTGGCGGCGCTGTGCGGGGACGCCTATACCGCACGAATGGCGCGTGCGCACAATGACGCCAATGTACTGTGTCTGGGCGGACGGGTCATCGGCATCGAGATCGCCCGTGATATCGTCAGAGAGTTCGCCGCGGGCGCACCCGACGAGGGGGAGCGTTACGCCCGGCGTCGACGTCAGGTGGCGGAGATTCACAACCTCCACGGGAGGGGCGACTGATGGCCGGACGGGACGTCTTGCCGCCACGCCCCCCGTGGGACGACTACTTCATGGCCATCTGCCACGTGGTGGCAACGCGATCCACCTGCCTGAGACGCCACGTGGGTGCGGTGCTGGTGAAGGATCGACGGATCCTCTCCACAGGCTATAACGGCCCTCCGCAGGGGCTGGCGCACTGCGACGAGCTGGGCGGCTGCTACCGCGAGCAGCACCAGATCCCCAGCGGGCAGCGCATCGAGCTTTGTCGAGCGCTGCACGCCGAGCAAAACGCCATCATCCAGGCCGCGGTGCACGGGGTGTCCTTGGACGAGAGCATCGTCTGCTATTGCACCAACCAGCCCTGCGTGACGTGCGCCAAGATGCTCATCAACGCCAACGTGGTTCGCATCGTCTACGAGAGGCAGTACCCCGACCCGCTTTCCGTCCAGATGCTCACCGAGGCTGGGGTGGAGCTGTGCCCCTGGTCGTCGACCGATACCCGTAACGATTGATTGTAGCATGTGGACACTCATCTCCGCTCTTAGCGCTCTGGTGGTGACGTTGGCTCTGGTCCCCCTGTGGCTGCGCCTGGCGCCCAGGCTTGGGGCCGTCGACCACCCACGCGACCGCCACCAGCACGAGCAGCCGACCCCGACCGCAGGTGGCGTGGTCATCTTCGTGGGGGTCTGGCTGCCGGTGGCCGCCATTTTGCTTCTGCGCTCTGCGTTCTCGCTGCCGCTTGTGGGTCTGCTCCTGGCCACGGGGCTGCTGGTCTTGCTCAACGTGCACGACGACATCCGCGGCCTGCCGCCTCTGGGCCGGCTCACCGCCCAACTGGTGCTGGCTTCGCTGGCCTACGTTTGGGGCGTTCGTGTCGAGGGGATCGGTAATCTGGGCGGGCTGTTGGGGTCGGACCCGTGGATCGAGTTAGGTCTGCTCTCGGCACCACTCACAGTGCTGTGGATCGTGTTCGTCACCAACGGGCTGAACTGGCTGGACGGCCTGGACGGTCTGGCGGCGGGCGTGGCCGCCATATCGGCCATCACCTTCGCGGCAATGGCGACTTTCTCCAGGACCTTCGCCGACCCCACTCTGGGGATCGTGGCGGGCGCCATCACCGGGGCCTGTCTGGGGTTTTTGCGCTACAACTTCGCTCCGGCACGCGTGTTCATGGGGGACACGGGCGCCATGTTCCTGGGGTTCATGCTGGCCTCGCTGGCCGTCGTCAGCGCCCTCAAGGTGCCCACGGCCGCGGCGGTGTTTCTCCCCGTGTTGCTCCTGGGCGTCCCTTTGGGTGATTCGACGCACGCGATCCTCAAGCGGGTGCTCAGCGGCCGGAACCCCCTGGTGGGGGATCGCGGCCACATCCATCACCGCCTGCTTGACCGCGGGTATACCGTGGTCCAGGCGGTGCTTCTGGTCTATGCCGTGGCCGGGACACTCTGTCTGGTATCGATAGGACTGTGGTTGCGATGATCCCACGCAAGGTAGCTCTGGTGTTTGGTACGCGGCCGGAGGCGGTCAAGCTCGCGCCTGTGTGGCAGGAACTCAAGCGCCGCAAGGACAAGTTCTCGCCCGAGGTCATCGTCACGGCCCAGCACCGGGACATGCTGGACCAGATGCTGAACACCTTCGACATGCGCCCCGACGTGGACCTGGACATCATGCGTCCGGAGCAGACACTGGCGGACGTCACGACCAGGGCTCTGACCGAGCTGCAGCGGGTCTTCTCTCGGGGTGACTTCGACATTGTCCTGGTGCAGGGCGACACCTGCACCTGCTTCGCCGCGGCACTGGCGGCGTACTATGAGCGCACCGGTGTGGGGCACGTAGAGGCGGGTCTGCGGACCCGAGACAAGTACTCGCCGTTCCCCGAGGAGATGTTCCGGCGTCTGACGGGCGAGCTGGCCGACCTTCACCTGGCCGCCACGGCTCGGGCACGCCACAATCTGTTGGGCGAGGGGGTGGCTCCGGAGGCGGTGTTCGTCACCGGCAATCCCGTGGTGGACGCCCTCCAGACGGTGGTGGCCGCGGGCACGAGTCTGGCGGGGACGCCGCTGGAGTGGCTCGACGACCTCGACGGTCGCCTGTGTCTGCTCACGGCCCACAGACGCGAGAATCTGGGGGTCCCGCTGACCCGGATCTTCATGGCCATCAGAGAGCTGGTGGATGCTTTCCGCGACCTGACGGTGGTGTTCCCCGTGCACAAGAACCCGACGGTGCGCAGGGCGGCCGAGGAGATCCTGGAAGGCTCGGACCGCATCGTGCTGTGCGACCCGGTGGACTATGCCACCTTCGTGCCGCTCATGGTGCGCTCCGACATCATCATCACCGACTCGGGCGGCGTGCAGGAGGAGGCGCCCGCCATCGGTGTTCCGGTTGTGGTGGTGAGGGAAACCACCGAGCGCCCCGAGGGGGTGGAGGCGGGAGTGGCCAAGTTGGTGGGCACGCAGACCGAGGACGTCGTGGCCGAGGTCTCGCGGCTACTCACCAACGCCACCGAGTATTCGCGGATGAAGGAGGCCGGCTGCCCGTATGGGGACGGCAAGGCCGCCCAGCGGATCTGCGACGCCCTGGAGTTCCACTTCGGCCTGCGCAAACAACGCCCCGAGGACTTCCGGTGGCAAAGCGCCCCCGAGTAGGTCGCCGCCCCCGGTGGCCGCCATTTCCGATCGTCGTGACCGAACCGGCCCCGGGCTTGGGGCCGATACCCACAGCAATCAGGCAGTCGACAGCACTCAATGACACTACTACAGGCCGTGACCATCGCCGTCGTTCAGGGAGCCACCGAGTTCCTGCCGGTCTCCAGCTCCGGGCACGTGGCCCTCAGCGGAATCCTGCTGGGTCTGGAGCAGACGCCGCTGGATTTCGTGGTCGCCATCCATGTCGGCACGTTGGTCTCGGTACTGGTGTACTATCGCGCCGACCTGTGGGCGATGTTCCGCAGCCTCTTACCGCTGGGCGGCGACGATCCGCAGCGCCCGATGTTTCGGCGCCTGTTTGGCTACCTGCTGCTGGCGACGATACCGGCGGCGGTGGCCGGGCTGCTGCTGGAGGACACCGTAGATGCGGCCTTCGGCGACATTCGCATGGTGGGTGTGTGCCTGCTTGTGACGGCGGGGGTGCTGGCGCTGTCGTCACGGCTCAACGGCCCACGAGACATGGCCCAGACCGGATGGCGCCAGGCGCTGGTCGTCGGGGTGGCCCAGGCCGTGGCCCTGCTGCCCGGCGTCTCACGCAGCGGGATGAGCATCGCGGGCGGCCTGGCCACGGGGTTCAGCCGCGAGTGGGCGCCGCGGTTCGCGTTCCTGCTGTCGGTGCCGGTGATCGTGGGCGGAGCGGCGCTGGAGGGCAAGCACGTCCTCGAGGGTGACGTGAGCGCGGGTTTCGACGCTCTGACCTACGGTGTCGCCATGCTCGTCGCCGCGGTCGTCGGGTATCTGTCCATTGTCCTGGTTATCAATAGCGTCAAGCGCGGAAGTCTGCTATACTTCAGCGCGTACTGCGCGGCGGTGGGGGTAGCGGCGATCGTCTCGGGCTTCGTCTTGTCGCCCAATCCCCTCTAGGCTACAATATGCCGGGCATGGCCCGGCACTTGTTGTGTCCGCATGACTCTGCGCCGGTGGCCGGTCCTGTCCCGGGCTGGACGGAGAGCATACACGCTGCAATTGTAGGGAGGAAAACGTCGTGGAAATGCACCTGACGGCATTCGAGAATGGGGCGATCGCCTTCACTCTCGTGGCCGCGGTCATAGGGCTGATCTACGCCCTGAGCCTGCGGTCGAGCATCACCAAGCTGGAGCAGGGCACCGAGAAGATGAAGCAGATCGCCGGCCAGATCCAGGAAGGCGCCATGGCCTACCTGACCCGGCAGTTCAAGACGATTGCTTCGCTGGTAGTCCTGCTGTTTGTCGTTTTGGTCCTCACCGCCTGGGGTGACTGGACCATCGGCCTCGGCCGTGGCGTGGCCTTCTTGCTGGGCTGTCTGGCTTCGGGTCTCACGGGCTACATGGGCATGACTTTGGCGGTGCGCGGCAATGTGCGCTGCGCCCACGCGGCCCGGACCAGTCTCAGGGACGCCTTCGCGGTGGCCTTCAACTCGGGCGCGGTGGCCGGCATGTTCACGGTCACGATGGGGCTTGTCGGTGCGGTCGTGATCTTCTGGATATTCAAGGAGCACGCCACCGACATCCTGCTGGGCTTCGGCTTCGGTGGCTGTCTGCTGGCCCTGTTCATGCGCGTTGGTGGCGGCATCTACACCAAAGCCGCGGACGTGGGCGCCGACCTGGTGGGTAAGGTCGAGGCCGGCATCCCGGAGGACGACCCGCGCAATGCCGCGGTTATCGCCGACAACGTGGGCGACAACGTCGGCGACTGCGCCGGCATGGCCGCGGATATCTTCGAGTCTTACGAGATCACCCTGGTGGCCTCGATGATCCTGGCTCTTGCACACGCCGACGGTACCGAAGCGGGCATGCGCAAGGCCACCGTCTGGATCATGTTCCCCATCATTGTCCGCGCCATCGGCGTTCTGACCTCGATCTTCGGCATCATGATGGCGCGCATGAAGTCCGATGACGAGCAGCCGCTGAAGGCCATCACCCGCGGCTTCGTATGGTCGGCAGTCCTGTCGGCCATCGGCTTCTACGTCGTCGCCTGGCTCTACGTGGGCAATCCGGCCAATGACCCGAACAACTGGATGAAGCTGTTCCTGGCCACGATCTCGGGTCTGGTGCTGGCCGTGGCGATGTACAAGCTCACCGAGTACTACACCGCCTCGCAGTTCAGTCCCGTCCAGGTCATCGCCAAGAACACCCAGACGGGTAGCGCGACCACGATCCTCTCCGGCTTCTCCGAGGGGCTTGAGAGCGCCGTCTACGCCCTGCTGGTCATCTGTGGCGCCATGTACGCTTCAGTGCTCGTGTTCGGCCTCAACGCCGAGGCGGTTGACGTCCTCTACGGCGTCTCGCTCTGTGGCCTGGGCATGCTGACCACAACCGGTGTCATCATCTCCATGGACACCTTTGGCCCGGTTGCCGACAACGCCCAGGGCATCTCGGAGATGGCCAAGATTCCGGACAACTCCGACAACGTTGAGCTCCTCGACGCCGTGGGCAACACTACCAAGGCCGCGACCAAGGGTATCGCCATCGCGTCGGCGGTCATCGCCGCCGTGTCTCTCTACGGCTCGTACCTGTCCAAGGTTGCAGGCGGCGTGGGTGAGGCCGTGAGTCTGGCCGCGGTCTCAGCGACCCATGTGGAGGTCGACAGGCCTGTGGTCTTCATCGGCCTGCTCATCGGTGGCGCCATGCCGTTCATGTTCAGCTCGATGACCATCCGTGCCGTCAGCCGCGCGGCGTTCAACATCATCAATGAGGTCCGCCGCCAGTTCCGCGAGATCCCCGGCCTGATGGAGGGCAAAGAGGGCGTCATGCCCGAGTCCGGCAAGGTCGTGGACATCTGCACCGCCGCGGCGATCCGCGAGCTGGTCGCCCCCGGACTGCTGGCCATCCTCACACCTGTCGCAGTGGGCGCACTCCTGGGATGGGAAGCCCTGGGTGGCTTCCTGGCCGGCATCATCGTCAGCGGCATGCTCATGGCCGTCCTGATGTGCAATGCCGGAGGTGCCTGGGACAACGCCAAGAAGGCCATCGAGGACGGTGCCTATGGCGGCAAGGGTTCCGATGCCCACAAGGCCGCCGTGGTCGGCGACACCGTGGGTGACCCCTTCAAGGACACCGCGGGGCCCGCGCTGAACCCGCTGATCAAGGTCATGAACACCGTCGGTCTGCTGGTGGCGCCCCTCATCGTCACCCAGGCAGATTCCGTCGGCCTGAAGATCGCCGGCGTCGTCCTGGCGGTCATCATCGCCATCGCCATCATCTTCTCCAAGCGCGAGACGGAGGAGGATACGGCCCGGGCGCCCCCGCCCGCCCCGGGTGGGGGGGGAACGACGGTGTTGTTGTTGCGGTTCTGCGGCCGCAGAACAACCACAACGCCCCGGGCGAGCACCTCGCCCGGGGCGTCCGTGCTCCGGGACACGGCCCCTGGCTCCCTCATTGCCCGGCCGCCCGCGCCGCTCCCTTGCCACAGCCGCCTTCCGCAGGCTCAGGGGCTTCAGGCGCCGCGACGGCACACCCAAAACGGCGCGCCCTGCCCCCCGGGGAACGCCCACAGCGGTGGTCCGCCCGCATCTGCCCCATGCCCTGATGCTCCAGATGCGCGGCCGGGGGGCCCGCAACCGGAAGGGAACGTCGGGGGCGTCGGCGCGCGCGTTCGTCGTCTGATCGGGGGCGCTCCGCGTGCTGCACGGCCCCGGGTCCCGGTGCCCCCGCCAGGTGGCGACCGGCCGGTGCGGGGTTGCTCCCCCCTCGTGTCGCTACCGGCTGAGCCGGTGCGGCGTCACGACGACGACGACGCTCCGCGCGCGGGGAGGAACGCGCCGGGGCCTTGCCGAATAGCCTCGGGGCCTACATAGCCACGGAAAGGACTGACACTATGTTCGAGCCACTGCATGGCCTCAACTCGGCCAGCATCACGCCTTTCGACGCACAGGGCAACATCGACACCACGGCCTTCGCCAGGCTTTTGGAGTCACAGATGGAGATCGGGGTGACGGGGTTCTTCGTCTGCGGCAGCACCGGGGAGGGCGTGTATCTCACCGACGACGAGCGCAAGACCATGGCCGAGGTGGCGGTCAATACCGTGGCGGGACAGGCGGCTGTGATGATCCACGTGGGAGCGATGAGTACCGAGCAGGCCGTGGGCCTGGCCCGGCACGCCGGTCAGATCGGCGCCGACGCCGTCAGCACCATCGCCCCGGTCTACTATTCCGTCGGCTTTGAGGCCACGCTGTCGCACTACAAGACCATCGGCGCGGCGACAGACCTGCCCTTCTTCATCTACCACATCCCCCATCTCACCGGCGCGGCGCTCACCGCCGACAGCGCCGTTCGGCTCACCGAGATTCCGAATCTGGCGGGCCTGAAGTTCACCGATCCGGCGCTGTACCTGATGCGCTGGATCTTCGAGCTCACCGGCGAGAAGCTGACCATGCTCTCGGGACCGGATGAACTCCACCTGCCGGCACTGACCATGGGGGCGCATGGGGCGATCGGCTCGACGTACAACATGATCCCCGGGGCCTATCTGCGGCTCCGGCAGGCTTTCTTCGCCGGGGACATCGCCACGGCCATGGACCTGCAGGCACGGTGCAACAAGATGATCTACCACTGGCTGCAGTTCGGGGGTCTCGGGGCCTTCAAGTCGACGATGAAGCTCCTTGGACACGAGGTGGGCGCCCCCCGGGCACCGATCGCGGGGCTGAGCGCGGAGCAGGAGCAGGCGCTCTTCGCAGCCCTCAGGGCCGATGGGTTCGACGAACTGGCGGCGATGCGGCCGGAGTAGTTGGGGGTGGGGATTGCGGGTTGGGGGGTGGGGACGGCCGTGGCGCGCAACGGCCAACGGCGGGGAACGGCAACGGCGCCGCTCCCTGCGGGCCGTGGGCCCGCTTTCCCTCTCCCTCGCGATAGGGCTGCTCAGGAGAGGGCTACGGCGGGGAACGGCGTCCTCACCCCCGCCCCCTCTCCTTCACGCGCCAAGACGGCGGGCGCTTGGAGAGGGGGGAACGGCGACGGCGGGGACGCCAGTGGCGCGTGGTTCGTGGCGGGGAACGGCAGACGGCAAGAGGCGCCTGCCGTCGGGGGAGCGGGCTTTCCACTCAGACTATGCAAGTTGCGGGCAGGCGCCGATTCACGTCGCCTCACCCACCAGCCCCCCTCTCGGCGTCTCTTCGAGCCGCTTGTACTCCGCCAAACGGCCGGCGGAGACGGGATGAGGGGGGTGAACGACGACGGCGAAGGTCCCGCAGGGCGAGAGCGTCGTCACCCCCGGAGGCGACCCCATGTTCATCGATATCCACGTGCATGCCCGGACCTTCGACTTCCCCGAGCGCAATGCGCCCGGAGGCGGGCGCTATGCGACACCCGAGGAGATCATGGCCAAACTCAGACCCCAGGGGGTGCGGGCCGTGTGCACCTTCGCCCGCGTCAACCCCGAGGTCGGCTGGTTCGTTCAGTCCGTGGAGGAAGTACTGGCCATGGCCGAGCGCTACCCAGACTTCATTATCCCCTTCATGAACATCGACCCCCGCCAGTGCCTCAACACTCCCGACGCAGATCTGGGCACCCTCATGCGCCACTACAAGGCCAGAGGCTGCAAGGGCATCGGGGAGGTCTGCTGCAACCTCCCCTGGGACGACCCGCGCCTGGAGAATCTGCTTGCCCACGCCCAGGACAACGAGCTGTCCGTCACCTTCCACATCGCTCCCAAGCAGTTCGGCCACTACGGCATCGTGGACGCCCTCGGCCTGCCGGGCCTCGAAGGCGCGCTGCGCAAGTTCCCGTGGCTCCGGTTCCTCGCCCACTCCCAGCCCTTCTGGGCCGAGATCAGCGGCGACCTCACCGAGGAGGCCCGCAACACCTACCCCGGTGGCAGGGTGGTCCAGGGCGGGGCCGCTTTGCGGCTTTTCCGCCAATACGAGAACCTCCTGGGTGATCTGTCTGCCGGCAGCGGCCTGAACGCCATCAGCCGCGACCCGGAGTTCGGCTACGCCTTCCTAGATGAGTTCCAGGACCGCCTGTTCTTCGGCACCGACTTCGCCGACGCCCGCAACGAGACCCCCATCATCGACTTCCTCAATGAGGCCCTAAGGCAGGGGCACATCAGCCGGGAAGTGTATGAGAAGATCGGCTGGAGGAATGCGGAGAAGCTGCTGGGGCTGTAGGGGAGTCGGCGAGTCGGCGAGTCACGAGTCCACGGCGTCCTCACCCCGCCCCCTCTCCTTCACGCGCCCGGACGGCGGGCGCTTGGAGAGGGGGGAACGGCGACGGCGGGGACGGCGGCGGCAGGTGCGTTCCCGTGAAGTAGCGGCCATCGGCTGTGGGCGCGGGGCCACTTGCCATAGCGGCCCGGCCGGAGCAGAGAGCTCTGTCAGGAAGAGACGGTGGCCACCATGTACAGATGGATCATCCTCGCCGCTCTGGGCCTGCTGTCCACTGTCACGCCGCTTTCCGCGGCGCCGGGGGACAACCTTCTCCCCCACCCCGGCTTCGAGCAACTCCAGGGCGAGGCCATCACCGGCTGGACGAACCCGGACTACTGGTCCGGACGGCTGAGCTCGGTCTCCGAGGCCCACGGTGGCGGCCGTGCCGCCTCGCTCGAGGCCACAGAGAAAGCGGGCCGTGTGGGGGGGCGGGTGCACAGCTCCGTCGTGCCCGTCGCCCCCGGCCTGGGGTACGAGTTCTTCGTCTGGGCCAAGGGCTCCGGTAGCCTCAAGCTCGGCACCATCTTCTACATCCCGAAGGTGGGCGACAACCCGCACTACCGCACGACGTGGCAGGACACAGGGACCGTCCTTGGCCCGGACTGGCGGCAGGTCTCGCTGCGGGTGGGGCCTGTGGAGCCCGATGTGCTGCGGGTGGCGATGATGATTGAGGTGGAGGGCGAGGGTGCCGTGGCATTGCTGGACGACGCCGCGCTGGTGGTGACGCGCCAGATTGAGGGGTTCATCCGAGGCGAGCCGCTCTATCAGATGGTGCCCGCAGGGGGCCTGGCGGAGCTGCGGATCGAGGCGGTGGCTCAGGGGCCTTTGCCGGCGAGCGGCATGGCAACGGTCGCGGTCGCTTCGGGAGAGCAGGCGTCGGTGTCGCGGATTGCCCTGGACGCGGAGGGGCGTGCGGTCTTTCGGCTGCCCGCCGAGTCAACGGCGGAGCCCTGTTTGGAGGCGGTGACCTTGGCTCAGACGGAGTTGGGGAGCGCCGTGACGGCATACGTGGAGGTGGTCTCCGAGGAG
>CAZXDD010000050.1:0-21826 GCA_964639415.1 uncultured Armatimonadia bacterium
CTACACCCTATCCTACACTCTTTCCCTACACGACGCTCTTCCGATCTGTAGGCGCAGCGTCGTGGCTCCGCCCGAGTTGAAGCGCCCCGAGACCGGTGCCCACTGCCCGGCTGCGCCCCTGCCGACGATCTGCGTCACCACCTGGCCCTCCGCATCGGGCGCGACCACCTGCACGGCCGGTTGCAGCACTCCGTCGGACTTGAACCAGGCGGAGACCACGTACTCCGTGTTGGCGGCGGCGGCTATCTCGACCTCCACCGCGGGAGCCGCGGCCTCCTCCGTCGCCTCGTAGCGCAGGGACGAGGCACCGCTGTGGCCGTCGTCATCGGCGATAGACCACAGCCCGCCCGCAGGGAGCGCCCAGGCATCGGCGTCTTCAACCCCGGGATCATCGATCAGGCCCGCAGCCCACAGGGGGCAGACGGCGAGGCTCAACAGAACGGCGTACGGCATGGGTTTCCAGTGCATGGATGGACCTCCTTGATAGCGGCAGACGCGGACGGCGAGACGGGTCGGGGCCGAGACATTTGCGACCCCTAGGGCGGCACGGTAACGAGTGCGCTCACTTCAGGTACGCCTGCTCCACCTTGCGCAGGGCTCGGCCGATATCTCGGGTGTCCTCCTCCGAGAAGCCCTCGTGGATACCGGCGCGCATGTGGTTGTCCACGGCCTGCCGCGCGCCGGGGACGCAGTCGCGATAGTCGACTTCCTTGCCGTACTGCGGTGCGTCCCACGGGAAGCCGGAGTCTCCGTAGGCACGCTTGTTCCGGATCCAGTACTGGTCCGGCACGATGGCTTCGTACGAGGCGCCGACCGGCACGCCCTCGGCGGCGACAGCGGCGGCGAACTCATCCTTGCCCACCCTGTACTTGTCCGCCTCGAAACGCAGGTTCACGAACCAGTAGGCGGACTTGGCCTTCTCATAGACCTTGCCCATGTGGACGCCCTGAAGGTCGGCGATCTCCTCCGCCAGCCATTCGGCCACCTGTTGGCGACTGCCCGTGATCGCCGGGAGCTTGTCCAGTTGCACCCGGCCGATGCAGGCCTCCAGTTCGGTCATGCGGTAGTTGTTGCCGAGAAACAGGTTGCCGGGCTCCTCGGAGTTGAAGGGCTTGCCTCTGTCGGCGAACCGCTTGGCATTCCAGAAGTGCTCCTCGGATCGACACACCACCATCCCGCCCTGGCCTCCGGCGGTGGAGTGCTTCCCGCTCATGAGGCTGAAGGCGGCGATGTCGCCCAGCGAGCCGCAGAGCTTCTCATCGTAGATGGCCCCGTGAGCCTGAGCGCAGTCCTCGATGAGCGGGATGCGGTACGCCCTGGCAACCGCCACGATGGCGTCCATCTCGCACGGATTGCCGGCTATATGCCCGCAGATGATGGCCCCGGTTCGGTCGCTGATCTTCTCCCTGAGCGACTCGGGGCTCATGTTCATCGTCTCAGGGTCGGCGTCGGCGAAGATCGGGATGCAGTTTTGCCACAGGATCGGCGCCACGGCGCCGGGATCGGTGATCGGAGAGGAGATGATCTCCCGGAAGGGCTCAAGCTGTAGGGCCCCCAGAGCGGTGTGAATGGCCGCGGTGCCGGCGCTGCAGGCCGTGGCATGCGGGACGCCGATGTAGCGGGCGAACTCCTCCTCGTAAGCGTCGACGTGGATGCCGCCGTACCTGTCAAAGGCCCCACCCCGTTCGGCATCCAGCATCAGTTCCATCACCGCCAGAATCTCCCGCTTGTCCATCTGTTTGCGGGGCGGGTACGGCGTGGTGCGGAGCGGAGTGCCACCCTCGATAGCGAGCTTGCTCATACCAGTGCTCCTTTGCCGGCGACAAGTATCAGCGGCCCGCGGCGCAGTGCCGGCGCGGACCAACCGCGTCCGGGTCCGGCTCCGCGGCCGCCGGGGACTGCGTGCTATTCCATGTGCTGAAGGCCCAGGGCCCTGACCCGCTCGGCCACGTCGGGGTCACCCAGTCTCTCGTGGCGGTCGGGGTAGACGCCCAGGTGGCCCGTGTCCTTGAAGTGGTACCCCTCGTACTTCCTGCCCGTGCCCCCCGGATGGTAGGTGTTCGCCGCCGGCACCCCCGCCTCCATCATCGCTCTGAGCTCGTCCAGCCGCGACAAGTAGACGTCCCGCGGACAGAGACCCTCCCGGGCGCAGATTGAGGCGGCCATCCCCACCACCTCGCCCAGCAGCCCCAGTGTGCGCATGACACGAACCGAACCGAAGGCGACGTGAGAGGCGCTGATGATGCGCCCACCCAGGAACAAGTTCTCGACGTCCCTGGCATACAGGCAGCGGAACGGCACCGGATAGGGCTGCATCAGATTGCGGTGGTAGGCACAGGAACGGAAGGGCTCCGCGAACTTGGCCAGGTGCTCGGGGTCCGGGAAGTGCAGGTCGATGCTCCAGGTCATGGAGGCGGTGGCGTCCGGCTCGATCGCCTCGCCCTCGATGTCGTTCTGGGTCATGATGAAGTCGCCCACCACGCGGTAGCTCTCCCGCTTGCCCCCCAGAGGCGTGATCCAGGACAGCCGGTCTTTGGCCCACTCCGCTTTGCGCCGGGAGCGGTTCTTGATGTACGACCAGTTCGCGAAGATAGCCATCAGCCCATAGTCGCGGACGTGCTCGGTATCATCGGCCTGATCGCGGTACTGGCCGGTCTCCCACTCCCAGTCGCCGCTGCGCACGTAGTAGACGTTGTCCTCGGTGATCTCAAGCCCCCAGTCGATGTCGGGGAAGGGCACTTCGTCCTCGGCCTGCTCCGAGGACCAGATCACCGACATGCCCATGACTTGCCGGTCGCCCTCGACCGGAGCGAGAGACTCGCCGTACCTGTCGCGAGGCTCGCGGCCGTACATGACCTCGGCGCCCGCCATGCGCGCGACCAGCGCATCTCCGGTGCAGTCGCAAAACAGCCGCGCCCGAAACCGCGCCTCGGCCCCGGTACGGATGTCCCGGACGATGAAGGCCGCGATCCGCCGGGGGTCGTCGGCATCCTTCTCCACCGCCACGACCCTGGCGTTCAGCACGAGCCGGCAACGATCGGGCGGCAGGTTGCGGAAGACGTTGGCCTTACGGGCGTCCTCGTAGAACTCGGCGGGAAGCACTCCCGGCCTACCCGTGATCGGGGATATCTCGTCGACGACGTTGCCCAACCGCGGGTAGGGCGGCACATGGGTAAGGCCCCCCAGAGGAACGCGGATCTCGGAGCTATTGCAGCCTCCCATCACCGGGCGGTCGTGGATGAGCACCACCTTCGCCCCGGTACGCGCGGCGGCGATGGCGGCGCAGATCCCCGCGACCCCGCCGCCGGCCACCGCCAGATCGTAGGGCTCGGGATCATCGGTGCAGACCGTGCCCAACGCGGCCCTGCGGAACTGTGCAAGCGCCGCAGGCTCGTCGGGCGGAACCTCCGCCGGATCGGTGGTCAGATACAGGGCGTCGCAGCGCCCGTTGAAGCCGGTGAGGTCGTGCAGGGATAGGCGGGCCGGCCCGCGCTCCAATGAGATGCTCCCCGCCCTCTGCCACGCCCAGTCCGGGCCGTTCGTGCCCAGAACCACCGGCAGAGGCGCCCCGTCGATCTTGACCGCGAACGTGCCACCCGGTCTGCCCCGCCCCCACGGAGCGGTCCAGTCTCGGGTGCGGACCCACACGGTCCACAGACCCGCAGCGGGAATGTCACAGGTGGTCTCGGCGTCCGGCACCGGGCGCCCCATACCGTGAGCCATGAGGTAGGGCGAGCCCATCTGCCCCACGGACTGCTGATCGATGACCCAGCCACCGAGATTGTGGAACGACTCCGCCTCAACGAAGATGGACGACATGGCCAACTCCCGGGCTGTGGATGGGGTGTGCGGTCCTTGCCTCCACCGGCTCACTGCAGGCCCAACGCCACGACCTCTGTCGCACCACCGGCGATGAGCAGCGGCTCGCCCTGACCTTCGGCCACGGCAAGCCGCTCCACCGGCCAGCCGCAGGAGAACTCACGGATCGGCTCGAGCCGCGCGTTGAGGCTGTGGAGACGACCGTCGCGGCAGCCTGCGAGGACCTCGGTCCCCGTGGCGGTCTGCAGCAGTTCCAGCTCAAGCACGGCCTCGCCCAGATTGCAGCGGGCCACCACCTCGCCCGCGGCGTTCAGGGCGTACACGTAGCCCGTCTCACTCGCCAGGAGGACCAGAGGCGGCCCGTCGGGCTCCAGAGCGCCGATCCGCACGTCCAGCACCCCGTAGCCGGCGTTGTCAAACCTGAAGAGCTCGGCCCCGCCGTAGGTGCGGCAGTTGAAGGCGCCCGTGGAAGAGCCGTTGGCGATATCGAGCTTGCGGTCGCCGTTGATGTCCCCAATGGCCATCTCCACGTCTCCCAGCTCAGAGTAGGTGCCGGTCCTGGCATGCCCGGCGGCGCTCAGCACCTCCACGGCGCCGTATCTGTTCTCGGCGACGATCTCCAGCTTCTCGTCTTCCGCCAGGTCGACGAGCACCATGTCCCGGGTGCCGTGCTCGATCTGGTCGAAGCTCCACACGAGCTTGAGGTCCAGATCGTAGCGGGCGATGTTGCCGTTCTTGGTGCCGACGATGATGTCCTGCACGCCGTCCAGGTCGACGTCGCCCACGCAGATGGCGGCCACCCGGGGCTGACGCACGCTGCTTGTCCCGACCCGCAGGAGAGTCTCCACCCGGCAGCGTGCCTGCTCGGCGCCTGTCCGGGCGTCGAGGATGTAGTAATGCTCGTCATCCCCGCCGACGAGCACCTGCAGCGTACCTTCGCCGTGCAGGTCGGCTGCGGCGACGGCGCTGAGCCTGTCGGCGGCGGAGAAGACCCACAGCTCGCGGCCGGACCTGTCCAGGCAGACGGCCTGCGGCCCACGGAGTGCGATGACCTCCTGGCTCCCGTCGGCATCGATGTCTACGGGCAGAAGCCCGGCGACGGTGGCCGGGGCGCCGTCGACGCTCACGGCCGCCGTGCGCCACAGCGGCCGCAGCCCGCGGTCGGCGGCCTGCGTCGCGGAGCCCGCGGGTGGGGTGACGGCCTTTGCAGCCAGCAGTCCCGGAAGGGCCTTGAGCGCCGCCGTGTCAATCGTCCCATCCAGCATCCCCACCTCGAAGTCCATCACCCCGCGGAAGACCTCAAACTCCAACCCACCCGGCAGCGCCACCCGCGTCGTGCGCTCGGCGTGAACCATGCCATAGCCGGAGTCAAGGTCGAGCTCGACGCAGACGGGCGCGTCCATCCGAGGGCCCTCAGGCCCCAGGCTCGTGGCGTCCACCAGGAACAGGTTCTGCCCGACGACAAGCAGCGCCGCGGCGTCGGTGCTCAAGTTCGGAGGCAGGCCCAGCTCGGAGACATCGGCGCTGTACAGGCCGAAGGGCTCGTCGTCCTTGAGGATCAGCGCACTGCGCGTGCCCAGGCGGCGGATGTCGTAGCCCTTCGCCTCGGCGGCATCATCGTTGTACAGTATGCTCATGCTCGAGGCCCGGTCGTCGGCCTCCATCTGCCCGCCGAAGCGCTGGTGCAGCCTGCGGACCGCCAGGCCAACGTTGCTGGTGCGCGTGCTCATCGAGGACCGGCAAGTCCCGTCCGACTTGATGAAGAACCTCTTGTCCGGCGGCGTCTGGAGCGTCTCGACCGGGAGCTGTGGGGCCTGCTCGGCCTCGAACTGGAGCACCGTCTCGCCCGCCGCATTGCGGATCAGTACGCGATCCAGCATGCAGCCGGGCCCCTCACGCAAAGTCACGCTTAGGCGATGCAGACCGTCTGTGGGGACGGTCACGTTCGGCGTGGGGGCATCCTGAGCCCAGTTGCTGCTGGACGGGCCGAACCGCTGTGATCCGATGTGGAAGGCCACCGGGGCACCGTCGTCCACGGAGACGAAGAAGCTGTCGCTGCCGCCGTCGAGGCCTCTGGCGAACAGGGTGATCTCGTACTCGCCGGCCGGGGCCTCCAGCGGGAAGTCGAGCTGCGACCGGGGCTCGGCGAACCTCACCGCAGCCTCGACCCCCGGTTCGGGGCTTCTCACGGTCACCAGCTCGCGGCTCCCCACGCCGCCCCACGAGGCGACCCGGGTGGTGAACTCGCGCCCCTCGGCCAGCTCCTGCCGCCCCCTGTCCAGGGTCTTGAACACGCTCTCGAAGGTGTACTCCCCGGCGACATTCGCCCGGCACTCATCCAGTACCAGGAAGAACTCGCCTTTGAGCCAGGCAATGTGCCGCGTCCAGTCGGTCTGGTTCCAGTCGCTGACCCGGGTCTGGGTCACCGCGGCGCGACGGAAGTTGCCGACGCGCTCGATACTGGTGCAGACGGGGATCGTCTGGTCGGCGCGACCGTCGCGGATGATGCTGACCATGCTGTGCTCGGTGGTGTTCCGCACCAGATAGTCGGCATCGACCAGCCAGTCCTCCCCGTCGGCGCTGAACTTGATGATGGAGTTCCCATCGTAGTGCAGGTGCTTGCCGGATGAGTAGCCGTCCAGGAGCAGGAACTCGCCGTCGGGCTCGACATTCTGGCGAAAGGTGATCTTGTCAAAGGACTTCTCGTACGGCACGTTGGGCGGAGTGACGGGCTCGCCGTAGTACGACCGCGTTTTGGAGTAGCTGTAGTTCTCCGGGTCCAGGGGCGTGATGGTCAGTCCCGCCATCGAGTACCACTTGCGGGGCGTGTTGCTCTGGTCGTAGGGGTTTGGCCAGTTGCCCTGCATGACCTGCTGTAGGCGCCATAGATAGCGGCCGTCCCGGTAGTACCACAGAGCCATGGGTAGGCCGCTTAGCTCGTACCCCGGGGTGGTGGAGTACCCCGAGTCACCCAGGCCGGGCTGCACACCGCGGTTGTCCGACAGAGCCGTGAGGTACTCGGCGAACTGCCGGCACTTGCCGGTCTCGAACCAGGAGTAGTCGCCTTGGGCCAGCGTGTACTCCATCAGGTGCCGCGGCACGATGGTGAGGTACCCGTCTGCATCGCACTGGGGCTTCCAGGACTTGAGCTGTCCCCGGAAGCAGCCCTCCACCTCGGCCATCATCATCGCGATCTTGCTGTCTACGTCCCCGTACCAGCGTTGCATGTAGCGGGAGATCCAGAAGATGCCCAGGATGGGGAAGGTGGTGTGGTTCCAGGTGATGGTGTCATTGTCCGCCTGCTGTCCCCAGCCGGAGACATGCCGGGTCAGCTCGTAGTTGACCATCAGGAGGGTGTTCGTCGCCTGAAGGCGCTCCTCGGCGGAGAAGATGGGGCACTCCTCCAGCACGTCCCAGGCCGGGCCGATGCTGTTGCTCGTGGTCTCCTCGGGCCAGGTGACGGCCCTGGAGGGGTCGTCCTGGTATTGCTGGAGGATGGCGAACAGGATCTGCCTGGCCTTCTGAGCATACGCGATGTCGCCGCGGTCGCGGTAGAGGTTGGCGTTGGACCAAAAGTCCCTCCAGGGATCGCGCGACAGCGGCTGATCCAGCAGGACCTGTGTGGCGGCCTGATCCAGCGGCGTGTACGCGGGGTTGACCAGGAGCGGCTCGGCAAGTATCAGGTTGCCATCGGCCGCCCCCGGCAGCAGGGCGAGCAGGGCCTCGACACCCGCGGCGCAGCCGGCGGCGTCCGAAGCCTCGACAGTGAGCACGTTCACGCTGGGCTTGAAGTTGAAGGGCTGGTGCACCGTGCGCAGGACGAACCTGCCGGCCCCCGGAGTGAGAGCGTCGGCGATGAGGTACTTGTTCCAGTGCAGGCGCTGGGTGACGAGGTTGTTGTTCAGATTGCCCAGGGCGATGATGGTCTGCTCGGTGTCCAGCAGGCCCTCCCCCTCATCGACGATGGGCAGTTCGACGCCGGTCTTGTGGGCGATGGCCGCCTGCAGGGCGGTGGCCGCCTCCTGCCATTCGGGTTGCTGCGGCGCGCAGATGGTCGCCGCCGGCTTGCCCTCGAGCACCAGGGGCGTCTGCAGCCTCAGAGGCCGCACCTCTTCGATGCCCAGGCCCCCCAGGGCCACCAGGGGCAGGCGGTCGCCGAAGGCCTCGCGGCTCACCGGCATCAAAGACAGGTCGTCGACCAGACAGTCGCAGGTCCAAAAGTGCATGGTGTAGGCGTACAAGATGACCTGCGTATCTCCGGGCTGGGCCTCGCCGATGACGGTGAACTTCTGCCAGTCGCCACCGATGGGCGGTGTCAGGCGGGTGACGAAGACCTTGTTGCTGGGTCGAAATGTGAGCTGGAGGTTCACGGCCGAGGGATGATTGCGGGCCAAGCACTTCACCCACGCCTCGGCCCGGTACATCGCCCCCGGCTCGACATCGAGCGTCTGACTGACACCCACTGCCCAACGATTGTCGCGCTCCTCGGGCCCGGTGTCGATCAGCCGCAGGGCTCTGGCGCCGGAACGGGCCTCCGCCGAGATCTGCAGTTGGCTCTCGGGCTCGTCTCCGCCGTAGCGCGCCCAGCCGGTGGGCACTCCCTCGCCCGGGCCTGCCTCGAAGCCCGGGTTCTGGAGCATCTCCTGGGACATCGCGCAGGAGCAGGAGAGGACCGCGATGAGCGGCACGATGTGAGCGCGCACGGGACAACGCCTCCGGTCGGTCAGGGGTGGTGGGGAGGGCCGCATTGTGTGTCGCTAGACTATTCGCCCCCCAGAGCCACGGACCTCTGTGCACTCGGCTACGCCCGTGGACAGCGCGGGGCCGAGGCGTCCTGCCCGGCGCGGCGGGCGGAGGCCCCGGGCCGGGCTCGCGAAGCAAAGGAGGCCACCGGGAACCGGCGGGGAAGGGGTGGCATGCTGCGCGTCCGTCGCCCGTGACGGCCGGTCCGCACGCCCGGCGCAGGACGCCATCTTGGACCGACAAGAGGACGAACCTCCATGCCGGACAGACTCCTGACTACCGCCTGTTTTCTGCTGCTTTGCTGTCCTTTGACGGCCTGCGGTCAAGAGCCCGTGGATTTCGCGCTGGCCACCGAGGGCGGAACCGTCACCGGGCCGAGCAACTCCTCGGCCGGCGCCGCTCTCCCGCCGGTGGCCAATGACGGCCGCTTCGACGGCTACGCCTGGGCCTATCTGGACACCCCGCTGGTGGTGCGCCTCGCCGCCCCGCGCACCGTCAACACGGTGGAGCTGTACCTCTACCACGAGGGCAGCCACTGGTACCGCTTCACCGTGGCCGTCAGCGCCGACGGCGCGACGTGGACCGAGGTCGCCGACAGAACGGAGGGGACGCCCAAGGGCCGGCAGACCGTGGCCTTCGACCCGGTCACGTGTCAGCACGTCAGGATCACCTTCACCGATACCAGCGTGCCCGCCCGCAGCTACCATGTGCGGGAGGTGGGGGTGTATTTGCTTGAGGACCCCGCGGCCGTCACGCCGCTGCAGGCAATGTACCGAGAGCAGGCCGAGGCCCTCCGGCGCACCAACGCCGAGATCCTGCTGGACGCACTGGGGCCGGGGGCCCAGATGACCCGCCAGGAGCGGGAGGCCGTCGGGGCCCTCGAGCCCGGGCAGCGGATCCTCAGAGACCTCGACGGCGACGGCGACCCGGATGTCTGCGACTTCGTCGACACCGATCCGCGGCACACGGTGCACCCCATGCTGGTGCGGGTCATCGACGATGACGACGACATGGGACCCGACGGCCTCGGCGACGAGGACAGCGACTGCTATGTGGCCGACTGGAAGGGCGACGGCAGCATCGATCGGGCCGTGGATTACTGGGACGATGACGGCGACGGTGATGCAGACCGCATGGACATCTACTACGCCGCCGGCGGCTGGCACGTGGACCGGGTGGAGGTCGTCGTCATCCGTGATGTGGGCGATGACGACAGGATGTGGTGGACACGCAACTACGAATACGACCAGTACCACTGCCAGTGGAACTCGGACTTCAACGGCGACGAGATCTTCTGCATGTTCGGCTACGACCGGGATGCCCGGCAGTTCACGGCCTTCCTCGAGGCGCCCTTCACCCATCACGATCTGGACGGCGACGGCGTTGCGGAGATGACCATGCAGTTCATGGGCGAGGGCATAGACATCCGCACCCTGCGCTACAGCTTCGACGCCGACAATGACACCCACCCGGTTCGGAACCGCCGGGACTACGACTTCTCCTTCAACTGCGTCGGACTGGCGCAGGTGCCGGACGGCAAGTCCACCACCGAGACGCTGCGTAATGGACAGGTCACCGGCCCCTATCTGGACTGGCCGTATGCCCGGGAAGTGGCCGAGGCCGGAGACTGGAAGTCCTGCCGCCTGTGCTGGGACGAGATCGACAACAACGTAAACCCAGCCGATGCAGTGGAGAAGCATCACGAGCGCTGGGAGGGCGTGGGCGGCTACCCGATGAATGAGGGCAACAAGCGGTGGGAGACCGATAAGGACTACAGCGGCAAGATGAAGCTGTACTACTGGAGTGCAGACGGACGCCTGCACCTGCTGGGTGCCGAGACGGGCACCATCGAGGTGGACTACAACCACGACACGAAGATCGACGCCAGGATCACCTATGAGGATCGGGACGGCGACGGGTACTTCGACCACTGGAGCTGGGACGGGGACGCCGACGGCGTGCCCGAGTACACCGCCGCCCCCGTCGACTGCGGGTACGAGCCGGCACCCATCGACTATGGCCCGTTCACCCGGCGCTACCGCCGGTGGGTCCAGCAGGCCATCGACGGAAATGGCGACCTGATCCACGCGATGAAGCAGAGACTCGGGCAGTCGACGCATTCGGTGTTCGAGGACTGGTGGCACTCGATCCGGCCCCGTGAGTTCTACGCCGCCGACAAGCTGGGCCTCAGCGCCGAGGCGCGCCGGTACTATCTGGACCTGACCCGGCAGGAACTGTACATGCAGGCGGAGGCGAGGTTCTCCACGGAGCCGTGGTGGGAGGGTTTCGGCGAGGCCTACGAAAGCGGCCAGTACGCCCGGGCGGCGCAGCAGATGCGAGACGCTCGGTAGTCACGCGCGGTTGCCTGGAAGTCCGGCCGAGAAGCCGGTTCTGCCGCCAATGTGTCACTCTGAGCGTCCATCTCGCGCAGCGAGATAGCGAGGAATCTCGCTGAATGCCAGGGGATTCCTCGCGCCGCTCCCTCTGGGAGCGAACGCTCTGGGAATGACATTCCCGGCGAAGGGGGGGGTTCCGGCCGCGCCTGTAGACCCGGTCCCATTCCATGAGACGAGGCCCTGCCATGCTCACCGATCATCCGCACTGCCTGGCCGTGCTCCTTGCGGCCCTGGGCGCCTTGCTGCTGCTATCCACCGCCAACGCCCAGCCGGCGGAGCGGCGGGTCATCTCTTTGCCCTGGGGCATCTACCGCCACTTCCCGGCGGACTTCTCGCGCTGGAATGAAGCGGCGGCGGGGTTCTCCGGCTGGGACAGCGAGGTCCGCGAGCTGGACCTGAGCCGGACCTGCCTGGTGCTGATGCACCTGCCGGACACGGGGCTCACCGTCGGTACTGAGTTTGGGCCGGACACCCGCTCCCCCGACGCGCTGGGAACCGTCGAGTGGGTCCCGCGGACCATGCAGATGGTGGCCTTCCGGCTGCCGCCACTTGTCAAGGCCGCGCGAGACGCCGGACTGCTGGTGGCCCATGTCAGCGGGGCCGACGGCACCGGCCCGGTGTGGGAGGCGTGTCTGGCGGAGGTCGGCGACCCGCCACCGCCCGACGCGGACCGCATTCCCCTCGACCAGGAGCGCTGGGCCCGGCACATGCGGGACGTGTTCGACCTGCCGCGAGAGGCAAGACCCGAGGCGACCTATCCCCTGCCGGAGCTGGACTTCTCCGACGCGTGGGAACTCCTGCAGCCGCGGGAGGGCGACGTCTGCGCTTCCCAGTCGTGGCAGCTTGGCCGCCTGCTCAGAAACAGGGGCGTGGACCACATCCTCTACTGCGGCTGGGCCCTGAACTGGTGCCTGTGGTTCTCGCCCGGGGGCATGTGTGACATGAGCCGCAAGGGCTACCTGTGCTCGGCGGTGAGAGGGGGCTGTGTGGCCATCGAGAACAAGGAGTCGTCGGTCGGTGAGAGGAACCTGGAGTACGCTTACTGGAAGACCTCGACGATGTTCGGTTACGTGTTCGATCTGCACGACCTCACCCATGCACTGAGGGAGCACGCACGGGTGCGCGAGGCCGGAGGGTAGGGCGGTGGCCGGCGCAGTTGGGCCCCTCCGGACGACGACGACAGACGGCAGAGCGCAACGGCCGGACGGCGACGACGGGCGACAATGGCGGGCAGACGCCCTCAACCATCAGGAGACAACTCCATGGCCGGTATCGAGTCCATTCGACTGCTCATCATCGGCGGGAGCGGGTTCGTCAGCGGCACGCTGGCGAAGGTTGCCGTGGACCACGGCCACAAGGTTACGGTGGTCACGCGGGGGCACCGGCCACTGCCGTCGGGGGTGTCGGCGCTGGTGGCCGACCGCAAGGTGCCGGGAGCCCTGGAGCAGGCCGTTGCCCACAATGGGGCCGAGTGGGACATGGTGGTGGACTGCATCGGCTACGAGCCTCAGGACGTCCGCCAGGATGTGGCCGTCTTCGCCGGCCGCTGCGGCCACCTGGTCTTCATCTCCACCGACTTCGTCTACGACCCGGCCCGGCGCGCTTTCCCGCAACCTTTCGACAACCCCTACTTCATCGCGGATGGCTACGGCGGCAAGAAGCGCCTGTGCGAGCTGGAGCTGGAGCGCGGCGATCTGCGGGGAAGCCGATGGACGGTCTTCCGGCCCTGCCACATCTACGGACCGGGCTCGCAGCTCGGCTGTCTGCCCCTGCACGGACGCGATCCGGAGCTCATTGCCAGGATAAAGGCCCGGGAGGCTCTCAAGCTCGTGGGGGGCGGCCACTTCCTGCAGCAGCCCATCTTCGCCAGAGACCTGGCGGGGCTCATTCTCAGTGTACACGACAGTCGCCTGTGCAACCGCCGGATCTTCTGCAGCGCGGGCCCAGACATCATCGAGTCCCGCCGGTACTATGAGATCATCGCCGACTGCCTGGGGGTGGCCCTGCGTGTGGAGGAGTTGCCCATCGCCGCGACTCTTGGCCAACAGCCGGACCTGGCGCCCTTCATGTGCCACCGCATCTACGACCTCTCGCCGCTGAGGCTTGCCGGACTGAGGGTACCCAATACGCCGATCGTGGAGGGCCTGGCTCAGCACGTACGGAGTATGTCATAGGAATGCTACCACCGTTGTCCCGGGCGTCGCAGCATTGGCTCATTCCGGGAGCGTGACCTGGGCGAAGCGTGGTCCGCGGTCGCCGGGAGCTTCATCGAACGCCTGCCGGGGCACGGACAATGGTGGGATATCAGTGACCTTCGACCAAAGCGGCTTCGATGTGCGCTGCGAGTGGGGCCAACGCGGCGTCGCGGAGCTGGCCGCGAGCAGTGACGTGATCGTCATCGTCGACGTGATGTCCTTTTCCACCTGTGTGGAGATCGCCGTGGGGCGCGGCGCGGTGGTCTACCCTTACGGCCGGCGTGACGCCTCGGCCCGGCAGTTCGCCGACTCGCTGGACGCCGAGCTCGTCGGGAAGCGCAGCAAGGCGAGGTACTCGCTCTCGCCGGAGTCGCTAACAGGCATCCCGGCGGGGACGCGGCTGGTCTTGCCCTCGCCCAATGGGTCGTCGCTGAGCCTGGCAACCGGCTCCACCATCACCCTGTGCGGGTGTCTGCGCAACTGCCGCGCCGTGGCTGAGGCGGCCATGCAGATGGGCCGGCGGATTTCCGTGGTACCCGCCGGTGAGCGCTGGAAGGTGGACGATTCACTGCGCCCGGCCGTGGAGGACCTCATCGGAGCCGGAGCGGTCATCGCCCACCTGAAAGGTAGCATGTCTCCAGAGGCCTACGCAGCCCTGTGTGCCTTCGGCGGCGCCGAGACCAACGTGCACGGGCTGCTGGCACATTGCAGCTCCGGGCGAGAGCTGGAGACCGCCGGCTTTTCCGCGGATATCGACCTCATTGCCGCCGTGGACGTGAGCGATACCGTGCCCATCCTGTCTCACGGGGCCTTCGTGCCCATCAGGTCCCTCCGGGTCCGACGCGTGCGGCAGACACCGCGGAGCAGGGCCGGAAGGAAGAGCTAACCGATGCCACCGGCGACGCGATACACCATTCCGCCTATACTCCTCACCATGGTGCTTCTCCTCAGTCTCCCCGCCCCGGCTCAGAACCTGCTGCAGAACCCGGAGTTGCTCGATGGCATCTTCAGCCCGACGGGCTGGAGTTACAACGCCTCCGCGGGCAACCGGGTGACCCGCCTCATCTCCGCCGACGGCGCCCACCGCTGTGTGCGGCTTCAGGGCAGCGGTCGGGACTGGGCCGGGCTGAGCTCATCTCGTGTGCCGGTGGAGGCCGGCGATGTGCTTACCGTCGGAGCCCTGCTGCGGGCCCTGCCCGGCGATCCCGGCGAGAGCAGGGACCGTCTGTTCGTCCGCTTCTTCGGCGGCCCGTTCCTCGGTCAGGAGGGGCCCTCGCTGGAGGCTCTCGGCGCGGAGTGGATGGCCGTCGTGGGCGAAGTGACGGCGCCCGAAGGAGCCCGGGCCGCCGATCTGTCCCTGCAGGTCCGCTCTGGGGCGACGGTAGAGATCGTCGCACCGGTTCTCCTGCGCGGCTCCCGGCCCCAGGACGCCCGCAGTATGCTGAGTGCCACGAAGCTGCCTACCGAGGGCTGGCGGGAGCTCCGGGCCGAGGACCTCCTGCCTCCAGACACGGATGGCAACGGCCTGCCCGACGGCCTGGAGAAGTGGCTGGGGATCACTCCCGAGGATGGCGCACGGAGCGCGCGGCGGACACGGGAGCAGACCACCAGTCTCCAGACGCCCACCGGTTACCGGGAGGACAATGATCTGAAGGTCGACCGCATCATCATTGCCGGCAACTCCGCGGAGAGCATCGCCTCGTGGGCCGCCATGGGCTATGAGCCCCAGGTGATGGTGGGGTTCAGGGCGGGAGCGGAGTGGCTGCAGGAGACCCACAACGGCACGCCCGGGAGCGACGAGGTGCAGACCGACTCCCGCGGGCAGCCACTGACCTGCGGGCCGGGCAGCTACTACATGGTGCCGACGCAGAATCGCAGGGAGCTCTTCCGTCGGTACTTTGCCGAGGCCGTCGCTCGTGGCGCCCGGGCCGCCTGCCCGGAGGAGCCGGAGTTCTTCTCCAACGCCGGGTACAGCCCGGCCTTCAGGCGCGAGTGGCGGGACTTCTACGGCGAGCCCTGGGAGGATCAGGCGGGCTCCGTGGAGGCAAGGTACAGGTCGGACAGGCTCAAGGTCGCTCTGGAGCGCCGGCTTCTGCAGGCCTGCTACGCCGGTGCCCGCAGTGTGGACCCGGCGGTGCCCCGCTACCTGCTGGCCCACAGCCCGCTGAGCTACACGGCGTGGGGTATCGTCTTCGGTCACCACGACGCCATCGCCACCGGCGAAGTGGACGCCATGATCGCCCAGGTGTGGACGGGCACCGCGCGCACGCCGATCACCTACGCAGGAGACCACAGGGAGCGCACCTTCGAGAACGCCTACCTGGAGTACGCCTCCTGCGTCGGCCTGGTGCGCGACCTTCCCATCGAGCTGTGGTTCCTCATGGACCCGCTGGAGGACAACCCGGACCGCGCCATGGAGGACTACCACGTCAACTATGAGCGCACGTTGGCGGCGGCGCTGATGTTCCCCGAGGTGACCCACTACGAGACCATGCCCTGGCCCACGCGGATCTTCGGCCGCGTCCCGGACGGCTTCGCCACCGAGATCTGCAGCGTCATCAATGCGCTATCGGACATGCAGAACCAGACGGCCGTGCACAGCCACTGCGGGCCGGAGGGCATCGGGACCTTCCTGTCCGACTCGGCCATGTGGCAGCGCGGGGCGCCGCACCGCAGCGATCTCGACTGCTTCTACGGCGTCGCCCTTCCCCTGCTGATGCGCGGTATCCCCGTGGAGGTCCCGCACCTGGACCGCGCCGTCGATCCGGGCTATCTGGACCGCTACCGGCTCCTGTTCGTCTCCTACGACTTCCAAAAGCCCATGGAGCCTGAGATCAACCAGGCCCTGGCCGACTGGGCGCGCAGGGGCGGGTGCCTGGTTTTGCTGGGCGGCGAAGACCCGTACAACGCGGTGCCCGCCTGGTGGCAGGAGCGGGGCTTTGCCTCCCCACAGGACCACCTGCTCTCCCTCTGCGGTCTGGACGTGTCGGGGCGCACAGTCACCGGGGAAGACGCCGCTGCCTGGACGACGGTGGCGAGAACGGACTACACCGGGCGCGATCTGGGCAATGAGACCGTGGAGAGCATCGACCTTGCCCCCTTCCTCGGGGAGGGGCGGGCGCTGGTGCGGTTTGAAGACAGTCTCCAGGAGGACGGCTGGGGCGCGCTGATCCGCGAGCTGACTGTCAGCGGGACCCGAGACGGCCGCCCGGTGACGCTGCATGTCCGGCCCGGCAGCGATGAGGAGCGTGAGCTCATCGCGGCCGATGACGGCAGCTCCTTGAACCCCGACGGCTTCCGCTTCTGCGATGGCGACCGATCGGTGACTTACGGCTTCCGCCTCGACCCGGGCACGCCGGCCACACTGGCCGTGCGGATCGGCAACCAGTACCTCATCCGCGCCACATCGGAGCGTTCGGCGGGGCAGAACTCATTCGCGGCCATGGGCGCCCCGGCTCTGGGGGCCGCCGAGATCGCCCTCCCGCCGTCCGTCCCCGTCGTGCACTATCAGGGCTCGGGGGCCGAGGAGCTCTATCGAGGCAAGGCCGGTGCGCTGCTGTCGCAGAAGGCCGTCGGCGACGGCTGGGTCCTGCACTTCGGGGCTCCGGGCTCGTGGTTCTCCCGCTCGCCACAGAGTGCGAACCAACTGCGGGCCCTGTGTCGCTATGTGATGGAAGAGCACCTCGGACAGGCATACCGCGAGCAGGGCTACCTGCGCACCGATCGCGGGCGCTACACGGTGGCGAGGACCTTCGACGAAGGGCTCACGCTCGCAGGGCGGTTCGTGAACGTCCTGGACCCGGCGCTACCCGTCGTGGACGGGGTAGAGCTGGCCCCCGACGGGCTGGCGGTGCTGCGGGATGTGGCGCCCGACATGGCGGGAGACCCGTCGCTTTTGTTCGCGTCCTCGTGCGTGGAGTGGTCCGCCGCGAGCGCCCAGCGGGTGGCGGCCATCCTCTCCGGGGCCTCGGGAACGATGGGGACTTGCCGGGTGTTCACGGGTGGCAGGACGGCCGCGGTGGAGGTGCTGGACGCACAGGGGCGGGAAGTCGCCGTGGAGGCGATTGCCGAGAGAGAGACACTGCTGCTGAGGTACCCCAACCGGCCGTTTGGGTTGGCGGCCGATCTAAGGTTCGAGGAAGGGTAGGCGGTCATTGGCGGCCGTTCACTTCTCCCAGCCCCCGAACGGGGCGACCGGGAGAGGTCGGCTGTTCGGGCTCGTCGTGCGGGCCTGAACAGACGGGTGAGGGCAAGGCCCGCCCAACCTACGACGGGCGCCACGGCCGTTCGCCGTCGCTCGTCCGCCGTTGTCGGGCGGCGCGGGTGCTGGGGATCCCCCCGGCGCGGTACAGGCCCGCGCCCTACAGAGCGGCGCCGCCGAGCCTGGGTGCCCGGCCTCTCCCGGGCGGCCCTTCGGGCCTGGGAGATGTGGCGAACGGCAACGGCCAACACCCCACAGCACTGAATGGAGCGCTCACACGATGGAGGAGATCACTTACATCGACGCCTGCTGCTTTCTGGGACGCACCATCCGCGGCGGCGACGGGATACCCGAGACTCCCGAGCAGACCTTGCAGACAATGGACCACTGCGGGGTGCACCAGGCCCTGGTGGTGGATACGCTGTGCGCCAGTACCAATCCGATCGAGGGCAATCGGCGCATACTGGAGCTTGCCCGCGACCATCCCCGCCTCATCCCCGCCTGGGCCGGCCTGGCCACCCACAGCCGGGAGCTGGCACCACCCGGGGAGCTGGTGGCCAAGATGCGCGAGCACGGCGTGGGTGCGCTGTTCTTGTTCCACAAGCAGTTCGACATGCGTCTGGAGGACTGGGTCCTGGGTGACCTCCTGGCGGCCCTGGAGGAGGCCCGAGTACCTGTGTTCGTCTCCCCCGAGACCCAGCGGGAGCCGGGGCTCACCGATGCCACCGACTGGCCGGGCATCGTCGGACTCTGTCGCGCCTTCCCCGACCTGCCGCTGGTGGTGACCGAGAGCCGCATCTACGGCAGCCAGCGGGCTCTGTACCAGGCTCTGGCGGCCTGCCCCAACCTCAGGGTCGACATGACCTCGATCTGGCTGCACCACCGGGTGGAGTTCATCTGCCGCGAGTTTGGGGCCGACAGGCTTGTGTGGAGCTCTCGCCTTCCGGAGCGCAATCCGGCCATCCCGCTGGTGCAACTCAACTACTCCGACATCAGCCCCGACGAGCTGGGGGCCATCGCCGGCGGAAACCTGCGCCAGATGCTGTCTTGGAATGAGAACAGCCAGTTCGTGGACAGGGTGCAGTTCCCCGCGGCGACAGACCGACTGCACGACAAGTCGCGGCGGCGGCAGTCCCTGCGAGATGAGCAGTTCCACGACTGCCACGGGCACATCGGCTGGTGCAGCAACCGGCACGTGGTGCACGACGGCCCCGCAGACATCGTGGCTGAGATGGACAAGTTCGGCATCCGGGCCTGCTGCGTGTTCTCCTTCGCCGGCTCCATGGCCGACGAGGTCTACGGCAACAACGAGGCGGCGAAGGTGATCGCCGCCTACCCCGACCGCTTCGTGGGCTTCACCTTCGTCAATCCCAACCGGGGCGAGGCCCGCATGGTCGCGGAGATGGAGCGCGGGCTCGAACTGGGCATGCAGGGGATCAAGCTGGCCCCCAGCTTCCAGCACTACCCCCTCGAGGGGCCGATGATCGACGTCGCCTGTCGCTTCGCCGACGAGCACGGTCTGTTCATGCTCAACCACGTCTGGGGCTCGGCGACGCAGATGCGCAGGCTGTGTACCACCTACCCCAGTGCGTGCTTCTTCACCGGGCACATGACCTTCGACTACGCCGATGTGGCGCGGGATGTGGACAACCTGTACATCTGCACCTGTCCGCTGCTGGGGCTGTTTCAGACGGAGCGGGCGGTGGAGGTCTACGGCGCCGACCGGCTGCTCTTCGGCTCGGATCTCACGGATCTGCCCATCGGCTGGGGCCTGGGCCCGATCCTGTATGCGAGGATACCTGAGGGCGACAAGAGAAAGATCCTCGGCGGCAACCTGCGCGGGCTGATGGACAGGTACGGGGTGAGGCCCAAAGGTTGGGGGGCAACGACAGGCTGAGCCGCGTACCTGCGCCGTCCTCGGGGCCAGGACGTGGCGCCGGCCTGAGGGGCGCCGCCGGCGCGATCACCTCTCCCAGCCCCCGAAGGGGGCGTCCGGGAGAGGTCGGCAGGCGCGCCCGCACCGCGGGTTCGGTCTGACGGGTGAGGGCCGCCTGGGGAGAGCCACCGCCGCGACATGACGCGTACGGCCCACAGTGGGCCCCACCGGCACTCCGCGTTGGCCCCGGAATGGCCCCCATAGCGCAGTGGCCGATCAGCAGGGCCGAGGAACGCGCCGCGGGCGGCCCCCACCCGTAAGCGCCCCGCAGGGGCGGCCGACTCTCCCGGTCGGCCCGTCGGGCCCGGGAGAGGTAGACGGCTGCCAACGGCCACGGCAGTACCGACGCGGAAGCCGCCGACCGGGGTCAGGGGGGGCCTCGTGGGGAGCCGACCCGGCTGCACAGCGCTGCCGCCCAGGCCCGGCCGCGGCTTGGCCACGTTGACACTACACTCGGCGAACAAGGACAGCACCGCATGAACCCCGATCGTGCATTGAAGCGACTGCGACTGGAGCCCGTGGACCGCATCCCCCACTGGGAGCACATCTCCAACCCGGACTTCTATGGTCTCATCTCCGGCCTCGACCCATACGAGCACCCGCGGCAGGCGGCGCTCAAGGCTCTGGAGCAACTGCCCATCGACATGGGCGGCGGCGCTCCGGCCACGGACGACCCCATCCAGCGGCTGCCCGACGACCAGTCGTCCTTCATTGGCGAGGACGGACGAAGAAGGGTGCGCTGGGGCGCGCAGTTCACGGGCCACTGGGATTGGGGGGAGGAGTTCAGCTCGGTGGAGCAGGCTCTGGCCTACCGGCCGCTCCAGAACCTCGACCTGCGCGAGAAGCAGGTCATCGCCCAGATGGACTACTCCCGCTCGGTGGAGGACATCGCCCGTGACATGCAGGGCGGCGAGCTGCCCAAGCCCGGTGGCCCGCGGGCGGAGCACCTGAAGGGAGGCAGCTTCTACAACACGCTGTTCATGTGGCCGCTGCTCACCTTCGGCTGGGAGATCTTCCTGGAGCTCGCCGGGGGGCACAAGGAGGAGCTCAAGCGGCTGCTGGCCGACTTCGCCTGCCTATCACGCAAGGTGTTCCAGGCCGCGGCCCTGACAGACATCAACTTCTTCGTCTGCCATGACGACATCTGCATGGCCCGCGGACCGGTGTGCTCCCCCAGGTGGCTCGCGGAGTTCATCTACCCGTACTACGAGGAGTTCTTCGGGGTCATGGGGGATGCGGGGATCAAGGTGATCTTCATGACCGACGGCAATCCGGACCTGATCGCCGACGACGTCTTTGCCTGCGGCGCCCACGGGCTCATCAGCGAGCCTTTCGGCAACTACGAGGCCATCGCCGACCGGCACCCGGACAAGATGCTGGCCGGCGACGGGGACAACAGGATACTGCAGAGCAATGACCGCGATGCCATCGAGGCGATGACGCGGCGTATGTGCCAACTGGGTAAGAGGCAGCCGGGGTACTTCATGTGCATCGGCAACCACATTCCGTGGAACGTGCCGGCCGAGGCGGTGAAGCTGTACTTCGACTTCTCCGCCGAGTATGGGGTGTACTGAGGGCCGGGCCACGTCGAGACCGCCGCCGGCCTACTCCTTTTTCCGCTCCCCATCGACGACGACAGGGAGCTCCTGAGGGGGCGCCCCGTTCTCGGCCACCATCACGATAACGCCCACCGGGTCGTCCTCGGACCACAGATGCAGGAAGTGGTAGCCCGAGCCGCCGTAGGCCCCCACGATGCGTCCGTCCGTCCACTTGACCCCCTCGGGAGCGACGCGATCGATGGGTCGGGGGCCGTTCGTGGCCCCGGTGCGTCCGCGCCGGGAGTGCCGCGGTTCCGGGGGCGGAGGCGGGCTGTCCAGGAAGCGCAGCCGGCCGGTCCTGCGCGTGCCCTCGGAGACGGCCGAGCCCACCAGAGCCGCCACCTTCCCCGCCCCGACATGCAGCAGGTCCAGCACCTCTCCGCCCAGCCCCGTGTACGTCTTCTCCGCCCCCGTGGCCAGCTCAATGCCCAGCAGATGTCCGGCTCCGTCTCTGACGAAGGCACGACCGTAGCTCACCACCAGCATGTCGGGCAGGAAGCGGGGCTCGGCGCGGATGACCTTGGTAGCGCCGTTGCAGTCCACTCGCAGCAGCCGGCAGCGCTGCACGCCCTCACCCCGCGCGGGGTCGGCGACGGTGATGAGAGCCAGCAGATAGTCGCCCGAAGGGTGCCAGGCAACGCGGGCGACATCGTGGGCCAGCGGCCCCAGCCACACACCGGAGGCGTCCAGTACCCACAGCGAACGATCGCCCGGGCAATGCAGCACCTCGCGCAGGACGCAGGCCGCGCGCAGGCCGTCGGGCGAGGCCTCAAGAGCATCCGTTCGCCCGGCGATCGGTGCTCCCAGGGCCTGCATCTGCAGCACGGGCCCTGTGACGGAGAACAGGGCGCAGCGCGGGTGTCCCCCGCTGCTCCGCGGGCTGTCCGTCGCTCCCGAAAGCCTCTCCGGAGCCCGGACCTCGGAGGAGACCAGAAGGT
>CAZXDD010000051.1:0-21816 GCA_964639415.1 uncultured Armatimonadia bacterium
AACGACGAGCCGACGCGCCGAGGTCCTCCTGCGCCTATCTCGTTGTCTCTGTCGCCCCCCCATGCTACACTCCCTGCTGCCGTCCCCGATCATCCCCTGGTGAGGTGCTGCTCGTGGAGCCCAGACAGCCCGTCTATCCGGAAGTGCTGGTGCGGCCCGATGTGCCGATGCCCATGCGCGATGGCGTGGAACTGCTCACCGACCTGTATCTCCCCGCCGAGCAGGGGCGGTTCGTCGGCCCACAGCCGGCCCTGCTCCTGCGCACGCCCTACAACAAGGGGCAGTCCAACAACCCGCAGGCCATGCGCTGGGCCCGGCACGGTTATGTCGTCGCGATCCAGGATGTCCGTGGCCGCTATGCTTCGGACGGGGTCTTTTGTGCCTTCGTGCAGGAGGACCTCGACGGGCATGATGCCATCGAGTGGCTGGCGGCGCAGCCGGAGTGCGATGGCCGGGTGGGCACGTGGGGCACCTCGTACTGCGCCGCCGACCAGGGCGCCGCGGCCACCCAGAGCCCGCCGCACCTGGCCGCGATGTGCCACACCTTCGGGTACCCCCACAAGTACCACGTCCTGCGCCAGGGCGGGGCGCTGGACGTGTTTTACATCTCGTACATGGTGATGATGGCCGGCGACGGCAAGGAGGCCCAGGGCGACGGTGGCGTCAAGCAGGCGCTGTATGAGATGCGGTTCGACGAGTGGCTGCAGCGCTGGCCGCTGCAGCCGGGGCGGTCACCACTGGCCCTGGCACCGTCGTATGAGGACCTCACCTTCGAGTTCATCCGGCATGAGTGCCTGGACGACTTCTGGCTGCACCCGGCGCTGGCTCCGGCGGCCCACCTCGACCGCTGGCCCGACGTGCCGACGCTCCACATCTGCGGCTGGTACGACCACTACGCCTACGCCCATCCGGACAGCCTGATCTTCACCCGGCTCGCGGACAGGGGCCACGAGAACCACTACGTGGTGTTCGGCCCCTGGACTCACGGCGATGTGGGCGCGAGGATCGGCGAGGTCACCTTCGGCGAGGCCTCCGCGCTCACGTCGCGTTTTGCCGACTATGAGCTGCGCTGGTTCGACCGCTGGCTCAAGGGGCTGGACGACGAGGGGTGCTTCGCCGCCAGGGCTCAGTTCTTCGTCATGGGCGGCGGCGGTGGCACCAGGACCGCCGAGGGGCTCCTGGATCATGGAGGGCAGTGGGCCACCTCCGACCGCTGGCCCCCGGCCGCCGTCGCGGAGAGGCAGCTCTATCTGGAGGCCCCCGGAGTGCTGGCTGAGACGCCCCCCGCCGAAGGGCCCAAGAGCACCGGCCTGCGCTCAGACCCGGAGGACCCCGTTCCCAGCAGTACCGGTGTGTGCTACACGGTGGCGCGGCTGGAGGCAGGGGGGACGCGTCGCATCAGCACCAACGGTGCGTGGAATCAGGTGGAAGGTCGGCATCTGTTCGGCTCTCAGCCGCCCTTCCTGCCGCTGGCGGCCCGCCCCGATGTGCTGGTGTTCCAGACCGAGCCGCTCGCCGAGGACCTCACCGTGGTCGGCCACCCGGTGGTCGAGCTGTGGATCAGCAGCGACGCCCCGGATGCGGACTTCGTTGCCAAGCTCATCGACGTGTACCCCGGCTCGCCCGACACTCCCGGCGGCTTTGCTCTCGCCGTCTCCGAGGGCATCCAGCGCGCCAAGTTCCGCAACGGCCTGCAGGAGCCGGAGCTGCTCACTCCGGGGGAGATCGTCCTGGTGCGCGTGCTGCTACGACCACTGGCCAACCGCTTCCTCCGGGGCCATCGCGTACGGCTGGATATCTGCGGCAGCAGTTGGCCGCACTTCGACATCAACACCCACACCGGGCGCAACCCCTCCACGGACTACGACCGGCGCGTGGCGGTCAGCATGGTCCACCACGGCACGGAGCATGCCTCGAGGCTGATCCTGCCGGTGGGCCAAATCGAGCCATGAAGGCGTTCGGCGCCCGACCGGAGCCAGGAGCGCTCCGACGCGCCCTGCGCCGGGCTGAACCGCCGCCCGTAGGTCCGCAGGACATCACGTGCTCTCCCCCTCGCCGACCGTGCCCAGTCGCCGGGCGATCTTGCGGTGCGGTGAGCTGAGCGGTAGCGTCGCCGGTTCACCCGCCGCGAGCCAGCGGGCCTGCGTGTAGCCCACCACCTGCAAACTCCCGCCGGTGACGGCGCATTCGTACGCCGTGAGATGGACGCGCCGATTCATGATCCCGTGCACCAGGTGCACCAGCGGGGCGCCCACCTCGATGACGAGCCCCAGGCTGTCGCGCACGTGGAGGGCCAGCTCGGCATGGGCCCCGCCTTCGACCTCCACCTGCGGGAACTCCCACAGCCCCGCCCAGACCCCGCTATCCGGCCGTCTGGCCAGCAGCACCTTGTCCTCGGAGCGGATCACGGCGGCCGCGGTGGCCTGACGTACCGTCGGCGCACGCGGAGGCAACTGGGGGTACTGGGCCTGGGTGCCGTCGGCGCGGGTGACGCAGTGGTCTTGCAGCGGGCATTCGGGGCAGTCGGGGGAGGTGGGAGTGCACACCACGGCCCCCAGCTCCATGAGCGCCTGGGTCATGCTCCCCGGGTCTGAGCAGGCCACCAGGTCACGGGCACGGCCGTGGATGAGCCCGCGCGCCGGAGCCCTCTTGGGCGCGCCGGGGATCCGGTACAGGCGGCAGAGCACCCTCTCCACATTCCCATCGATGGCCGGCACGGGCCTGCCGAAGGCGATGCTCAGAATCGCGCCCGCGGTATAGGGGCCGACTCCGGGCAGGGCCCGGATCGCGTCCTGATCCGAGGGGAACCGGCCGCCGTGCTCCGTCACGATGCGGCCCGCGGCGGCGTGGAGATTGCGGGCCCTGGAGTAGTACCCCAGGCCCGCCCACAGGGCGAGCACCTCGTCCACCGGCGCTTCCGCCAGCGCCATCACGGTGGGCAGCCGAGCCAGGAACCGAAGATAGTACGGGATCACGGTGGCCACCTGGGTCTGCTGCAACATGGTCTCGGAGACCCAGATGGCGTAGGGGTCCGTGGTGTCGCGCCACGGCATGGGGCGTCGGCTCTGGCCAAACCACTCGAGCAAGAGAGACTGCAGAGGCGAATCTGGCATGCAGGACCCCGGTCAGGGGAGCGACCCGCGGCCGGAGGCGCTCCGTTGGATGCCCCAGAGCTCCGGGCACGGACGGATGACTCGAGGTGTGCAAGGTACCAAAGTGCGGCCGAGGAGTCTGGCTGAGCGGGCTCCTGTCATCCCGAGCGCCAATCTCGCGCAGCCACAGAGCGAGGGATCTCGCTGGATGCCGGGAGATTCCTCGAGCTGCTCTTGCCGGGAGTCGACGCTCTGGGAATCACACTCCCGGCGAGGGCGGCGTTTTCGCCCGCGCCTGTACCCCCCCGCCGGGCGACCGCGCCGCCTCCGACCGGTGGCCTACTCCGCGTCCCTGGTTCCCGCCCACAGACAGGCGCGCTGCAGAAGCGTCACGAAGACCTCCTGCCGGCAGGCCTTGGCGTCATGGCCCAGCGCGATCCAGCAGACCTTGCCCTTGCCCCAGGACTTGGTCCACACCACCGGCGTCAGGCCGCCCTTGTAAAGCGCGGTGGCCAGGACCTCGTTCCGCGGGTCATAGTCCGTGACGTACTGCTCGTCCTCCACCCAGAACTCCTCGAGGCCCTCGGTGATGGGGTGAGTCGGATCGACAACGCTCACCATGTACTTCCGGTATTGCGGGTGTGTCACGAAATGGCCACCCACCATGGCGCGGTACTCGGGGCAGTCGCGGAAGGAGTCCGCCGCCGAGTGGACCCCCACGAAGCCGCCGCCCGCGTTGACCCAGTTCAGCAGCCCGTTCTTCTGGGCGTCGGTGAGCTCGGTGACGGTGTGGTAGAACACCGCGAGGTCGAAGGGGGCGATTCGCTGCTGCTCCAGATAGGACAGGTCATCCTTGGACCGCGTGATCTGCAGTTGCGGCATCTGCCGGATGGCCTCGTAGATGGCCTCCCCGCAGCCCTGCCAGTCGTGGATCTCGCCGCCTGCATACTGCAAGGTCTCGATCGCCCGGGCACCTGAATCGGCCATGCTCATTGCGCTCCTGGGTCAAGAGGGATGGGCTGCGCGGTGTGGCCCCGAGCAGCTAGCGGCGTCGGCGGTCGGAGGATTGCCCCGAGGGTCGTCGGCTTGAGTGGCGGTCCTGCGGGACGCCCTCATCCACGGCGGCCGAGGACCGCCGCGGACGGACGCGGGCGGCCCGGCCTGTCCGCGTTCCCACATCCCACCCGGTCATCTCCAGACTCGGGGGGAAGCGGGCCGGGGTGGTCTTCCGCGAGCCACGCACCAGGATGATGGCCTGGAGCAGGATGATCATGGCCAGGCAGGCATCGGTGAGGCTCATCTGCGGGTAGACTCCGAGGACCTTGGAGGCCAGCCAGCGAAGCAACTCGATACCGGGGAAGATCAGCGCAATGCCCAGCAGCAATCCGAGTATGAGCCTTCCCATGGCAGGATTCCTCTGGCGTAGTGGATCGTCCCACTGCATTCTACCCCTGCATTGTAACAGATCACACGCGCGTTGTGCGAGCCGTCGACCCGCAGGCGCCGCCACCCGTCGACAGGTGCCCGCGGGCTCAGCAAGCGCACGGAACCCGGCAGGGGGCGGAGAGAAGAGCGGCCGAAAACCCCCGCCTTCGCCAAGAGTGTCATTCCGAGAGCGTCCGCTCCCGGCAAGAGCAGCTCGAATAGTCTCCCGGCATTCGGCGAGATTCCTCGCTGTCTCGCTGCGCGAGATAGCGAAGAATGACAGGAACCGGGCCGGCCAGGGTTCTCGGCGGCACGTCTAGAGCTCCGAGAGCTCCAGGCTGATGTCCACGGCCTGGTGGGAGTGGGTGAGCTTGCCCACGGAGATCATGTCCACACCGGTTGCGGCGATCTCGGCCACCGTGCTCAGGCTGACTCCTCCCGAGGCCTCGGTGTGCGCCCGGCCGCCCACCAACTCCACCGCCTGCGTCATGGTGGCAAGGTCCATGTTGTCCAGCAAGATGATGTCGGCACCGGCGTCCAGAGCCTGCTGGACCTGCTGCAGCGAGGTGGTCTCGACCTCGATCTTCAGGGTGTGTGGTGCCCGCTGCCGGGCGCGCTTGACGGCCTCGGCCAGCCCGCCGACGGCGGCGATGTGGTTGTCCTTGATCAGGACGCCGTCGTAGAGCGCGAAGCGATGGTTGCGCCCGCCGCCGGCGCGCACGGCGGCCTTCTCCAGCAGCCGCAGGCCGGGAGTGGTCTTGCGGGTGTCCAGGATCGCCGCACCCGTGCCTTCCACGGCCTTCACGTAGGCAGCCGTGAGCGTGGCGATGCCGCACAGTCGCTGGAGGAAGTTGAGCGCGACGCGCTCGGTGGTGAGGATCTGTGCGCTGGGCCCGGTGACCGTGGCCAGGACATCGCCGGGCGAGAAAGCCTGCCCCTCGGCGACCGGCGCTTCCACGGCGCACTCGGGCGCGGCCTGGCGGAAACACTCGGCCACCACATACAGGCCCGCCAGGACACCCTCCTGCTTGGCCAGGAAGACGCCGTTACCCCTGCGCTCCGGAGGCACGCACAGGGCCGTGGTGATGTCGCCGGGGCCGATGTCTTCCTCCAGGGCGGCGGCCACGATCCTGCGCACCTGGGCGGGGTCGGGGGTCATTTGGTGGACACAACCTCGTTGTGGTCGCCGAGTATGGCCACGCGCGGTTTCAGCGCCGCGGCCTCGGCGTCGTCCGCCAGGCAGTAGGAGATGATGTGGACCACATCTCCCACCACGGCACTGCGGGCCGCGGGCCCATTGAGGCAGATCACACCGCTCCCGGCCTCACCCTCGATCACGTACGTCTCGATGCGAGAGCCGTTTTGCATGTTCACGACCTGCACGCGCTCCCCATCCAGCAGGTCGGCGGCCTCCATCAGGTCCCGAGCGATAGTGATGCTTCCCTCGTAGTACAGCTCGGCGGCGGTGATGTGCGCGCCGTGCAATTTGGACTTCATCATATGGCGGAACACTCAGGACACCTCGACTCCCACATTGTCAATCAGCCTTACGTTGCCGAAGAAGCCGGCCAGGGCCAGAACCATGGGCGGCCCGCCCCAGGTGGCGGGCTGCAGGGTCTCCGGGTCCACGGCCGAGACGTACTGGGGCTCGAACCCCTGCACGGCGGCCAGGTGCTGCGCGACGGTCGCCTCGGCGGTGGGGCCGTCGGCACCAGAGCGCACCGCCTCGGCCCCCGCCTGCAGCGCCCGGTACAGCCCGGGGGCCGCTGCACGCTGCTTGGGTGTTAGCAACTGATTGCGCGAGCTCATGGCAAGGCCGTCGGCCTCCCGCACCGTCGGAACGCCGGTGATGACGATGGGCATGCTCAGGTCCGCCACCATCCGGCGCACCACCTGGACCTGCTGGTAGTCCTTTTCGCCGAAGTACGCCCGGTCGGGCTGGATGATGCAAAACAGCTTGCTGCACACCGTGGTCACGCCATCGAAGTGGCCGGGGCGGTAGGCCCCGCACAGCGTGTCCGTGAGCCCGGAGATCCGCACCGAACTGGCGAAGCCCGCGGGGTACATCTCCTCGGCCGGGGGCGCGAAAACCAAGTCGACGCCCTGCTCCTGTGCCAGGAGGGCGTCGCGGTCGAAGTCACGAGGGTAGGTCTCGAAGTCACTGGAGGCGTTGAACTGGATCGGGTTGACGAACAGGCTGACGACCACGATGTCCTCATCGGCGCGGGCGCGGCGCATCAGGGTCAGGTGCCCCTCATGGAAGGCACCCATCGTCGGCACCAGGCCAATGGTGCGCTCCGACAGACGGTGGCTACGCAGGTAGGCACGGACCTCGGGGATTGTGCGGGCTATTCTCATGGCGAACCACCGGAAGATGGGCGACACGTGGCCTCCTGAACAGGCCGCCTGCCGCTACGGACGGTCCACCCGCATGGGGCCGAACCGATAACATAGCTATTGTAGCACAAAGCTCCGGCCGTGTTCAGTGCTTTGGTGCCTCACCTGCTCCCGCCAGGCGGCTTGTCGCCTGCCGGCCCAGCAGGGCCGCCAGGGTGATGGCATTGCCCCCCAGCCACCAGAAGATCGGCGCGGCACCGTGGGTCAGCCCGACTAGGAGCAGCACGCCGCACACCGTGGACCACATGGCCAGCCACGTGCGCAGGGTCTGCAGCCCCACAAGCCTCACCGCCAGATCAAACAGGGCCAAGGCCGGCCACAGCAGGGCGGCGAGGGCCAGGGCGACCGGCCATGCTCCACGCCACGCCAGGGCATCGCGAACCTCGTCACGCGGCGAAGGCTCTCGGCCCGCCGCGGCCCATCCGGCCATGATCAAGCAGGCGGCCCCCATGCTCCAGCCCACGGCCGAGGCCGGTGCGCCCAGCCACGGGCTCCGTGGCCCGGCACCGCCCAACGCGGCGGCCAGGCACCCGCCCGCGCAGACGGCGCCCGCAAACAGCCACGCCCAACTCGGGCCACCGCGGGACTCGCCCGCACCCTCCGCACGGGCCTCCCGGGCCCGAGGCCGAGCGGCCACGGCCGCCGGACGAAACGGCGCCGGGCCCATCCGCTCCAGAAGCTCCGCCTCCGCCAGCTCGTCTTTGGCCTCCGCGGCCAGTCCGAGGCCCGCATATACCGCGGCCAGGAGACGGTGGGCCGCCGCGCTGTCCGGGTCGACGAGAAGGGCCTCGGCACACAGCACCTGCGCCTCCACATACCGCCCCCTTCGCACCAGCGCCTCTGCCTCCTGCAGAAGGTGGCCAGGCACGCTGCTCCACGGAGCGGCATCCTCCACCGCGCGCCGCAGCTCCGGGTCCGGCGCCCGGTCTTCCACCTCCGGGCTTCGTACAGCCGGCGCCTGCCGCATCGCGGCACGATAGGCCGCTCCCAGCGCCACGGCGTACTCATGGGCGGAGGCGGGATCAGAAGCGACGTCGGGGTGGTGAGCCCGGAGAAGCTCCCGGTAGCGCCGGCGGATCTGGGGCCGCGAGGCACCGGGAGGCAGGCCCAGCAGTTCATAGGGATCGGGGTGTGTGTCCATGGGGAGGGTCCGGGGCGGGCGACTTCGCCTGGCGCTTGCCCTGCCCATCGCCGCTGATGCAGGCCGCAGTGGCGTGACGCGCTTTGCCGGCGGACGCCGGTCCCCGGCGCCGTCGGTGGGCCTTCCTGCAAAGGGTCGTCTTCCCGCTGAGCGCGACCGCCCACGGCGGGTGCGGAGCTGGAGGTGGCCGCAAACCCCGCATTCGCCAGGAATGTCATTCCCAGAGCGTCGGCTCCCAGTAAGAGCAGCTCGAGGAATCTCCCGGCATTCGGCGGGATTCCTCGCTATCTCGCTGCGCGAGATGCACGCTCAGAATGACAGAAACCGGGGCGGCCGGACTTTTCGGCCGAACCTCTAGTTGCTGTTGAGCAGCTCCGAGTACTGCCCCACGTAGAACCTGATCACCATCAGGGCGACCACGATGCCCATGATGACCACCGTCACCGGGACGATGGTGACGGAGAGCTTCTTGATCCGGCTCTGGGTCTCGCCCTCGTAGTATTCGGCGGCCTTGTGCATCATCTCGTCCACATTGCCCGTCTGCTCCCCGGTCTGCAGCAGCCTGACTAGCAGCTCGTTGGACAGCCGGGTCTGCATGAGCACCTCACTGAGCCGACCGCCCTGCTCGACCCGGGGCACCGCGGCGGCCACCATCTCGGTGAGGTAGCTATTGCCCATGGTGCCGGCCGCCAGGCGGATGGTGCGCTGGAACTGCACGCCGGCGTCGAATAGGACCGCGAAAGCTCGGGCGAACTTGGCCAGAGCCAGGCCCCGCACCACGCCCCCCAGCAGCGGCACCCGCAGCTTCAGCGCGTCGATGCCGCGTCTCCCGGTGGCCGAGGACGAGATCCGGCGGTACACGGCATAGAGCAGCGCCGCGGGGATGCCGATGAGCAGCAGGTACGACAAGAGCCCCTGGGCCGCGACCTTGAGGCCCTCCTCCGAGCCCTGGGTGATGAAGGCAATAATGCTCTGAGCGGCAAGCGGGATGACGATGCAGGCGCCGATGAGTATCTTGGCGTAGAAGGTCTCCTGGGCGATCATCTGCCGCAGCGCCAGCTCGCGCTCCAGGTACTCGGCCACATCGCGGAGCATATCGTCCAGCTTGCCGCTTTCCTCGCCCGCGGAGACCAGGGCCACCGTCAGCTCGGAGAAGGTGCCCGGGAAACCGTTCATGACGCTGGAGAAGCTGTCGCCGGAGCCGATGCGGCGCTGAGCGCTGCGCAGGAAGTGCAGGCAGGCCTTGCTGGAGGGGCGCTGCTGAAGGTCGGACAGCGCCTGAACGAGGGTGATGCCCGCGCCGATGAGCGTGGCCAGCTCCCGGAACACCACAGCCTGCTCGCGTAGCCCGATAGTGAGTGCCAAGTGGCCCTCCGTGCCGGCACCGCCCCGGCGGTTATCGATCTCTCGGCCGGACGAAACTCGCCGCCCGCTGTGCCGGGAGGGTCGGCCTGCAGCACTACCAGAGGTGCGCCCAAGAGCCGCGCCCGCCGTCAATATGTCATCCTGAGCGTCAATCTCGCGCAGCGAGATAGCGGGGAATCTCGCTGAATGCCGGGAGATTCCTCGTGCGGCTCTTGCCGGAAGCGGACGCTCCCGGAAGGACACTTTCGGCGAATGCGGGCTTTGGGACCAGACCTCTGGATGCCTGCACGGGCGGACTGCTTGACGTCCGAGGCGAGTTCCGTGGCCGCAACCAGGGCGCTGGAGCCTCCCGCCGTGCGGGCTCGCCGTCCGGCCGTGGCACCGTCTCGAGGCCGGCCTTCGTGCCGTGCTCGCCGGTCTGAGGCGCAGCCTGACTAGAGGTCCAGCCGAAAAGTCCGGCTGGTCCGTTTCATGTCATTCTGAGCGTCCATCTCGCGCAGCGAGATAGCGAAGAATCTCGCTGAATGCCAGGAGATTCTTCGAGCTGCTCTTGCCGGGAGCGGACGCTCTGGCAATGACATTCCCGGCGAAGGTGGGGTCTCCGGCCGGACTTCTAGAACACGTACACCGGCGTGCCGACGGACACCATCCCATACAGAGCCCTGGCGTCCGCCCGGTGCTGGCGGATGCAGCCGTGGGAGGCCGGGCGGCCCAGGCGGGAGTACAGGTTCGGCGAGGTGGCATGGATCCCGTGACTGCCCGAGGAGGTGATCCCCAGCCAGTACAGCATGTGTACGCGGTACATGTTGCTGAAGGCGTCCGGCGACTTGCGGAACACCTTACCCATCGCCCCCCGGCGACCGCCGTGCGAGCCCGGGCGCATGGTGGGGGTCGTGTAGCCCGCGGCCGCCGTGGACACGACGTGCGTCCGCTTGAGGACACCGTCCCTGAAGTAATACAGCCGCTGCACGCGCTTGCTCACGGCGATGCAGGTCTCGGGCAGATCGATGAGCTCCCGGGGGAGCAGGGCGATCTTGCGCTCCACATAGCACAGCTTCTGCCCGTTGCCGTCGAAGCCGGCCAGAGCCAGGTTGAACAGGGAGCCGTCCATCCAGGGCACCTTCCAGGTCACCTCACCGCTATTGGGCATGAGGCCGCCGTTGACCACACCCCCGAAATCACCGCGCGACTTGCCGCCCAGACGGGTGCGCTCGCCGTAGTAGTAGAGCTTCACCTTCGCAATCGGTCCGGTGCTGGTCCAGCGTATGGTCACCGTCTGGCCGTCGTACCAGACGGCACCCGCCGCAGGTGCCAGATAGCTGAGCGAGGGCTTGTCCGTGGGCGGCAGGGTCGTGGGCGGCACCACCGCCGGTACGGTCTCGGGCGGCGTCACGACTGCGGGCGGCGTCACGGTCTCGGACGGCTCGACCTGTGTGGCCGGAGCGTCGGGCGGGACCATGTCCAGCACGTGGGACGGAACGGTGTTGTCCCGGGCCGTGGAAGTGTTGGCCGCACAGGCAAGGTGCGCCGGTGCGAGGGCCGCGATGGAAAGACACATCGATAGGAGCGCTTTGGCAACAGGACGAGGCGAAGTAGGCATTCCGACCTTGTGGACCTCCCTGGGTTTTGCGGGGGCAGCGGCGCCGGCCGCGAGGCCCGTTCAGAGGCGCCGCCGCGTCAGACCGAGCCATCCGTCGAAAGCAGCTTTTCGCCGTCTGAGGCCCCAAACCCTTCATCTGCAGGTGAGCCCTTGCCCGACGTGTCATGGCGGGCATCCTCGCCCCCTGCACTGCAATTGCCCTGCCGTCCGGTCTTGCCGGAAGGGCTTCGAGCTCCCGGCACGGAAATCCCGCTTGCCGTGCACCACTGTGCCGCGAGCCCTGCACCGCATCGCCGCCCTTTGTCCGCCAAGGAGATCCTCATGACACGCGCCGAAGCCAAGAGCAGACTGGGTCAGGACAAGGCCCTCATCGGTACCATGTTTCTGGAACTGCAAAGCCCCGGCACCGCCCGGATGCTCAAGCAGGCCGGCTATGACTTCGTGATCTTCGACACCGAGCACTCCTGGTACGGTGTGGAGACCATCGCGGGCTTCATTCGCACCTGCCGGGATATCGGCCTGCTGTGCATCATCCGCGCCCCGGCCTTCGACGGCCAGTGGCCGGCCAGGTACCTCGACCTGGGCGCCGACGGCCTGGTATGCCCCCACGTCGATACCGGGGAGCAGGCCCGGGATATCATCGGCCGGGTGAAGTACCCCCCGGTGGGCGAGCGCGGCATGGCCAACGCCATTGCCCACGACGACTTCCTCGCCCGGCCGATGACTGAGTTCACCACCGCCGCCAATGCGGACATCCTCATCGTGATGCAGATCGAGACCCGCAGGGGCCTGGAAAACAGGGAGGAAATCCTCTCCACCCCCGGCTGCGATGCGGTGTTCATCGGCCCCAATGACCTGTCTCTGAGTATGGGCTTCCCCGGGCAGCTCGACCACCCCGAGGTGGTGCAGGCCATGGACGACATCCTCGCCTGCGCCCGCAAGCACAACGTCGCTCCCGGTCTGCACGGTTTCACTGTGGAGGCGACGGCCGACTGGCTCCGGCGCGGGGCCCGGTTCGTCTGCCACCGGTCGGATATCAGCCTCATCGTCGAGGGCAGCCGGAAGGACCTGGAGGAGCTGAGGCAGGAGCCGGCGGCGGGAGGTTAGTACGTTGATGGGCACTGAAGCCGGTACGACGCCATCCGGCCCGTCCGGGCGGGCCCGCGGGCTTTCCCGCTCGGCGGTGCTGCGGCTGGCCGCGGGCGTCCTTCTTCTGTCCATCGGCGCGGCGGCCCTCGGCGCCGAGCCGGCGCCGCCGCTGGCCGCCTGCTGGCGTTTCGACGAAGCCGGCGGCGCCTACGCCATCGACTCCTCGGGCAACGGTCTGGACGCGGTGTTGGTCGGCGCCACACGCCAGAGCGGTGTGGGCGGAGGGGCGGTGGTGCTCGACGGCCGGGGCCAGGCCCTGGTGGCCGACGGCGTCGGCCCCCTGCCCGAGGGAGGCGCCGAGGCCTGGGTTCGTCTCGACGCCCCGCCGGAGACGGGCCAGGCGGGCTTCCTGTGCTTCGGCAACGACCTGGAGGGCAGAAACGATGCCGCCATCCTGGGCTACTGCGGCTCGCTGGCTCCGGGGAAGCCGGTCATGGGCTTTTGCCCGCTGACCTGGGCCGGCGCGGCGGCGGAGGTTGAGCTGCCTGTGGGGGAATGGGTGCATGTCGCCGCGGCCTGGGACAAGGAGGGTGTGGCGCTGTACATCGCCGGCGAGAAGGTCGCCACGGACACGACCCACAGGCTGGGGCTGGGGCCCCATCAGAAGGTGCTCATGGGTGCCGGGTCGTGGGGTGGCTATCTCCGCTGCGCCCTGGACGAGGTGCGCATCTACGCCGGCCGCCCCGCCGACGAGCTGTTCTTCGCCCATGCCACGGACACTGGGTATGCCGCCGATCCCGTGGTGGCCGGGGTTTCTGAGGCGGGCCCGAGACCGATCATCGACGCGGCCGAGTATTACAGCGCGCAGTCGCCCACCTGCGGCCTGCAGGAGGCCGTGGACGCCCTGCCTCGCCGTGGGGGCCTGGTGGTGATCCCGCCCGGCAACTACCTGCTGCAACGCTCCGTGGTGCTGCGCAACCGGGTGACTGTGCGCGGCTCGGGGGCCGCCACGGTCCTACGTAAGGCGCCCGAGGTCTGCAGCCCTCTGGCCGCCGACGCCGCCGAGGGAGCCACCGAGATCAGGCTGCAGGACCCTGCGGGGTTCCGTGTCGGCATGGGGGTGGCGATCATGGATGACCAGATGCGGGGCTGGTACGTGACCCACGCCATCGTCGAGGGCATCGAGGGCGCAGGCCTCCGGCTCAGTCGCCCGCTGAGCAGGGAGTGCCTGGTGAGTCGGGGGGCGGTGGCCATCAACCTTTTTCCAGCGCTCCTGGCAACCGGGCTGGAGGGTATCACCATCGAGGGCCTGACCATCGACGGGAACCTGCCCCGCCGGCCTACGGAATCCTGCAGCGACTTCACCTGCGCGGCGGTGCATCTGCACTCGTGCATCCGCCCGCGGCTGCAGAACGTGACGGTCCTCGGCTGGCCCAGCGACGGCATCGGGGTTCAGGGCGGCAGCGGGGCCATCGTCCGAGGTTGTAGCGTGGACAATTGCGTCGGGCACGGCTATCATCCGGGCACCGGTCTGCGCGGTGGGGCGTTCACCGCCAATACCGGCCGGGGCAACCGCTGGGACGGACTTCACTTCTGCGCCGATGTGAAGTACACGCAGGTCTCCGGCTGCGTCTTTTCGGACAACGGCCACAGCGGCATCGGCGGCCTGGGCAACGGCGGCGACCGCTGGAACGTCTGCAGCGGCAATACCTGCAGCGGCAACGGCTATGCCGGTATTCAGATGAACGCCGGCCGGGACAACACGGTGACCGGCAACGTCTGTGTGGGCAATTCGCGCTCGGCGCCGGGGAGATGGGCGGGCATCACCATCGAGGACTGCACCGACTGCCTGGTGCAGGGGAACCGCTGTGGTGATGACCCGGAGACGCCCACGCAGTTGGTGGGCATCTCCGAGCGGGGCGCCTCGGGGGCAAACCTCATCAGCGGCAACCACCTGGGAGGCTCCCGGACGGCCGTGGAGGTGGTCGGGGCCGGAACCCGGACGGTCGGCAACTATCCATAGGCGGAGGTTCGCGCCTGCGCGGACAGCCGCAATCCGCACGATCACGAGGGATTAGCAGATGAGCACACGCATCCTGGTAACCGCAGCCATCTACGACGACGACAAGGCCCGGCGGCCGCTTCTGAACGCCGGGTTCGAGCTGGTGGACGCGCCGCCCAACGCCCCCTTCGACGAGGCCACCATCATCGAGCTGCTCCAGGGCTTCGACGCGGTCATCGCCGATTCGGACGCCTACACCGAGCGCACCTTCGCCTCCTGCCCGCAGCTCAAGCTTGTCTCCCGCTGGGGCGTAGGGGTGGATTCCATCGACATTCCCGCGGCCACGCGGCACAAGGTGATGGTAACCAACACGCCGGGTATCATCCGCGATTCGGTGGCCGACTTGGCCTTCACATTCATCCTGTCTTTGGCGCGGCAGCTAAGGGAGGGCGATGCGATGATGCGCGCCGGTGGCTGGGGCAAGCTGATCGGCGCCAATGTGGGCGGAGCGACCATCGGTATCATCGGGCTGGGCGACATCGGCACCTGCGCCGCCCGACGTGCCCACGGCTTCGGCATGGGCATCCTCGCCTACGACCCCTACCCGCGCCGGGAGCTCGAGGACGAGCTGGGCGTGCGGTTTGTCGACCTGGACACCCTGCTTGCAGACAGCGATTTTGTCACTTTGCACTGCAATGCCACCGCCGAGAACCGCAACCTGATCGGGCAGCGGGAGCTGGGGCTGATGAAGCCCACGGCCTTCTTGATCAACTGCGCCCGGGGCTCGCTGGTGGACGAGGCCGCGTTGGTCGCGGCGCTTGAGGACGGCACCATCGCCGGCGCCGGTCTGGACGTCTACGCGCAGGAGCCCCCCGCGGCGGATAACCCGCTCTTCTCGCTGGACAACGTCCTGCTCATGCCCCACACCGCCACCACCGACCGGAGAACCATCTCCCGCGTCAGCGCCAGAGTGACGGAGAACACTCTGGACGCGCTGCAGGGCCGCAGGCCCCAGCACATCCTGAATCCGGAGGTGATGGCGTAAGGGGAGTCGGGGAGGAACGTCTCACCACAGAGACCCAGAGACACGGCGAACGGCGGGGAACGACTGAACGGCTCGCGGGCCGGCCGCGATGCTGCCTTCTGTGTGGGCGGCGCCGGCGAGTCACCGGCCTGCCCGGCGATCGGAGAGGATGCCACCGATGCTGAACATCGGCCGGTTGTTCCGCATGACCGCGGCCCGGCGGGAGGCGATGTACGAGGAGATCGTCACGCTCTCGCGCCCGACCACCGGGTTCTACATTCTGGTGGTGGTGTCCTCGACCATCGCCGCCTACGGTCTACTGGCCAACAGCACGGCGGTGGTTATCGGCGCGATGCTGGTGGCCCCGCTGATGGGCCCGATCTTCGGGATCGCGTTGGGTCTTGTGGCGGGCGACCGGCGTCTTTTGGGCCGCGCGGTCGCCGGGGAGACGCTGGGCGTGCTGCTGGCTGTGGCCGTCGGCTGGCTGGCCGGCATTTCGCCTCTGCGGCTGGACCCGGGAGCGGAGATACTCGCCCGCACCCAGCCCAACCTGTATGACCTGATCATCGCGCTGGCGGCGGGCCTCGCCGGTGCCTACGCCATCAGTGACAAGGACGTGAGCCCGGCTCTGCCGGGAGTGGCGATCTCCGTCGCCCTGGTGCCGCCTCTGGTGACCTGCGGCATCTGCCTGGCCCTGCGGCAACCCGTTCAGGCGACGGGCGCCATGCTGCTTTTCGTCGCGAACCTGCTGGCCATCCAGATCGCCTCCGCCACGGTCTTCGCCGTGGCCGGAGCCGGGCGGCCGGGAACCCGCAAGCGGCTGGGGCTGCGGGAGTTCTGCGGGCGTTTCGGCCTCAGCCTCCTGGCGCTGGCGCTGGTGGCGGTCTTCATGACCCATACCCTCATCGGTCTTGTGAGCGAGCGGCGACTGACCCAGGCCATCGAGCACTGTCTGCGCGAGGACTGCCGCGCGGTGGTGGGCGCCGAGCTGATGGACATGCGCTACCAGGAGACCGAGACGGGGCTCGAGGTCATCGCCACGATGCTCACTCCCTCGGCTTTCCAGGCCGCGCAGGTGGAGCGGCTTCGCCGCGGACTGCAGCGCGTGGTCGGCCGCCCCACGCACCTGATCGTCCGCTCGCTGCCCTCCCGCGACTACGATCACAACGGCCCGGTCTACCTTCCCCCCGGCGCTCTGCAGCGGCAGGCTGAGGACGTCCGGGCTCAGGAGCAGGCGCGCAGAGATGCCGAGCTCCACGCGCGGACCACGACGATCCTTGCCGAAGGCCTCGCCGACACCCCGGGCGCCTCGCTCGACGAACTGCGCCGCGAGCAGTACGACGGCAGGTCCTTGCTCACCGCGGTTGTCCGCACCCCGACCACCATCGGCCCCGAGACGGTCGCCGGGCTCCAGGAGGCCATCCACCGCGCCACCGACGGCCGTGAGCGCCTGATCGTTCGCTCGGTCCTCACCCGGGACGCCGACGCCGAGGGCTTCATCTACGAACCCGACAAGCCTGAGCCTCCCGAGGTCTCCCCGGCGGAGCCGGCACTCAAGAAGCGGCTTGGCGAGGCGCTCCGCAGTCAACTGCGGCGACGGCTGCCGGGAGCCCATCTGCTGGAGATGCGTCTGTTGGACGGGGACGGCCAGAAGGTCCTTCTCGCCACGGTTCGCGCCCCCAGCACTCCTCAGGCCACGGACGTGGCGGCCATCGAGGCCGACTTTCGTCGGCACATCGACCCGCGGCTCAGGCTGGTGGTCCGCTCCCAGGTGGGCGCCGACACCTACTCCGGCGGCTACCTGGAGAGCTTCGACCCCGAGCAGGGCGACGCGGTGCCACAGGTAGCGCCGACTGGTCCGCCGGAGACTGAGGGGGAAGTGGGGGGCGGTGAATGAGGGGGCGTCGCCTGCTGCGTGCACAGGGCGCGGCGTGTACGGCGTGTCCTACCCCCCAGAGCCGGACCTCTGCGAGGCCTGCGGGCGGGCGAGGTCGGCCACCAGCGCGGGGCCGAGCATGGTGCGCAGCATCTCCAGAGCCCGGGCGTGCGTCTCCAAGACCAGGGCCTCGCTGATGCCGAGGGTCTGTGCGATCTTGCGGGGCGGCAGCTCATCGTGGTACCACAGTCCTACCACGCACTGCTCGCGGTCGGGGAGGTGGTCGGCGGCCCCTATCAGGGCTTGGCGGGGATCCGTGCATGTCGGCGCCTCCGGCAACACCCTCAGCACTTCCGCCGGGATGCGCTCCCTGCACTCCGCGATGCGCTGCGCCACCCACTCCGGCCCGTGGGCCATGTCCAAGAGGTCTACGACCATCTCGATGTCCGCCAGCAACTCGTCATTCCATGTGGTGTCCACAAGCCCGAGCAGATGGAAGGGGTTGAGTCCGGAGATCTCGAGACCGCGCATCGCCACGGGCAGGTAACGCACCGGGCAGAGTCGGGCTTGCCCAAGCCAGAAGTCAATACTTTCCCGTACGTCGAGCTTGACGAGAGCCTGCAGCATGCGGCCGTGCACATCTCCGGGGATCGGGGCCGTGAGGTCGACATAGTGACCGGAGCTTACCATCCGCGTGAGCGTCGCGGCGATGGTGCGACCACAGATCTCGCCGGCAACGAACACGAGCCGGTCACCCGGCAGTCCGCCCCACGTCCGGTCCTCGCCATCGGCCATCTGCAGGACGTAATCGGCCACTGCGTCTCGGAGCACCTTGCGCACACCCTCGGGCGCCGCCTTATAGGCCGCGATCAGGACGCGGTGCGGAGTGTCGTTGACCCATGGCGGGAGGTCGAGGTCCTGCTCGTGGAGCAAGTCGCAGACCCACTGTGACAGGACGTCGCCGGTGACAGCGGCGAGCCATTCCGGGTTCACGCTCCGATCGGGCAGGAGCTTGGGTGGAGGTCTCATAGCGTTCTCCCACCTGTCCGCGGCGTCAGTCTGGCTACCGGCCGTACGAGGTATGCTCCCTTGATCGGTGGATGGACGACCTCGGGGCATCGCTTGGCTCGCCCGTGCTCAGGCCAAGGCTGCGTGTGGCCGTACCCTTCACCAGCGCGGCCCGACTGCCAGTACTCGTGCCACGGACTGCCCGCGGCCACAGTGGCTGCCGTAGCGATGCTCGGCCGCACGCCCTCCGGCAGCCTGTAGCGGAACACCAGCAGCATCTCACCGAGGAACGAGCGGCTCAACCCGAGGCGCGCACAGATCAGATAGTGGTCGGCGCCCAGTAGGTCCATCGGGTCCCGCGCTTGGTCGGCCTCGTCGAAGGTCGCCCACATAGTGTATTCCTTCAGGACGACCGCCCGCAACCGCCGCGACTGGTACGCCGCATCAGGCCTGGCCAGGGTCCTGGTAATCCACTCGTATGCCCTGGCGGCGCCGGGCATCACCAGCCTGTGATCCTCAAGCGTGCCGCAGAAGCTCTCCATTGTCATGCACGACGCGTAGATGCACTCGGGACCGAGGCCTCGTGCGGGGACCGCCAGACTGTGGCCCGGTGCTCTGCCCCACTCGACCACCGCGTCGCGGATGCTCCCGGGCCGGTCGTCTGCCGCGTTCAGGCGGTCGCAAAGGTCTGCCCACAGCGCTTCCGGCGGCATGGGATCGTGCTCAATATACCCAACCATCCTGCTCTGTGCACCCGGCGGCGATGCGGCATCGGCGTCGTATCCTGCCAGGACTGCCAGTCTCCCGCGAACGACCTCGGCAAGCTCGGGTTTGTCGGCCAAGTAATGCTCAAGCAGCATGGGTATATCACGCCCAAATCTGCTGAAGCGTCATGAATAGGACGTGAGTTCCCTCCCCGTGGATGTATTCCCTTCACAGGGCAGGATGGCATCTCGCCGCGCAGCAGGCCTCCTCCCCCCTCGTGCCGAATCCAGCTACAGCCGGTTCATCCGCGACATCAGGAGGCCCACCGCCATGCGACTTGCCCGCTGTGTCCTCGTGCTGGCTCTGTGCGCGACTGCCGTCGCGTCCTGCTCCGCGGCGCCCGGCGTGTTTCTCAGCCTCACCGCCAACGGCAATGAGGTTCCCGGAGATAGCTCCGTCGTGAGCCTCGGCCGGGCCGGTACCATCGAGTGTCTGTCCTTCGACATGGGCCTGACCCAGTCGCGAGGCCCGGGCGGCCAGGCCACCGGACGCCACAGCTATCTGCCCATCACCGTCACCAAGAGGCTGGATCGGGCATCGGTTCTGCTGCTCAAGGCGCTCACGAACAACGAGCCTTGCGAAGGTGAGTTCCGGTTCTTCGCCCCCGGAGCCTCGGGGGCGGAGCGGCACGTCTACACCATCGCGATTCAGGGTGCCTACCTCACTTCGGTCAGGCAGTTCGTGGACCCGCAGGCCACCGAGCCCGGCGGCCTGCCGGCGCTGCTGGAGGAGGTGAGCTTCGTCTTCCGGGGCATCACCTGGACCTGGCAGGACGGGGGAATCGAGCACTCGGACGGGGAGGTGCAGACCACCGCGCTGCCCGTGACGCCGGGCGAGGGGCCGCAGCCGGGGCAGCCCGGCGCGCAGCCGCTCAGACCCGCGCTGCGCCTGCCCGACGCCCGACGGATCGGGCCTCAGCAGTAGTGGTCGATGGTGTCGGCGAACCGCTCAGTCCGCTTCGACCGGCCTGAGCGCAATCGCGTCGAACCACAGGGCATAGTGATGGTCCGGGGTGTCGCGGGGACCGGTGAGCCTCAGCCGGAAGCTGTGCTCCCCGGCGGCGAGCCGCACCCGGCCCAGGGTACTGATGCCCTCGGGCGAGCCCGGCAGGTCCGTGGCCACCGGCAGGGCCCCGTCGGCGGCGTACTCTTGTCCACCGTCGAAGCTCCAGGTGAAGGGCGAGATCGACCGGGGCGGGTCCAGTCGGGTCAGGGAGTTGCCGGAGAACAGCACCTCGTAATCCCCGGCCTGCGGGACGGTTAGCTTCACCTCGGCCCAATAGCCCTCGGGTCCGGGGTCGGCATCCGTCCAGATCTCCAGGATCCGGTCGCCCGAGAAGCCGGACTTGGCATTGCGACCCCAGCCGGGACTACAGTCACCTCCCTCGGCCTCCGCCACGAGGGCGCCGCCCGCCGCCGCGGCCTGGATGTCCACAACGCTCAGGTTGCGGGCGCCGTTGACGAACAGGGGGCTGCTTGAGACCTCGAAGGCCCCGCGACCATCGGCCAGGGAAAGCCTCCGCGAGCGGCCATAGCGGTCGGTGACGGTGATCGGGTCGCCCTCCGTCAGCGGCTCGGCGGCCACGATCAGAGTGGGCGCGGTGGCCCCAAACAGCGTGCCCAGCGGGTGGCCCGAGATGGCCAGGATGCGCTCCTGGTCTCTTTGGAAGAAGTAGCCCGTCAAGCCCGGGGCGACCCGCGCCGTCTCCACGTATTCCGCGGTGCCGATGCAGTGGGCCCCCACCGAGTACCAGATGGCCGGCGGCCGGGCGGTGAAGTCCGGGTTCACCAGCAGCCGAAACGACTCGTAGCCGGTGTTGATGTGCATGAACTTGAAGCTCCGCACGATGCCGCCCGCCAGGTTGTTGAGCGGCACCTCGCTACGCTCCTCAGTGTTCCAGATGGGGATAGCGAGGTTGTGCCTGGCCAGCAGCTCGTGCCAGCGGGTAATGTCCTGCGGCGATTCGTCGGTGTAGTGCACGCTGAGGATGTCGATGTACTTGCCCATCCCGAGCCCAAGCATGCGGTCGGCGTAGTCATGGCCGTGGACGAAGCCGCAGCCGAGGATCTTGGCCTCGGGATTGCCCCGGCGGAGGGCCTCCGAGGTGTGCTGCACCAGCTCCAGCAGCTCCTCCTGCGTCCCGGCCCAGTAGCCGCCGACGAGATTCACCTCGTTCCAGATCTCCCAGTAGTCGATTTCCTCCGCAAAGTCGCGGGCCAGGTTCTCCATGAGGCTGTCCCATTCCGCGTAGTCCCGTGGCTTGACGCGGGACTGCATCTCCCCGGCGTCTCCACGGTCGGAGGTCTTGTCGCCCTGCCTGGAGGACAGGACGCCGGGACACTGGGCGATCTCGCCCATGATGTGGATGCCCTGAGCCCGCAGGGCCCCGGCATAGTCCTTCCACCTACCGTCGAGGTAGTCCGCGGTGACGTACGGCTTGCCGTCGCGCTGCTCGATGGTGACCTTGCCGAAGCTGTGGGCCCAGAAGTTCAGCCGGCTCCAGGAGGCGCCCAGGAGGCGGTGGCTCAGGGCGGCGGCTTCCGCGTCGGACAGGCCCTCGGTCCTCACCCACCGTGGGGGAGTGAAGAAGATGCCCCACGGGGACTCCGGGTCGGGCTCAGGAGGGGTGAAGACCACCGCGACGGTGGTCTCAGAGGAGGCCGCGGCCTCGCCACAGCTCGCCGTGAGCGAGAGTTGGTAAAGGCCACGTCCGGGAAGCTCCAGCGGCAGGGCGGCCTCGCCCTTGCCCTCGCGAACAGCCACGGCAACGGCACCCTCCTGCTCCCAGGGACCCTCCGTCTCGCGCACGGTGAAGGCGACCGTGGCGTCCCCGGCGGCGTTTTGCACAGCGGCGGAGATCTCCGGTGTCTCGGTGTCTGTGAACACGAGGCCCGGGCGCGGTGAGGTGGCGGCGACGGTCAGGGCCTCCTGGGCCGGGGCCGCGTGGAGACAGGCAAGCATCAGGGCGGCGGAGGTGGCGAGGGTCGCGGCGGTCATGAGGAAGGGCTCCTTTGGCGCAGCGTTGGCGCTCT
>CAZXDD010000052.1:0-21623 GCA_964639415.1 uncultured Armatimonadia bacterium
TTGGGGGGGTGAGGTGACGTGAGTCGGCGCCCGCCCAGAACCTGCATAATCTGAGCTTCCGGCCCGTCGCCGTCCGTCGTCAGGCAGGCCACCTCCTCGGCCGTCTGAACACAGCTACGAGAACCTCCGTGCCTGCGGGGCTCCAGGCCCGCACGCCGTTGGCCGTCGCCACCCGCCGTTGGTGGGGCGGGCTTTCCACTCACATTATGCATCAAAGTGTTGAAGGTACATCCCGCCACAGTCAGGCCTCTATCGGTCGCTATAATGCCGTTCTCCCCCCTCCTCCCGTCTCGCCGGCCGTATCGGCGAGTACAAGCGACTCGGAGAGACGCCGAGAGGCGGGGCTGGGGGGGTGAGGCGACGTGGGTCGGCGCCCGCCCGGAACCTGCATAATCTGAGTTTCCGGCCCGACGTCGCCCGTCGTGCCGTTCCGCCTTGCCCCTGCTAACCACCATCAAGGCCCGTGCCCCTGCCGCCTGCCCAACGACCCACCCGCCCGCACCCTACGGCGCCGCCACGCGGTAGACGTGCCGCTCGTAGGGGCCGAAACTGTCGGTCCACTTGCCCTCCGCCGCCTGGGCCGACCGGCCCTCGAACACCACTTCCAGCTCGCCCACGGCGCCATCCATCCTCAGCTCCACGTCCCGCGCCACATTCTGGGTGTTGACCGCCAGCACCCAGAGCCGGCCGTCCTTGCGGTAGCTTTGGCACATGAGGCCCGGGGCCTCGGTGGACACCGCAGGCGCCTCCTCCAGGCTGTAGATGGCCGGCGCAACCTCATCAACCTCCACGCACATGGCCCGCATTTCGTCCAGGCAGGCCTTGGTTCGCGGCACCTGGGCGAAGTAGTAGATCCCGCGGGCACCGGCGATCAGCGAGCCGTAGACCATGCAGGAGAGCTCCCGCGGCGTGGGCTCGCGGTCCATCCAGTACGCGTACCCCGTGCCCTGCAGCCACATCCAGACGGGCTTGCGCTCCTTCTCGGCCGCCGCCTTCATCCGCGCCACCGCCGAGATCGCTCCCATCGGGGTGCTGTGGGGGATGGGGTACACGTCGGTGGAGTAGATGTCCCCGATTTGATCCTCGAGCTTGTCGCCCAGATAGTTGATGAACGCCGGGTGCCTGGGGTCCAGCTCGTGGGCGATCTGCAGCCTGGCATCGGCCTCGGCGAAAGCGTCGCCGCTGGGCTCATCCATCACGTACCAGCACAGCAGGGCCGGGTGGTCCTTGAGGGCCGTGATGTGCTCGGCGAACCGCTCCCTTGTCATGCGGCCATCCAGCCAGGGGATGAGCCGCAGGCCGGCCTCGGCGCAGCGGTCGAAGATCGCCGTGAGCTCCTCGGTGGTCACCGTCTCGCGGATCTGGATGCAGATGTCCCTGAAACCGATCTGCGCCACATAGTCCAGGATCGCCGGGTCACCGACGAACTCCAGGCCGAAGGAGTGCTGGACGTACGGCACGCCATTGAGCAGGAAGCGGCCGTCGCCGTCGATGCGGACGGAGGCCCGGGGGACACGGCCGCTGATGCGGCGGCCCGCGGCCACCGCCTCGGTCCGCCGCGGCGGCGACCAGTCCACAGCCGCTTCCCGCGTGTGAAGACCCGCGTCATCAAACGAAGGATGAAACTCACCGGCGGCCTCCGGACCGCTCTGGAGCTGCACCGCGTCGATCCACAGCTTCCCCGCCGCCTGCGGGATGACGCTCACAAGGCAGTGCTCCTTGCGCGGCACGTTGGGAACCACAAGCTGCGTCCACTCGCGCCCCACTTCCATTGAGCCGCTGCTGCCGCCGCAGTCCAGCGTCACCGGCAGAGCATCCTGGTCGCTGCGCAGCCAGGCGGACAGCACATTGCTCTCCGAAGTCTTCGGTGGGGTCAGCCAGACAGATACGGCCCGCAGCAGCGGCAGATCGGCGGTATTGTGGATACACAGGCTGTTTGTGCCCTCCTTGGCGACGGTGGCATCGACGAACCAGTGCCTCCGCCACAGGTCCATGTCCGTGGCCCAGGGCTGGTTCCCCACTCCCCAGTGCCCGCTGCCCCAGGCGTAGGGCATGCCGCCGCCGGTGATCTCGAAGCTCCCGTTCCTGAGATAGTTCTCCTGCGGGTCGGCGGCCACCGTGCGGAAGTTGCGGAGGTAGAAGGTCGTCTTCCCCGGCGCATCGGCCCACACGGAGAAGCGGAATGTCGTCACCCTGTCCCAGCCGTCCGGCTCGCCCTCGGTGCCGAGACTCCCCAGCCGCAGGGTCTGCTCTCGCCACGAACCGGCGGGAATGCCGTGGCACCAGCCGACGTACCAGCCATTGGGGGTGCCGAAGTACACCCCGATCTGACGGTCCAGGCCGCCGGTGGTCGAGGAGCACTCGAAGCTCAGATGGCGGACTGCCGACAGATCCAGCGTGCCCGTCCAGTCCCAGCAGGCGCGATCCATGGGCGCCTCGAAGACCGCATCCAGAGCCAGGCACACGCTGCCGTCGTCAAGCGTCTCCACGCGCGGAGGCAGGCTACCGAACTGCGGCGTCCACCTCGCCACCGCCGCCGCGGTGTCGGGGGTGCTGAGGATGTCCGGCGTCTGGCAGGCGCCGATGGTGCTGAAGAGGAATAGCAGAGCCGAGACGGACGACAGGTCACGCATGTTGCCCTCCTGTTGGCATATGGCAATGCATACGTGTTCCCCCCGGGGGCGCCGTGCCCCTCCTCGGGAACGCGCGAACACGGTCGCAGGTGATCGAATGACGCGCAGCGCGGTCTTGAGCATCGACCTGGGCACAACGGGCTGTAGGGCCGGCGTCTTCTCCGCCGAAGGTGAGCGGCTGGGCTACTGCCACGTGGAGTATGGCTTGAGCCATCCAGAGCCCGGAGCGGCGGAGCAGGACCCGGAGGATTGGTGGGCCGCCACCCGCGCCTGTCTCCGGGCCGTGGCGGGCAAGCTCGCCCGGCCGGCGGAGATCAAAGCCATCGGCATCAGCGCCCAGGGGCACTCGTGGGTCCCCGTCGATGCGCGCCTGCTCCCGCTGCGCCCTGCCCTCACCTGGCTCGACACCCGGGCCACCCCCTTCGCCCGGGAGCTCCTCGAGGCCAGGGGTGCCGGCTTCTGGTGCGCCGTGGCGGGCAAGGCCCCCGGTCCGTGGCATACCCTGCCGCAGCTACTGAGGCTGCGGCAAAGCGAGCCGAAGACGGCCGCCGCCGCCGCGCACTTCCTCTACGCCCACGACTTCCTTCTCGCCCGCCTCACCGGGCGACGGCTGACCGACTACACCACTGCGGCGGCCTCGCTCCTGCTCGATGTGGCCCGCTTCCGGTGGAGCGATAGCCTGCTTGCGGAGTACGGCGTGAGCCTCTCGGCCCTCTCTCCGGTCGTTCCCGCGGGTTCCGTGGCCGGCCGGCTCTCCCGCGACATCGCCGCGCAGTTGGGATTGGCGCCGGGCGCGATCGTGGCCGTGGGGGCGCAGGATCAGAAATGCGCGGCGCTCGGGGCGGGTCTGCGGCCGGGCATGGCCACGGTCTCGCTGGGCACCTCCACCGCGATCAGCGCCATGGCTCAGGCCCCCTGTGCCGCCCCGGGCTCGGCGATCCCGTGCTTCCCGTACCTGGCTCAGCGAACGTGGGTGCTCGAGGCGCCGCTGACCACGACGGGCGCCGCCCTGAAATGGCTGCGCGACCTGGCCCGCGGCCTTGGCGCCCCCGACCCCTCCTACGCCGATCTCACCGCCCTGGCCGCCCGCTCCGAGCCCGGCAGCCGCGGCGTGCGGTTCCTCCCCTTCCTCGCCGGCGCCGGCGCGCCCCACTGGCTCGGCGAGGCTCGGGGCGCCCTTGCCGGACTGGAGCTGGCGACGGAAGCCGGTGACATCGCCCGGGCACTGCTGGAGGGTGTCGCCTTCGAGATCCGCGGCAATCTCGAGGTCATGCGGCCTCAGGGGGTGGAGGTCCACCGCCTGCGGCTGTTCGGCGGGGGTGCCAGGTCCGCGCTCTGGGCGCGGATCATCGCCGATGTGACGGGACTGGAGGTGGAGACATCTGAAGACGTGGAGACCGCCGGCGCCGGGGCGGCGGCGCTGGCACTGAGCGCCGCCGGGATATGCGACATTCCTACGGCCCAGCGGACTCTGGACCGCCCGGGACAAACCCTGGAGCCCCATCCGGAGCCACGGTACGAGGAGGCCTACCTCGGCTACTGCCGACAGCGCGACCTGTGGCTGAGGTAGGCGAAAACCAGACAACAGAAACCGCAGCCGTTTCTCCCGCCGTCCCCGCCGTAGCCGTCCCCGCTCCCGCCCTGCGGGACCGTCCCCGCCGTAGCCGTCCCTGCAGTTCCTGTCACCTGCCGTTCGCCCCTACCCCTTGCCCCGGACCTCCACCATACGCTTGAGGTCCACCAGTTGCGAGAGCTCGATCCCGGCCGCGTGCATCAGGTGCCTGGTGTAGTGCAGGTTGCCCACGGCGCCACAGGAGTGGGCGTCGCTCCCCGCCACGAACTTCACGCCGGCTGCCGAGAACAGCTTCAGGATCGTGGCGAAGTCCCTGGTGAACTGCGCCACCGTCATCCCCGGGTACCACCAGTAGGCCTGGTTCATCAACTCGAAGGCGACGTTGCTCTCCACCATCCCGCGGGCCACGCGTTTGAGCCCGTCGCGGGAGAGGTCTCTGGGCCGCAGGACGGCATCGAAGCGGCCGAGGCTGAAGGGGTGGGCGATGGCATCGACCACGGGGTTTGCCGCCGCGTTGCGGACGGCCGCAAGCACGTTCTCGTGCAGGCGGTCCGGATCCGCGGGCGGGTCGAGGGCTACCCCCCGCGTCTGCCAACCAAAGTCGGCCAGCACCCAGTCCACCTGCGCGGCCTCCTCCTGGCTGACGGACACAGTCCCCTCGGTGTCGAGGATCACGGCCTCCAGCCCCATGATGACCTTGATCGGGCTTTCGGCGTCGGCCATGCGGACGGCCTCGATGCGCCGGGGAAGAGTGGCACGGTGCTCATCGCCGTTGAAGTGATCGGTGATCGCGACACACTCGATGCCGGCGGCCTCGGCGGCGCGCACGTTCTCCTCGACGCTATTGCGGCCGTCGGAGAAGGTGGTGTGGGTATGGCCGTCATGCGGCAGGTTCTCCAAGCTGCAGCCCCCCTTGCTCGGATGCAAAAGCACGGTGCCTCAGGCGCTGACGATCCTGCGCAGGGCTTCATAGCTCCGGCGGGCATAGCCCTCCGGGTCAGCGGCAATATTGAACAGGTCCACGGTGTAGAAGCCCGCGAAGCCTGAGCGCTGCAGGGCCTGATGGATGGCGACCAGGTCCAGGTCACCCTCTCCGGGGACCAGATGCCGGTGCTCCTCGGCGGGCATGCCCTCGATGTGAGTGTGCACAATGGCCGGGCCCAGGTCCGCGATGGTAGCAACCACGTCCGGGTCCGTGAGGAAGGCGTGGCCGACGTCGAGGTTCACCGCCAGTGCCGGGTCGTCCACCTCCTGCAACAGGCGCTGCATGTCCGCCGAGGAGTGCAGGAAATGGCCGGGCTCGGGCTCGAGGGCGACGTAGATGCCCAGATCCCCGGCCATGGGCAGCATGCGGCCAAGCTCGCGGCGCAGCCCGTCCCACTGCTCCGGCTCCTTGCCCGGCACCCGGGCGGAAGCATTCAGGATCAGCACATCGGTCCCGAGCCACCCGGCGATCTTGATGGACTTGATCTGGTTGGCGAGCCGCTGCTCCGCCGGCTCACCGTCGCCGTGATAGCTGACGGAGGCGATCTGCAGGCCGTGGTGTGCCGCCGTATCGGCAATCTGTCGGGCGGTGGCGTGGTCCATGTGCTCCGGACGCATCTCGGGGTGCTCCAGACACATCTCCACACCATCGTAGCCCGCGGCGGCGATGGAGGCCAGGGCCTGATCCAGGGTCTGATTGCGGTAGCCGGCGGTGCGGAAGCCCAGTCGAGGCATGGCGAGGGTCCTCCTTGTAGGGCCCCGGCGGTGCGGGGCGTCGGGGCCTGCCTGCTGCGCGTGCGCCTGCGGTCACCGCCCCGCGCGTCGCGGGCTCGCAGGTTCCCGCGGCCCGTCACTCACCGCTGCCGCCGTGCCAGCCGTGCTCGCCGCGCAGCGGGACGAACACACAGCCGATGCTGTGCTCCACCTGCAGCTCATCGCCGTTGCGGGTGGCGACGATGCAGGTCTGAACCCGCAGGTCGCCCACCGGAGCCACTAGCCTGCCTCCCTCAACCAGTTGCTCCACCAGTGGTTCCGGGACAGCGGGGGCGGCGGCGGCGATGATGATTCGCTGGTACGGCCCGGACGGCGGGTAGCCCAGTGTGCCGTCCTGCTCGATCACATGCACATTCCCATAGCCCAGGCGACGGATGGTGAGGTCGGCACGCCGTGCCAGCTCCGGGACGATCTCGATGGAGTACACCTCGGCGGCCAACTGCCCCAGAACCGCGGCCTGGTAACCCGAGCCGCCTCCGACCTCCAGAACTCTGTCCTCGGGCCGCACCTCCAGAAGCTGGCACATCAGGCCCACCATGTACGGCTGCGAGATGGTCTGCCCGTAGCCGATGGGCATGGCCCGGTCGTCGTAGGCGAAGCTCTCGTCACCGGGGGCAACGAACTCGTGACGGGGGACCGAGCCCATCGCCGCCAGGACGCGCGGATCGGTGATCCCGCGGCCCCTCAACTGGCCCTGAACCATGGCTTCTCGTCGATTGCGATGGTGGGGTGTTTCCAGAACGCACCACCCACGGCGCATAGCTGTGGCGACTCGTCGGTCAAGCCTCGAGCACGGCCGCCGATAGTGGGGGCAGACCGCTTTGCCGCGAGATACGAAGGCGAGCTACATATATGTGAAGGTGTGCCGGGCCGACGCGGCGAAAACTGACCGACGCACAGCACTGAGTTGCCGGAGGAAGGCCGTTACCCAACCACAGGGAGGTGAGATGGTTGCGGCGCATCATCCTGCCCGACGCCCCGCCGGCGGAGGCCCGAGGAGCGGCGGGCGAATCTGACGTTGCCGCCGCGCTGGTACGCGCCGCATTCATCATCGCCTACGCCGCCATGGCCTACGTCGGTGGCGGTACCCCGCTGTCCGAACGCGTGGTCCAGACCGTGCTGCTGGCCGCCGCCATCTTCGATGTGGCCATCCTCGGCTCTCACCTGCGCAGGGTCCCCGTGCCGCTCCTCCGTCCCCTCGCCCTGGCCGTTGACCTGGCCCTCGTGACCTCGGCCGTGTGGTCCTGGGACATGTGGTCCCCGAGCCATAGCGCCGCCGGCGCCTGGCCCGTCGTGTACTACCTCATCATCACGATGGCCGCCATCTGGTACAGCCGGCTGGGGGCCATCATCGTGGCCGTGCTCTCCAGTCTCCTGTACGACTGGGCGACGCATGGGGTCATCAGTCACACCATCGCCACCGAGGGGCATGGCCCCGCCTTCCTGCTCATCGGCGTGACGGCCTCGTATATCGTCATGGCCCGAGACAGAGAGCGCGAGCGGGCCACACAGTTCGAGCACGACATGAGCCTGGCCAGGCATCTGCAAAAGGGCATGTTCCCTGCCACGATTCCCGAGATCATCGGCCTCGATATCTCGGTTTGCTTCCATCCGGCGCGCTCGGTAGGCGGCGATCTTTACGAGCTCATGGCTTTCGGGCGCCGGCGCTTGCTCCTTGCGGTCGGCGACCTGGCGGGAAAGAGCGTCTACGGCCTATTCCACCTGTCCCTACTGCATTTCTGCCTCCACCGAGCCGCCCATCAGGCCCTTGAGCCCGGCGAGCTGGTGGAGGTCATCAACCACGACGTCTACGATCATCTGCAGCCCGATAGCTTCGCGGCCCTCTTCGTCGCCGACATCAACACCGCCCTGGGAACCCTGAACTTCGCCAATTGCGGCCATTCTCCTCCTATCCTCGTCAAGGCCGGCGCCGAGCGCCGGGCCATCGAGCTCATGTCGGGCGGAGTCGTCATCGGTGTCATCCGCCAACCCGGGTACAGGCAGGAGCAGGTCGCCTTCGACGTCGGCGATGTGCTGGTGTGTGCCACCGACGGCGTGTTGGAGGCGCGCGATCGCAAGGGCGAAGAGTTCGGCACCGAGCGGCTGCTGCGGATCGTGCGCGAGGCAGAGGATGCCGGTGCGGCCGCCCTGGCCGACCGTATCATGGAGGCCGCGGAACGTTTCGGGGCCGGTCGCGACGGCGATGACCGGACGGTGGTGGTGATCCGGCGCGTCGCCGAGCAGGCCTCGCCTCAGGACTGATGCCACGAGCGGCGGCGCGATCTGCCTGCAGCGCGCCGCCGTGTCTCTGCCTTCGCGACGGCATCTGCCGGGCCGTCTCCCTCTGCCCACCGGGGCAGCCTTTGGCCGTTAGCCGTTGTAGGGCGGCGACCTGTGCGCCGCCGCCGTTGGCCGTGGGCCGTGGGCCGTCCCACCTCTCCCAGTCCCAACCGGTCCGCAGGATCGGCGGGGTCCGGGAGAGTCGGGCGCCCCTGCGGGGCGCTTGCGGGTGAGGGACCGCCCTGAGGCGAACCGGCGCTCGCCTCGTCACTCGCCCGCTTACTGCGGCCCATGCCGGTCCCACACCGGGAGGCACCATGGCCTGCGAGGCGGTGGCTCACGCCACGGCGGCCCCTCACCCACGGCCGTTTCGCGCCACGCGCCCCGAACCACGCGCCACGCCCGTTCGCGCCGTTGCCAGCTATAGGTCTGGAGGCGGCCAGATCAGCCGGGCGTCCGTCTGCACCGGCGAGCCGTCCAGCAGCACCCGGCGACCCTCGATCCGCAGCCGCCCCGCGGCGAACCACTGCACAGCCTGCGGGTAGATGACGTGCTCCACCCGCAGAATCCGAGCCCCCAGGCTCTCGGCGGTGTCGCCGTCCAGTACCGGCACCGTGCCCTGGATGATGATCGGACCGGTATCGAACTGCTCGTCGGCGAAGTGCACCGTCGCCCCCGCCAGCTTGACGCCGTAGTCGTTGGCATCGCGCTGGCCGTGGGTGCCGGCAAACGACGGCAAAAGCGCCGGATGGATGTTCATCACCGCTCCGGGAAACGTCCGCAGCAGCTTGGGGGAGACGATGCGCATGTACCCGGCGAGTACCACCAGGTCCACCGCGTGCTCGTGTAGGCAGGCGATGATCTCGCAGTTCGCCGCCTCCCACTGTGCCGTCCCCGTCTTCGGAACCTCCACGTGGACCCCGGCGATCCCGTGCTTCTCCGCCCGTTCCAGCGCGCCGGCGGCCTCGTTGTCGCTGATGACGACGACAACCTCCGCCTCGAGACGCCCCGCCCGCGACGCCTCAACGATCGCCTGCACATTGCTCCCGCCCCCGGAAGCCAGGGCGCCGACGCGAATCGCCTTACTCATCGAGTGCCTCCCAGTGTGGTTTGCCTCATCTTCCCGCTTCCGCCGGGGAATCCTGCACCGAAGGCGACGAGCCACAGTACGGCCGTGCTCGTGCCTCGGCGCTGCAGGCGCGCCGCCGGCCCCCGTGGCTCCGCGCGGCGGCGGGTCGACTGCCCACCGCTTGTACCCGTGAAGCCGCGCCTGCAGGAACACCGCGGCGTTCCGCCGAACATGCGACAAACTCACCCGCCGATAGCCCGACCCACGAGAGGAATGCACGCACATGGCAAACCGGCGTTCCGCACTGCTGCTGACCGGTCTGACGCTGGCCGTATGGGCTCTGGCGCCGTCCGCGTCCTGTCAGGAGGCTCCCGGGCCTCCGCTGCCCACGGCGAGCAGCCTGTGGGAGGACATCACGACCTTCGAGACCTTCCATCAGATACGGCTCACCGCCGAGCAGGCCCTGGACTGGGCCGCCCGCCTCGAGCCCCTGCAGGCCGCCCTCAAGACCCTCCGGGGCCACGATGATACGCCCGCCGTGATCGCGGTGCTCATGCAGATCCGGCAGGCGGCGCTGGAAGGCCTGCCCGTAACCACCGAGATGTGGGAACAGCTCTCCGCCGCCCAGGCCGCAGCGGGGCAGGACGTCGAGTGGGAACAAGTGGAGAGACAGGCCAACGAGGTGGCGGACGCCATGGCCCGGGGGCTTGCGGAGCAGCAGAGGGTGGACCTGGCCAGGTCTGAGCCCCTGCAGCGGGCCCTGAACACTGTCGTGGAGGCCCGGGAGGTCCTGGGGGCACCGCAGGACCTCTGGACGGCGTGGGTCGAGCGCATCACCCAGGACATCATCCTCGACACCCCCGATCTCCCGGTGGGCGCCGAAGACGCGTTGCTCGAGTTCTTCGCCCGCCTCCGCGCCATGTCCGGCGACGAGTTGGACGCCGGGCAGGAGCAAATGGTGGGCGAGCTGGTGGACATCATCGCCCCACTGGGCTCACCCGAGGAGCTCCTCGCCCGGACTCGGACCTATCTGAGCGAGCAGGTCATGTACAACATTGGCTTCCTGGCCTGCCTGAAAGACTACGCCGCGGCCACCGCTGCAGACCGGTAGACCCACCTGCTCGTGCCATCGGCCCCGCCGGGAAGCTACTTCCTGCAGGCGCGGACGCCGTGGGCCAGGGCCTCGCAGACCCAGTCCACCTGCTCCTGGCTCATGCTCGGGGCGATGGGGAGATTGAGCTGCTCCTCAAACCAGACGCGCTCGCACACGGGACACTCACCGTACCGGTGCCCGAACGGCTGCAGGCCCGCGTGCAGATGCAGCGGGAAGAAGCGCAGCACGATCTGGATCCCGGCCCGCTCCTGCAGGTATCGGGCCAGCTCATCGCGGTCCACGCCCGCTTCGCGGCGGACGAAGCAGGTGTACAGATGCCGGGCACTGCGGTCCTCATCGTGCACGCACAGGGGCCTCAGAGCATCCGTTTGCCCCAGGGCGCTATCGTACTGCCCGGCGATCTGCGCCCTGCGGGCATTGACCTGCTGCAGCTTGCTCAACTGCACGCGCCCCACCGCCGCCTGCACCTCGCCCATGCCGAAGTTCGTCCCCGTCTCCTCGATGGCCGCCCAGCCGCTGTCCCAGCTCCCGGCCGACTGGTCGTTGAGGTCGAAGTCGGGCTTGCGGTACGGGCCGAAGCCCCCCTGGCGCGGCGCTTCCTGCCCCACGATCCCCATCGCCCGCAGCCGCGAGGCCTCCTGGGCCCACTTGTCATTGCCCGTGGTGAGCATCCCGCCCATCCCCAGGGTCGTCATGTTCTTGAGCGAATGGAACGAGAAGCAGCACAGGTCGCCGCTGCCGATGGGCTCGCCGCGGTGCGCCGCTCCCGGAGCGTGCGCGCAGTCCTCCACCACGGGGAGACCGTGTGCGGTGGCAACGCCGCGAATCGCGGATAGGTCCGCCGGATTCCCGCCGTGGTGCACCAGGTAGATCGCCCGGGTGCGCGGGGTGATGTGGCGCTCAATCGTGGCGGGATCGAGGTTCAACGTCTCCGGGTCGATGTCGGCGAAGCGAATCCTCACCCCGCGGGCCACCAGCGCGACCACCGTGGCCCAGAAGGTCTGGGGGGTGCAGATCACCTCATCGCCGGCCTTGAGACGGAGGATCTGGGCGCACAGGTGCAAAGCCGCCGTGCCCGAGGACAAGGCCAGCGCGTGCCGCGCGCCGCAGGCGGCGGCGAACTCGGCCTCGAAGGCCGGCCGTTCCGGACCGCGGGCCAGACTCTCCCCGGAGCACAGCACCCGGGAGATCGCGGACAGCTCTGCCTCGCCGTAGAGGCTCCCCACACCGGCTTCCGGCACCCTCATCGGCGCTCGCCTTCATGGGAGGACAACTCGCCCCTCACCCTCGCGACCAGCGCGGTCACCGTCTCCTCGAACCGCCGCCGTCCGAAGCCCGCCTCCGCCTCGACGCAGTCGGCCGTGATGGCGTGCAGGGCCTCGGGACTCTCCAATTGCGCCATGTCCACCAGCTCGGGGCGCAGATGCAGCATGACCGAGGTCTCGATCTTGCCCGCGTGTTCCAGGTGTTTGTCCGTCGGGTGGAGGTTGAACGGGTCCAGCACCACCACATGCGTATCCGTCCGCTGCTCATTGTGCAGGTCCGCCACGTGACGCAGCACCGCCCCCTGCACATCCGGATGGTGGCCGGTGAGCAGCACGATCAGCCGATAGCCCTGCTCCGAGAGGCAGTTGAGCACATCCGCGACCAGGCGGGCCAACGTCTCCTCCTGAATGAGCAGCGAGCCCGCGAACCCCTCGTGCCCCCGGGTGCCCCAGTAGGTGACGGGCAGCACCACCCCGCCCGTCTGCTGAGCCGCCGCCTCACACAGCGCCTGAGCGTGCAGGCCGTCGAAGCCCGTGGGCAGATGCCACCCGTGGTACTCCAAAGAGCCCACCGGCACGTACGCCAGCGACGCGCGCAGGCGCGCCTCGGCCAGCTCGGTCACCCGCATCTCCTCGTATCTCACCTTCGACATCGCGCCCTCTTCCCACGATCAACAGTGATGCTCCACAAACCAGCGCACCTCGGCCGCCAGCCCCTCCTCCAGCGCTGTCTTCGGCTCGTAGCCAAGCAGGGCACGGGCCTTGGCTATCTCGGCGCAGGTGCGCTCCTGATCCCCGGCCCGACCCGGCTCCGGGCGCAGACGAGCCCGCCTCCCCAGCAGCTCCTGTACGATCTCGATGCCTCGCGCCGTGCTCTCCTCGCGGTCGGACCCCAGGTTCACAATCTGCCCCCGGCACGCCTCGAGGTTCTCCGGCACCGCCGCCAGCCCCGCCACCGCGTCGCCCACATACGTGAAGGCCCGGCGGTGCTCCAAACTCCCCTCATACAGCGGGAACTCGGTGTCATCCAGGATACTGCGGATGAGCTTCGGGAACAGCTTCTCCGGGCGCTCGCGCTCGCCGTACACCGAAAACAGCCGCACCGAGCACACCCAAAGCCTCCCCGACCGGCAGCTCGCCAGTGCCAACTGCTCGGCGGCGAGCTTGGTGACCCCGTAGGGCGAGATGGGCTCCGGCACGGCGTCCTCGGCATTGGTGGCACGGGCCCCGTACACCGAGGAGGTGGAGACATTCACCAGATACGCGCCGCCCCCGCCCCCCTCCAGCGCCTCGAGCAGCCGATGCGTGGCCGTGATGTTCTGGCGCACGTAGGCCTGCAACGGCACACGCGCGGAGATCCCGGGCTGAGCCGCCAGGTGGTAGACCACCTGGGCGTCCCCGACCGCGGCGCTCAGGTCATCCTCGGCCAGGTCCAGCTCCAGGATCGGCACGCCCCGGGCCGCCAGCGCGGCGGCGTTGGCGCGCTTGAGCGCCGGGCAGTAGTAATCCGAGAAGCAGTCCAGCCCGGTCACCCTGTGCCCAAGCGAAGCGAGTGCCTCGCCCAGATGGGACCCGATGAAACCCGCCGCACCGGTGATGAGTACATTCATGTCCGATTCCCCGGCAGCCCCCCGCCTCCCGGCGCGCGGTGTCCCTCTGGCAGATACTCTCCCCGCCGCTGTGGGCCCATCACCGTTCCATTGTCAGCTTCCAGACGTCGTTCATCAGCGGCCACATGTTCCCGGCCGCAAGGTACAGGCTCTTGCCGTACACGTAGATCGTGGGCTCATGCCGGGCCGACCACATCTGCCCCGAGATGAAAGGCTCCCAGTTCACCCCATCCTCCGTGGTCCAGCACTCGGAGAAGTTCCTGCTCTCCCGGTTCGAGAACCCCCCGAAGATCCACAGCCTGCCCGCGTACTCGCGGGCCACGAACCACTGGCGCTGGGCCCAGGGGGCGTGCTCCAGGACGCACCGCCAGCTCTTGCCGTCCTCCGAGCACCACACGTCATTGTGGGTGGTGTACTGCTTGTAGTGCTTCTCCGGCGGGTCGCTCTCCCGGTTCACCGCCCCTCCGCAGAGCCACAGCTTCCCGTCGTAGACGGCCACCGCCGAGCCGTAGCGGTTGCCGAAGGGGGCCTTATCAAGCACGCAGGTCCAGTCCACTCCGTCCGTGCTACACCACACATCCTCCCCCGAGCCCAGTTGCCAGAGCTTGTCCTCGAAGACCACCAGCTCCCCATAGCCGCGGGAGCCGAAGGACGTCTCCTCAAGTACCCGCGTCCAGTTCACCCCGTCCTCGGTGTTCCAGACGCTCGCCTTTACGGCCCATAGCTTGTCGTGGAAGACGGCCATCTCGCTGTAGCCATCATAGGGCGTCTCCTCCAGGACCAGGGTCCAGTTCACGCCGTCCTCGGAGCTCCACAGGTCCCGGGCCAGGTCCCCGCCAGTGGTATACGCGTTCGACAGCCACATCCTGCCGAGGAACACGGCGTCCTCGGCGGTATCCCGGCGGCTGAAGGCGGCCTCCTCCACCAGACACTGCCAGCCGGGCTCCTGCGCGGAGCCAACAGACGTACTCATGAGGATCACCAGGGAAAACGAGATCAACCCGCGGGGGGTGCTGTCCAACATCATCATCTCACATTGTGCGCACAGGCCGAGCGCCGCTGAGAAGCCGCCGTCCGGCACGCACGCATACTGACCGACGGTGAAGCCGTCACTTCTTCCCCGGCAGGGGGTATTCCTCTTCGGCGGTGGCGGGTCGATGGGTGGGAGGCGAAAAGGGGGAGGTAGGGCGCTGCAGGTGGGCGCCCTCGACCGGACTATCGCTGGGGGTTACCGGTCGAGGACGCCGCGGCGTGGCTTGTCAGTCATCGATTCGCCTGCCATTCGTGTGGATGATCTGCGTTCGTTGCTGTGAGATCGGCTACGGCTGCTACTGCTGCTGGGAGGCGATCTCCCGGTACTGCAGGAGGGCGTCGGCAATCAGCCCGACGGTGCCGTCCTTGCGCATGAAGGTGCCCACTTCCGACAGCCGCTGGCCGCCGCTGAGCGCGTCGCTGCTGGTGTAATCGAGGCGCAGGCCCCGAACGCCGACTTCGTCGAGTCCGCGCAGTTCGCCGGCCTGGACGATACCGTCTCCGTTCACATCCTGGTACGCCCGCAGCTCCGGAAAGATGGGGTCCGAAGCGTTGATCCAGCCATCGCGGTTGGCGTCCAGGAGACGGAGTTCCTCGAACCCGTTGCGGGCCCCGTGGTGATCGCCGAACAGATCGGAGCCGGTGATGATGCCGTCCCCGTCGCGGTCCCACACAAGGAGCGCATCATCGCCCTGCACGAAACCGGTGATCTCATTGTGACCATCGCCGTCGATGTCAAAGATGACCCCATCCTCAAGCGGACGGAGGTGGATCCCGTCACCTGCCAGATCGAGGATCAGTGGGTCCTGCTCCCTGGCATTGGCGAACTCAATGCGGATCGAGGTCGCCGTGACGCGGGTCGCGCTCACCTCCACCGCCTGACCGTCCAGCTCCGCGGTGAGGCTGATGTGCTCGGCCGTGACGCTCACCACGCTGATGGAGGCCCGCAGGCCGCTTCTGGTGGTGGTCGAAAACGTCTGCCCTTCCTGAAGACCGTCGCCGGCGCGCTGCCCCGATCCCTGCCGCACGCTCGTGGAGCGAAACTCGCAGCCGAAGGCCTCTGCCAGCAGAACCTTCAGCGTGTACGCCCTGGTGTCGCCGATCCCCGCTTCTGAGACATCGGCGCCTTGGGCCGGGTCGGCCGTCGGGGCTCTGGGTTGGGCATGGGGCCCTGCGCGGTACCGGATCTGATCGGCGACCGACGACAAACCGGACACACCGCCTGTCGGTGGCACAAGCATACACATCTCCTGCCTTCCATGGCGTTGGGCGGCCGCGCATCCTGGCGGCCGACGCCGCGCCCTCGGCGCGGGCATCGAGTGCATCTACCACTCGCTATGGTACGTCTTGGCACTTTCGCCCGATGGTTGAGGGCTACAGGGCAACAGGGGGGTCACCGGAGAGCAAAGGCGCCCCGGCGGCGCGCCCCGCCGCGGGCCGCACCCGAGACGAGAAGCACAGACGACCTCCTCCAGTGCGGGAGCACGGAGCCGCAGGCCTTCCGCCGGCCTCACTCCACCAGCAGCGGCGGGCCCTCGATGAAGAAGTGGAACACCAGCCAGAAGGTGAGGATGAAACAGATGCCCAGGATGAGGCCGAAGGCCGCCGGCCGGAGCTGAGCGAAGACCTTGTAGCCGAAGAACCGCAGAACCACGGTCTTGGACAACCAGCCCAGGAAGATGGAGAGCCAGTAGCGATCGATCGGCCAGCCGAGCCAGGCCACGTAGCCCGCGGGGTGGAACGGCCACCACAGAAACCTCTGCCGCATGGCCACAAGGAGCACGCTCAGCCCCCCCCCGACCACCAGCCCGATCCAGTCCTCCAGTCTCATGTCCACGGGATTGGCGATCGCCGACACGAGCCCCTTGGTCGTGCCCAGAGACGAGCCCCGCGGCCACCACCCCAGTTTCGGCACCCCCCAGGAGTAGATGATCCACGGAGCCGCCACATGGCACGTCAGGATCGCCACGCCAACGGCCACCATCATCAGCACCAGGACATGCAACCGGTTGAGGTTGCCCATGGAGCCCAGCTTCAGGCCCTGGAACGCCTGGGGCATGAACTGAGTGGCGGTACTGCGCACCTGCACCCAACTGGCCGCGGTCATCAAAGCCACGTTCTGAGCCCCGATGACATCGCTCCCCACCACACGGAAGATCAGCTCATTGAGTCTGAACGGCGGCGAGTAGATGGACATGCCCGCCTCGCAGATGACCCGCGAGACCACCATGCCCGTGAGCGGCAGAAAGCCAAACAAAAGCAGCGCCCATGACAGCGCCATACCCACCTGTGTGGCCCAGTATAGCACGAACAGCAGGCCGACGATGAAGCCGATGGCGGCCACTCGCTGCATCGCCGGCTGAGTCTCGCCCGCCGGCGGGGCGCGCAGCCCCAAGGCGTAGCCGAACACCTCCGCCAGGTACTTGCGGGCCGACCACAATAGAGCCAGGCCCATCACCACGTAGCTGCCCGCCGTCTGCATCTCGAAGAACGCGTACGAGCTCGTCGTCAGGCCGAACAGACGCCGGGTGAAGTCCTGAAGCAGGCGGAACAGATAGAAGAACCAGAGACTGAACCCCACCTCGCTGGTGAGCAGATAGGAGATGCCGATGACCTCGGGGTACAGGTGCAAAGGGACGTTGTTGAACACCACCGCCGGACCGCCCCCGAAGGGACGCTCGGTGGTGCGCTGCAGGTTGATGTCCGGTATCGCCGGGAAGTACGTATGCAGCCCCTTGATGATGTAGAGCAGACAACTGAGGCCGAAGCAGATCCACATGCCCTTGTTGCGCAGCAAAGTGGGCAGCGCCCGAGAGGTCTGCTCCGTCATCTCATTGGGCACCTGCATCAGGGGGAACAGCAGCTTCTCGTGGTTCTCCCACCGCGCCGACAGGATCGCCGCGGCGCAAAGCAGCATCCAGTACACCGCCAGCAAGTACGGGGTCCAGATCGCCAGCGGCCCCAGCCACGGACGGAAGGGGAAGGGCGCCCCGGGCGGCAGGCCCTCGAAGGCCCAACGAATCACCGGCGCCTCCCGGTCCACGCTGGGAAACAGCGCCGGGTTCAGACCGTCCAGGTAGACCTCCGGACCGGCAATGTCGGGGGTGGTGTAGTACACGACGCCGACGAGGTTGAGGTAGAAGTGCTGCGCGAAGTCCTGGCCCGGGATGGCGGCCATCGCCAGGAGCATCACGAAGATCAGCAGGACCTCATTGCGCCCCAGCCGCAAACGCCGCACCAGGGCCCCCAGGAGCCCGTTGGCGATCACCAGCAACAGAAGCACGGCCACCGCGCCCCGGGGCAGGTAGCTGGTGCCGATGATCTCGTAGCGCAGCAGGACCGAGAAGCAGCCGGCGACCGTGAAGCCGATCACCAGCAGCAGTCCGAGCACCACGGAGCGCAGCGTGACGGTGGTCGAGGGTAAGGGAGGCGAGCTCATCGGTCGCTGATCGCGCTCAGGTCGGGATAGGGTGCAGGCCGGCTATGCCCGTCCGCTGGACGCGCGGGGTACGCGGCGGTACAATAAGAAGCACCCGCGATCCCATCTGCCGCCCGCGATCTCGGGCGGCGGGCTCCGGACACGGTTCGTATCGTACTACGTCAGGGCCGGCCAAGTCGAGAGGTCACGACCCTTTGTTGTGGAGGTTTTCGCCGTGCACACCACTGCGCAGTTGCCGACTGTCCTGGATGCCGCCAAGGGCAAACGCGTCGTCGTTATCGGTGATCTGTACCTGGACGTCTACATCTCCGGTGAGATGCGGGGCATCTCCCCCGAGGCCCCCGTGCCCCTCATCGAGGACCGACAGCGACGGTATGTGCCCGGTGGGGCCGGCAATGTCGCCGCCGGTCTGGTGGCACTCGGAGCAGACGTCGCCGTCATCGGCACCAACGGCGATGACGCCCACTCCGCGGGCCTGGGCTCCGTCTACAGGCGCGCAGGCATCGACGTCGAGGGGATCGTCACACTCCCCGATACCTCCGCCAACATGCACACCCGCATCACCACCAGCGAGGCCCATCTGCCCGACCGCGCCATCCTGCGCCTCGACACACCGGTGCCCGCCCTGGTCCACGGCTCGGCGGAGGCCGAGATCGGCCGCCGCATCGACGCCCTCTGCTCCACCGCCGATGCCGTCGTGATCGTCGAAAGTAGCGCCGGGGTGTGCAGCACAGGGGTGCTGGAGCGCGCCCAGTCTGTGGCCAGGGAGCGCGGAATCCTCCTAATCGGCGATGTCGCAGGCCGGGCCAAGCTCCTCCGCGGCTACGATGTCGTGCTCCCCAATCAGCGCGAGGCGGCGGAGCTGCTCGGCGTCGAGGAGGCCGCCCTCAACGAGATCGGGCGCAGGCTGCTCTCGGAGCACGAGAACGCCGCCGTCGTCGTCACCCGCGGCGGAAAAGGCATGACCATCTTCACCGCCGGCGGCCGCGACGATGTCGCCACCACAGGTCGCGAAGTCTTCGATGTCACCGGCGCCGGAGACACCGTGACGGCCGCCTTCACCATGGCGATGCTGGGCGGCAGCACCCTGCGTGGTGCCGCGCAGATCGCCAATATCGCCGCCTATGTGGCCGTGGGCCATGCCGGGCTGCACACCGTGTCGGCCCAGGAGATGCTGCACGCCTCGGTAGAGCTCACGCTCCGGGCCAAGGGCGGCAAGCTCCACTCCCGTGACGAGCTGGCCGCCATCGTGCGCGCCGCGCAGGCCGGTGGCAAGCGCATCGCCTTCACCAACGGATGCTTCGACCTCCTGCACCCGGGGCACGTCACCTACCTGCAGCAGGCCGCGGACGTCGCCGATGGACTCATCGTCGCCCTCAACTCCGACGTCTCGGTGCGGACCCTCAAAGGCCCCACCAGGCCCATTCTCAAGCAGGATGAGCGGGTCATGATCCTCTCGGCCCTGGAGAGTGTGCGCTGGATCACCCTCTTCGATGAGACGAGAATCACCGACCTGCTCGATACCATCCGCCCCGATTTCTGGGTCAAGGGCGGAGACTACACCCTCGATTCCCTCGACGCCGGTGAGCGCGCCATGGCAGATAAACACGGCTGCGAGATCGTCCTCATACCGCCCGTGGAGGGCATCTCCACCACCGGCATCATGGAGCGCATCGAAGAGGCCAAAAGGCGCGCCGGCTCTGGGGGCGACGGCTGACAACGGCGGAGAACGGCAACGTCTCACCACGGAGACACGGAGAGCACAGAGTTCCACGGAGAACGGCTGACCACAGAGAGGCAGAAAGCGGCGGCGATTGGGGCTTGAGGGCCGGTGGCTGCGCACGATGAAGCGCGTGTTCCGGGCCACGGGCGTCCCAGATACCTATGCGGCCGTTCGTGAACGTCCCGCAAAGCGGGATCGGGCTTTCCACTCACATTGTGCATGGACGCACTGGGGGCACATTCCGCCATCCCCACGTCCGGAACGGTCGAAGGACTGCCGTTCTCCCCCCCTCCTCCCGTCTCCGCCGGTCCCGCCCTGCGGGACGGAGTACAAGCGGCTCGAAGAGATGCCGAGAGGCGGGGCCGGGGGGGGAGGCGACGTGAATCGGCGCCTGCCCCGGAACCTGCATGATCTGAGTTTCCGGCCCGACTCGGCCGTCCCGTCGTGCCTGATCGCCGCCCGGCCGTGGCACCGACCCCAGGCGAACCTCCGCGCCGCCGTCATCGGTCTGACGCGGAGCTTCGCTACTCCCCCAGCGTGATCGCCGCCTCCCCGTTCCTCAGCGAGATGCTCGGGACCGAACCGCCCAACGACCCATCCGCCGCCAGCGGACGCATCGGCCCCGGCAGATCGACCGGATCGCCCCGGGCCTCCCAGTCACCGCCGCAGTACGGCCGGACGAGCACCAGGGCGCCGCTGAACCGCCGCCCCGGCACCTTCCACGGAGCATCGGTACCCTCGGTGAGACGCATGTCGTCGAACCATGCGGTGCCCGTGGCCCCGTAGATGCGGAAGTTCACCCGCCCCTCCGCGTCATCACCGGTGCTGAAGCAAAGCACCTGCCGCGTCCAGTCCTCTGTCCCCGTGACCGTGATCGTCCCCGCCTCGACGCCGTCGAACTCGTACGGGTACACCTGCGCGCCCGGTGTGCCCACGACGCCCTCGGTCTTGATCCGACACGACAGCGTGTAGGCGGTATTGGGCTTGAGGCTTACGTACTGCCTGTTGATGTTGTTGATCTGACGACTCGTGCTGCGGATGCGGGCCGAGCTTTGTCCCGAGTGCTTCACCTCGCTGTCCAGCTCCACCGGCTCGGCGATCTCCCAGCCGTTCGGGTTCCCATCCCCGTCCGCGTCACTGTCGAAGTCTCCCGCCGCCAGCAGGTTCGCCCCGGCCGTCTCCTCCCGCTCCCCGGACTGCGCCACCACAAAGCACTCGCCCTGAGGCGTGCCGATGTCCACAGCCGCTGCGCCGGGCCACAACTCCTGCACCCTGGCGTACGGTTGGCCGCCGTAGGCGTAATACGTGAAGTCTCCGTGCACGAGGTAGTACGACGCCAGTCCGAACGGTGCGTCACGCGCCGGCCCAACGGGCACCCGGGCGCCGAACTCCGCAAGCTCGGGGTCAAACACGGGGTTGTACCGGATCATCTGCAGCTTGCCCCGCCGGTCCAGAGTCTGCGTCCGCCTCAGGGTCTCCTCGTAGCCGCTCAGCGTGGTGTTGATCCGCAGCCAGCCCTCGGACTGGGTACCGTCGATCACGAATGGATCGCTCTGCCAACTGTTGGCCGTGATGACGCTTTCGGGCATGGCGGTCTTGATCCTCTGCAGCATGGCCTGCATCGCGTGCAGCCACTGGTCCGGGTCCTCGGCGGGCCTGGGGAACTCCAGCGCCTGTGCCGCGCGTCCCGCGGCCGGTACGTCCGCCGGCATCGTGTCCACGTACAGCCCGTCATAGCCCTCGGCCTGGGCCGGGCAATAGACCTCCGCCACGAACCGCTGGTACTCCGGGTGCGAGACGTTCATCACCCAGTCGTCTCGCGGCGGTCCCCAGGTGTAGAGCGTGATGCGGGCCTGGCTTATCTCCCGAGCGATGGCCGCCGGGTTGGCGAGGTTGGCGGCCTCCGCATCATCCACCCGCCCGTCGTCTCCGGACGGCCCCGCGGGTCTCACGGAGAGCCGAGCCTAGTCCGTCTCGCGCTGTCGCCGGGCATCGCTGTCGGCAATGACCCTCTGCACGATCTCTCCCACCGTCTCCAGGAACCCGGCGCGCTTCTCCACGTACACGCCGTCGAACTCGATGATGCGTAGCAGGTCCTCGGTGCTGCTGGCGTAGCCGCTGACGACG
>CAZXDD010000053.1:0-2084 GCA_964639415.1 uncultured Armatimonadia bacterium
GATAATGAGCGGTGACTGGAGTTCAGACGTGTGCTCTTCCGATCTATCTCCGCCTGGCGCAGGGGATAGATCGAGAACTGACAGCCCAGGATCTCCCGGCTCATGTATCCGGATCGTTCCGACATCTTCCCTTACCTCCCTAGATAGTGGATCAGAAGCAGGACGCCGCTTCCGTGAGTAACCCGGGCCCGGGCGCTGATCATCTCGTTGCTCATCCCGCGCGTGGACCATTGGTGGAGCGTTTCGCCGGCCAGCGGATAGAGGAGCCCCTCGGTCCACACCCCCTCCACCTCCGGCGTCAAGGGCAGGAGCGAGACGAAATCACCGCGGACGCCGCCGAATGCTTCCTCTCTCTTGACCAAGAAGGCCTCGTGGAGATCGTCGACCATACGCACCCTGACCCCGTCCAGCCAGGGCGATGTCAACAGCAGGAGATTCCCCAAGAGATGATCCAGACGGGGGCCGCCCAGCGCCCCATAGACGGTGATCTCCCCGGCCCCTCGCTCCACGGCCAGACGCAGGGCGGCCTCGGTATCGGTCTCGTCCTTGGCGGTCTGAAGGAGCAGGACCTCCACCCCTTGCTCCACCAGCACTTCGCGGGTCTGGGAGCTCACCGAGTCCATATCGCCCACCAGTATGTTGGGGACGACCCCTACCCGGGCAAGGGCTTCAGCCCCTCCATCAACCGCCACCAACAGGTCGGCGGTGGTCAGCGCGGCGGCATCCAGCTCCACGACGAGACTCGAACCGGCCACTACGACAGCGTGCATCGTCACTCCCCCATCGCCGGAGGAGCATGGAGCTATGTGAGTGCAGGCACGCCGACGCCCTCAAGAGGCGGGCGGGCTTGCGCGGGTCACCGTCACTTCCCTTCGCTGGCATTACCCAGATCAGGTTCGTAGGGTCTGCGGCCGAAGCCACACTCTCAGCTACACGCTCCCCTAGCAAGGTATGTTGAATGGAGAGGGATTATACCATTCCTGGCCGCCGGGCCCCTCGGAGCCGAGTCCCCTCCACCGCCGAACTCCCGCAGAGCGTGCCATCCGGTTCGAAACAGGGTTAAGCGTGCCGGCCACAACAACAGGGTTGTGTATAATTCTGGACTACTTGCCCGGCAGGTCAGGACCGGAGGCATTCCTTACGAGTTCACCTGCGCGATCCTCGGCGGCTGGACAGGCAGCCGGGTGACGCGTTGCTGTAGCCATCATGCGGAGCTGGACCCCGACCGGGGCCGGTGACCCCAACGATGCGAAGCGCCGGACGGGCGCCCATATCTCTCACTGTAGAGAGGAGCGATCGTACCGACGATGGGAAAGTCTGAGACGAAGGACGGGGCCGCGACAGGCCTGACAGAGATCCGTTGGCACGCCCGGGGCGGCCAGGGAGCAGTAACCGCCGCCAAGATGGTGGCCGAGTTGGCCTTGGGCCAGGGGAAGCATTTCCAAGCCTTTCCCGAGTATGGACCGGAGCGCTCCGGAGCACCCATCGTAGCGTTTACACGCGTCAGTGACGAGCCCATCCAGATCTATGCGGGTGTGGAGCATCCCGCTATCGTGGTGGTACTCGACCCCTCGCTGCTGAGCGCGATAGATGTGATGAAGGGGGCTCCCGAAGACGCCATCGTCCTCGTCAACAGCGAGATGGCGCCCGCTGAGGTCCGCAGGGAGCATGGGTTGAAAGGCGGCCGGCTCTTCACCGTAGCGGCCACCCGCATAGCCACCGAGACCATCCGCCGTCCTATCCCCAACACTCCCATGGTCGGGGCGCTCACGCGTATCACCGGGTTGTTCCCGATCGAAGAAGTGCTGGAATTCTTGCGCGCTGATTTCGGCAAGAAGTTCCCCCCCAAGGTGGTCGAGGGCAACATCACAGCCATCACCCGCGCCTATGAGGAGGTCCAGGGCGAATGAGCCCCGCGAAGAAGACCCCCACTCAGAAGAACCCGCCGAAGACAGAGTGCGCGGCGAAGAAGCCCACCGGGGCCACGCGGGCGGCGAAGAAGTCCGGCTGGGACATCAGCGACATCAGCACCTGGGGCCCGGACAAGCACGAGCTGGGGGCCACCATCCCCGTGGCCGGGACTT
>CAZXDD010000053.1:2094-5627 GCA_964639415.1 uncultured Armatimonadia bacterium
ATCACCACAGCGAAGTGCACCGGCTGCATGCTTTGCTACTTCTACTGTCCTGACGCCTCTATCATCATCGAGGACGGCAAGGCGGTGGGCATCGACCTGGAGCACTGTAAGGGCTGCGGCATCTGCGCCAAGGAATGTCCGGCCAAGGCCATCACCATGAAGACCGACGAGAAGGAGTGAGAAGGTGAGCGCACAGAAGGCAGAGACGCTCGCCGTCACCGGGAACGAAGCGGCAGCGGAGGCCATGCGCCAGATCGATCCCGACGTCGTGTGTGCCTACCCCATCACCCCCCAGACCGAGGTCGTACAGCTCTACGCGCAGATGGTGGCCGACGGAAAGGTGACCTCGGAGTTCGTCACGGTCGAGTCCGAGCACTCGGCCATGAGCGCCGTCATCGGCTCGGCCGCCGGAGGGGCGCGTACCATGACCGCCACCTCCTCCCAGGGGTTCGCCCTCATGTGGGAGCTGCTCTTCGTGGCCTCGAGCTACCGCTTGCCCATCGTCATGACCACGGTCAACCGGGCTCTGTCCGGACCCATCAACATCCACTGCGACCACAGCGACACCATGGGCGGCCGGGACAGCGGCTGGATCCAGATCTACGGCGAGAACCACCAGCAGGCCTACGACAACTGCATCCAGGCGGTGAAGATCGCGGAGCACATGGACGTCCGCCTCCCCGTGATGCACATGTACGACGGTTACGTGATCAGCGGCGCCATCGGGCCGCTGGTCATGCTCCCCGACGAGCAGGTCAAGGAGTTCGTCGGGCCTTTCAAAGCCATCAACCCGCTCCTCGACATCGAGCATCCCGTCACCGTGGGCCCGTTCGACGGCCTGCACGGCTGGTACTTCGAGCACAAGGTGGCCCAGAACCGGGCTATGGACCGAGCCCTGCAGGTGATCCAGGACGTGGCCGCCGACTTCGCCGAGCTGAGTGGGCGCCACTACGGCCTGCTGGAATCCTACCGGCTCGAGGATGCCGAGATCGCCATCGTCGTGATCGGCTCCACCGCCGGGACCACCCGCATGGTGGTCGACAAGCTGCGGGCCAAAGGCGTCAAGGCCGGGATGATCCGCACGCGCGTGTTCCGTCCCTTCCCCCATGTCGCCTACGCGAAGGCGCTCGAGCACGTGAAGGTAATCGGCGTGATGGATCGGGCCGACTCCTTCGGGGCGCAGGGCGGCCCCCTCTTCCTGGAGATCCGTGCCGCCCTCTATGACAACGATCCCCGGCCTCAGGTCCTGCCGTTCATCTACGGCTTGGGTGGGCGCGACATTTTCCCCGACAACATCGAGCAGGCCTTCGCAGTGCTGGAGAAGGCAGCGCAGGGCAAGAAGCGGACCTCGACCGAGCGTCGCTATCTCAACCTGCGGGAAGACTGAGGTGGAATAGGTGGCAGCGACGGCCAAAAGCAACGGCAGGAACGGGGGCAACGGCAAGGGGCGCGGCGAGACCGTACCGGCGCCGGGCGGCGGCCCGAAGGGCGCCGCGCGCGCAGCTACGCCGGGCGAAGGCCGCGGGGCCGAGCTGAAAGGCTCCGCCCTCTATGAGGTCCTTAAGGGCATTGACTTTGAACGCCGGCAACTGGTCGGCAAACCGCCCCGCACCGGCCTCCTCGAGCTGGTCAAGAAGGAGGACGGCAGCTATCGCTGCTACTCCTGCACGCTGTGTGAGCGTACCTGCCCTGTGGACTGCATCGAGCTGGAATACTGCCCGGAATTCCCAGAAGAGCCTTTCGACTTCGAAGCCGCTCGGGCAGCCGCTCTGGCCACCCTGCCGGGCGAGAGCTGCGGAGCCGCCTCAGCCTGCGTCATGGGAGAGGCCCCGGCTCAGTTCATTCCCGAGATCGACATGAAGCTCCTCGACCCGGTGATCGCCGGGATCCGTTCCGGCTCCGGTCTGGTGGAAGCCCTGCACGCCACCCAGGAAGCCTACGGCTACCTGCCGCGCCTGGCGCTGGAGGAGATCGCGGAGGAGACACGCATCCCCTTCTCCCGGGTGTTCGGGGTGGCCAGCTTCTACAGCCAGTTCCGGCTGCGGCCGGTGGGCAAGTATGTCATCGACGTGTGCATGGGTACCGCCTGCCACGTGGCCGGCGCCCCCTTGGTAACAGAGGCTTTCAGCCAGGAGTTGGAGATCCCGGTGGGCGGCACCACGCCCGACGGCCTCTTCACCCTGCAGACGGTCAACTGCGTGGGCGCCTGCGCCTTGGCGCCGGTGGTCCGGGTCGGTGACGAGACCCTCGGCCGCGTAGGTCCGACCGAGGCCCGCCGCCTGGTGCGAAAACTGCGCAAGCAGGAGGAGGCCCGATGAGCGCCACCCCGAAGAGACCGGCCGGCGGGGCGGGGCGGGGCGCAACGAAGCCCGCGCCCGGCGACCAGCGGGGTGCCCCGAAAGCGGGGCCCGCCGCCAAAGCCGCCGCCGCGCCGACCGCACAGACCACGCAGGCCCGCGCTGCCCAGATCGACGCCGCCCTGGCGGCCGCCGCCGATCCCACCGCCTATATCGCCGACGATGGCAAGACCGAGATCCGCCTCTGCGCCGGCACGGCGTGTCACGCCTCGGGGCGGGTAGCGCTCCGAGAAGCAATAGACAAGGCTTTGGCCGACCGGAATCTCACCGGCACGGTGAAAGTCGTCGAGACCGGCTGCCACGGCTTCTGCCAGCAGGGTCCCATCATCGTCCTTAGGCCGAAGGGCATCTTCTACCCCCGCCTGAAGCCCCAGGACATCGACGAGATCATCGAGACGAGCGTCGTGGGGGACGGCGTGGTCGAACGGCTCCTCTACAGGCATCCGCAGACCGACCGGCCCCTGGTCCTGGAAGAAGACATCCCCTTCTACGCGCTCCAGAAGCGGGTGGTGCTCAGCCTCAACGGCAAGATCGATCCCTATTCCATAGATGATTACCTGGCCCACGGCGGCTACGCGGCCCTGGCCATGGTGCTCAAAGAGGCCGACCCGCTGGCCGTCATCGCCGAGATCGAGAAGAGCGGCCTGCGCGGACGCGGGGGCGCGGGTTTCCCCGCGGCCCGCAAGTGGCGCACGTGCCGCGCCAATCCCGGTGAGAAACACTACGTCATCTGCAACGCCGACGAGGGCGACCCCGGCGCGTTCATGGACCGCTCGGTGCTGGAAGGCAACCCGCACGCGGTGATCGAGGGGATGGCCATCGCCGCCTACGCCATCGGCGCCGACAACGGCCCCGTGGAGGGCTACGTATACGTCCGCCACGAGTACCCGTTCGCGGTCGAGCGCCTGCGAGCCGCCCTGGCGGACGCGCGGGAGCGGGGCCTGCTGGGCAAGGACATCCTGGGCTCGGGCTTCGACTTCGACATCCGCATCAATCAAGGGGCCGGGGCCTTCGTCTGCGGCGAATCCACGGCCCTCACTCTCTCCATCGAGGGTCACAGGGGGATGCCGCGGGGCAAGCACATCCGCACGGCGGCCCACGGCCTGTGGAGCCAGCCCACCAACCTCAACAATGTCGAGACCTACGCCAACGTGCCCTGGATCATCACGCACGGTG
>CAZXDD010000053.1:5637-21508 GCA_964639415.1 uncultured Armatimonadia bacterium
GTTCAGACGTGTGCTCTTCCGATCTGGTCATCTTCGCCATCGGCGGGGGCATGCTGCCCGGCCGCGAGTTCAAGGCCGTGCAGCTCGGCGGTCCTTCCGGGGGCTGCCTCCCGGCCTCGCTCCTGGACGAGCCCATCGACTTCGAGAGCCTGCTGGCGGCCGGGTCCATGATGGGCTCCGGGGGCATGGTCGTGGTCGATGACACCACCTGTATGGTGGATTTTGCCAAATTCTTTCTCAAGTTCACCGCTGAAGAGAGCTGCGGCAAGTGCGTGCCCTGCCGGGTGGGTACCACCCGCATGCTGGAGATCCTGGAGCGGATCTCCGCCGGCCTGGCCACCCTGGATGAGCTGGATCTGCTCGAACGTTTGGCGGACGACGTGGTGGAAGGTTCGCTCTGTGCCCTCGGAGGCAGCGCTCCCAACCCGGTGCTCTCCACCCTGCGCTACTTCAAGGATGAGGTCATGGCACACGTGGTCGAGCACCGCTGCCCGGCCGGGGTGTGCCGTCCTCTGATCCGCTACACCATCGACAGAGAGGCCTGCACCGGTTGCCGGGCCTGTTTTACGGCTTGTCCTACCGGGGCAGTCAGCGGAGAGCGCAAGAAGCCGCACCGCATCAACCAGAAACTCTGCATCAAATGCGACGCCTGCCGCCAGGCCTGCCGGTACGACGCCGTCAGGGTCGAATCGGGTAAGCCCGCGCTCGTCGAAGGGAGTCGTAGATGAGCTCACCTCTGAAGACCGGCACAGCGCCGGGCACAGCCGCCGCGACCGCCGCGGCTACCGTGCGCCTCACCATCGACGGCCAGAAGCTGCACGCCTCCGAAGGCGAGACTGTTCTCGACGTCGCCCGCCGCGCAGGCATCTACATCCCCGCCCTCTGCCATATCGCCGGCACCGCCGCTTGGGGCGCCTGCCGGCTGTGCCTGGTGGAGATCGAGGGAGTGGAGAAGCTCCAAGCCGCCTGCACCACCTGGGTGGCCGACGGCCTGGTGGTCAAGACCGATACCCCGCGCATCCGGGCCCGGCGGGAGAGCTATCTGAAGATGTACCTCTCCGACCACAACGCCTACTGCGAGGCCCCCTGCTCGCACGCCTGTCCGACCCACATCGACATCCCCGCCTTTCTGGCGGCGCTGGCCGCCGGCAACGCCGCCGGCGCGGCCGCCATCGTGCGGGCGGAGCTGCCGTTCCCGGGCATCCTCGGGCGCGTCTGTCCCCGCTACTGCGAGCCGGTGTGCCGGCGCGGGGACGTGGACGAGCCCATCGCCATCTGCTCTCTGCACCGCGCCCTTTCCGACCACGGCGGAAGCGCCGCCGCGCGTCTCCATGCTGCCCCGGCGAGCGGCAAGCGGGTGGCCGTCGTCGGCGCCGGTCCGGCCGGGCTGGCCGCCGCCTGGTTCCTCACCGAGCGGGGGCATCAGGTCACCGTCTACGATGTGAACGAAGAGCCGGGCGGGATGCTGCGCTACATGATCCCCGAGTTCAAGCTACCTCAGGCCGCTCTCGACGCTGAGCTGCAGCCCCTCTGGGACGCAGGAGTCCGCTTCGTGGGTGGCTCGGAAGTGACCGCCGCAGCCGGCGCCGTCGCAACCGGCGCCGTCGGTGATGGCGAACCCGGGACGGACGGGCCCGCCAAGCTGCTGAACGCCGGTTTTGATGCCGTCGTCGTCGCCACGGGAAGCAAGCCGGCGGCCGCTGCGGCAGCAGCAGGCGCCGCCAAGGCCGCCCGCGGAACGATACTGGACGCCCCCGATCTTCTCGCCCGCGTCCGCAAGGGCGAAGACCTCCGCCTGGCCGGCAAGGTCGTCGTCCTCGGGGACGGCGTGGCGGCGCTTGATTCCGCCCGTCTGGCGCTACGCCTGGGCACGACCGATGTCACCGTGGTGACCACTCATCAACGAGAAGGCCTCGAGGCGGGAGAGCGTGAAATCAGCGCCGCCCGAGAAGAGGGCGTCAAGTTCGAGTTCGGCGCGCTCGGCGCGCTCGGCGCCCCCGCGGCCTCCGGCGCCCAAGCGACGGAGCTGTCCGCCCTCGCCGCCGGCGGAGCCACGGTGATCGTGGCGGCCCCACAGGCGGGCGGGAGGCGTACGCACGCAGACGGGAAGCGCATCGAAGCCCATCCCGCGACCGGGCGCACGTCCCAGGAAGGCGTGTTCGCGGCCGGCGACGCCGTCACCGGCGTTCAGTCGGTGATCCATGCCGTCGCCGGCGGCAAGCGCACCGCCTTGGCCGTAGATGCCTGGCTGCGCGGAGAGGATCTGGGCGCGCTGGAGCAGGCCCTCACCGAATACGAGGCACTGCCGTACCTGAAACAGCTCCAGACGGAACCTGAGACCGGAGCCGGGGAGGGGGCGCTCGGCCGGCGGCTGGCCGAGCGCGCGCCCGTGTGGCTCAAGATGGGGGCCAGCGCGGAACCCGCGGCTCGGGCCACCGTGCCCAAGACGGCCAAGGCCAAACGGTTCGCGGCTCTGGACATCGAGGTCGAAAAAGGTCTCGGTCTCGCCGCCGCCCAAGCGGAGGCCAAGCGCTGCCTGCAGTGTGTCTGTCCCAGCCTGGGATCCTGTGAACTGCAGAAGCTGGGCATCGAATACGGGCTCACCCATAACGAACTGGTGACGCCGGATGCCCGCGTGCGCACGGTCGAGTCCCAGCACGAGCATCCCTTCATACGGCGCGACATGGAGCGCTGCATCTCCTGCGGCCGCTGCGTGCGGATCTGCCGCGATGTGGCCGGCCCCGCCTGCTACGACTTCACCGGGCGCGGCTTCACCATGAACGTCGACACTCCCTACAGCGAAGCCCTGCAGTTGGCCGACTGCATCACTTGCGGCCGCTGCGTGAGCGTCTGCCCCACGGGGGCCCTGACCTTCAACCAGCGCAACCTGACCTCCTTCCGAGTCGACGAGAGCCGCTGCATCCTCTGCCGGCAGTGCATCGAGGTGTGCCCGGTGGACGCCCTCGCGGAGGCCAACCACTTCGAAGAAGCCCGCCGCCGGTGGCTCGAGCTGGTCGACAAGGGCAGCCAACTGGCGGGCGGCCACCGCATGTGCGCCGGTTGCGGCGCCCCCATCGTGGTCCGCCAGGTGCTCATGGGCACCGACAGCCCGGTGGTAGTGGGCGCGGCTACCGGGTGTCTCGAGGTCAGCACCACCATCTACCCGTACACCTCGTGGAAAAGCGGCTTCATCCACACCGCCTTCGAGAACGCCGCTGCCACCGTGAGCGGCGTCGAGACCGCCTTCCGTGCCCTCAAAAAGAAGGGCGCCATCGACGAGGATGTCAAGTTCATCGCTTTCGGTGGCGATGGCGGCACCTACGACATCGGCCTGCAGTCCCTGTCCGGAGCCATGGAGCGCGGACACCGGATGCTCTATGTCTGCTACGACAACGGCGCCTACATGAACACGGGCTTCCAGCGCTCAGGCGCCACCCCGGTCGGCGCCTGGACCACCACCAGCCCGGTGGGGAAAGAAGCAGCGGGCAAGGTTCAGCATCGCAAGAATCTCACCGAGCTGATGATCGCACACGGCCTCGAGTACGTGGCCCAAGCTTCCCCGCACGACCCGCGCGACCTGGTGCGCAAGGCGGCCAAAGCCCTGTCGATCGACGGCCCCACCTTCCTCAACGTCATCTCACCCTGTCCGCGGGGCTGGCGCTCGGACGGCGCCGAGAGCATCGATCTGGCCCGCGAGGCCGTCAACACCTGCTACTGGCCGCTCTTCGAGTACGAGAGTGGGGAATATCGCCTGACCTACCGGCCGCATCACAAGCTGCCGCTCGTGCCCTGGTTGAAGCGCCAGGGCCGCTTCGCCCACCTGTTCCAGCCGGGTTTCGAGGAGGCCCTCTGGAACATCGAAACCTACGTGGACGAGGAATGGGACAAGCTTCTGCGCAAGTGTGGCGAGCCCAGCGAGGCCGAGTGGCAGGCGCACCTGCAAGAGCACGGCTGTCTACTGCGCTAAAGTCTGCGGCACTGAGTCCACGGCATCGGGGGCCCACGACATGGACGCCATCGAGATACGCCCTCCCCGCAAGGAGGAGTTCCACGAGGTCGTCGGAGTCTCGAACCTGGCCTTCGGCGAGGAGGTCCCTCCTGAAGATGAAGCGGCTTTCAGCGTAGGTTTCCCCTTCGACCGGGCGCTGTGTGCGTACGAAGGCGGCAGGATGGTGGCTGTTTCCGCCGTCTATTCCCTGGAATTGACGATCCCCGGACGGACCGCCGTCTCCAACGGCGGGGTCACCTGGATCGCCACCCTCCCCACCCACCGGCGGCGCGGCTTTCTCCGGCGCCTGATGACCGCCCAGTTAGCCGATATGAGGGGCCGGGGCGAGGCTGTCTCCACCCTGCTTGCTGCTGAGGGCACCATCTACGGCCGTTTCGGATATGGCCCGGCCACCAGCGTCGCAAGCTTTCGGGTGAGACGGCCCTACGCGGTGTTCACCGATCCGCTGGAAGACCCGGACCGGATGATCCTCCTGAACGCCGAGGAGGCGGCTGCTCAGCTCCCGCCCCTCTACGAAGCCGTGCGCCTCTCCCAGCCGGGCGCGGTCAGCCGCTCCGCCGGCTGGTGGACCCAGTACCTCTACGATCCGGTCACCGAGCGCGGAGGGGCGACCAAGATGATCCACGCGAAGCACCAGACGAAGGCCGGCGGGGACGACGGCTACGTCAGCTACCGCGTCAAGGAGGAATGGGACGGCTACACCTCGCACAACGAAGTCCAGGTGGTGGAGGTGATGGCTACGAGCCCTACCGCCTACAAGGCTCTGTGGAACTACGTCCTCAACACCGACCTCTCCCATACCATCTCCAGCGAGAAGGGCCGGGAGGACGAGCCGCTCCGTTGGCTGCTGGTCGACCCTCGCCGCTTCGAGGTGACCGCCCTTGCCGACGACCTCTATCTACGCTTGCTGGACGTGCCGCGCGCGCTGGCCGCGCGCGCCTACCGGGCCACGGGCGAGCTGGTGCTCGAAGTCACCGACTGCTTCCCCGTGCCGGGCGCAAACCGCTACGCGTTGCGGGTGGCACCGGCATCCGACCCGCCGAGCGTCTCCAGCGTCGAATGCGAGTCCACGAAGAGGAAGCCTCACCTGGCCATCGGCATCGCCGACCTGGGGGCCGCATACCTGGGAGGAGTTTCCTTCACGGCTCTGGCGACCGCCGGACGGGTGCAGGAACTCTCCGCAGGCGCCGTCGAACGCGCCGACACGCTGTTCTCGACCAGCCTCGCTCCCCACAACTCCACGGAATTCTGAGGAAAGCCATGGCGGAGCACGGTCCGTTCAGCCACAAACCCGCTCACGACCTGTTTGATCACGAGCGGGCTCAGCGTCTGAACAACTCGAAGCGCTTGAAAACGCAGGTCGGCGAGCAGAACCTCGCCAGGCTTCTCGCTCTGCGGGGCGATGAGGACCTCATCGACCTGGGCAGCGGCACCGGCTTCTACACCGACGTGCTGGCCGGCCTTACCACAGGCACGGTGTACGCCGTCGAGCTCCAGCCTGAGATGAGCGACCACTACCGCGAGCGAGGCGTGCCTGCGAACGTCCGCCTGGTCTCCGGCGACATCACCCGGTTGTCTCTAAAACCGGCCAGCGCCGACGGGGTATGTTGCATCGCCACCTGGCACGAGACAGGCGGAGAAGTCGATCTCGCCGGTTTGGCCCAAGCCCTGCGGCCCGAGGGGCGGTTGGTGGTGATTGACTGGCGGAGAGACCCCGAGTCGTGGGAGGACGGACCGCCTGCCGAGATCCGCTTCACCAAAGAGGAAGTGGCAGCGGCACTCGCCCCTTACTTCACCCCCGTGGTGGTCGAGAACCTGGGATGTTTCATGTTCGCGGTAGTCGCCACCCGCGTGGGCAGCGCTTGACCGTCAGCTCTTTCTATCTGTATCGGTTCTCAGTGTGCTGAAATACACCATGCTTTCGTTTCTTGAGCATAGGCCGCCACTTCCTCGTCCGTGCGGAAATCCTCCACCCCACAATCATCGAAGTGCGTCATTTCCTCCGTGTCTCTGACCGGCTTGGGAATCGGCGCACTGGCTTCATAACCGAGCACCATCGTGTCGTAGATCGTGAGTCCCTCCGGGATCCCGACTATCTCTCTCAAAGCCTGTTCTGCTTCTGGACTGGAGGTGGCCGTATACCATTGCGAAGCCAGCCCGAGCGCGGTCGCAGCCAGGTGCATGTACAAAAAGGCGTTGGCCAGGCTGGAGGTGTAGAGGCTGGTCACCCGTGCGTCGTTTTCGGCAGTGCGGCCCGGCAGGCCGACCTTGGCCCGCCAATCGCAGAGGAGAAGGATGAGCACCGGCGCATCCTTGAAGCTCCTCCGCTCCTGGGACTCCTTGGCCGGGTCCCTCAAAGCCGGACCGTACTGATCCAGTGCGTCTATCACTCTCCTCTTGACATCGGGATCCTTGATCACCACGAATTCCCAGGGCTGAGTGTGAAAAGCGGAAGGCGCCCAGCGGGCCGCCTCGATGATCTTGGCGACGTACTCATCGGGCACAGGATCAGACTTGAACTCGCGCACAGTGCGCCGCTTTTTCACCAGATCCAAGAGGCACTCGTATTGATTCACCTCGGACATCGCCGACCTCCTCACTTCATGGGGTGGACACTATCGGGGAGACAGTCAATCCTCGTGGCCGAGACGGTCAGTCCTCGGCGCCGTAGTCGACCGTTCGCTCCCGCTTCAGCCGGCTCCGCCGGCGTTTCTCCTCCAGCCGCTTCTGCTTGACCCGCTCAGGGACCTCCATCGGGATACGCTCCGGCGCCTCGGTGAGGGCCTCCCGCAGCAGGTCGACGAACCGGCCGACAGCCGCCTCCCGGTTCGCCAGCTGAGTGCGATGGCGCTGTGAGACTACTCGCAAGACCCCTTCCCGGTTGATGCGCCCGGGCAGACGCCGGCGCAGTACCTCTCGCTGCTCAGCAGTGAGGGAGGGGGACCTCTCCACATCGAACAGCAGGGTAACCCGGGTGCTCACCTTGTTGACGTTCTGACCGCCCGGTCCGCTACTGCGTGAGGTGACAAAGGCCAACTCCTCCTCCGGGATGTCAAGATCGTCCAGCACATGGACCATCGTCATACCCCCTGCCGGCCACGCTCGCGACGGCGCTCATCCACCGCCGGCCGTCTGTCCCGTCGTTCCCGGTGCTCTCAGCGACGCTATGACCTCGTGGTCGAGCTCGACGATCGAGTCCAGCACCACGTCCGCCAGAGCCAGCGCGTCGACCGACGGAGGAAACCCGGCATTGGGGATGGCGACGACCGCCAGTCCGGCCGCGGCTGCCGCCTGGATGCCACTGGTGGAGTCCTCCACTGCCGCCGCCCGCGCCGGGGTGGTCCCCAGGCGGGCGCATGCCTCCCGGTAGACGTCGGGCTCGGGTTTTCCTCGGACCACTTCGTCCGACGAGATCAGCACGGTGAAGTACGAACGCAGCCCGGCCAGCTCCAAGGCGTATTCGATGATCTCCCGGGGAGACGACGAAGCCACCCCCAGGCGGAAGTCCGGCGCCAGGTCCGCGACCGCCTCGATGGCTCCGGGGATAAGAGGCAGGTGGAGCGCATAGCTCTCCCGTAGCCCCCCGATGATCCCGGCGTAGATCTCCTGGTCGGTCAGACGTACGCCGTTGTTCTCTCTCATCGAGGCCGCCCACTGCATCGAGTTCGCCCCCATCACGGACGGTTGGTCGGTCTCCCTGGTCCAGTGCCCTCCGTGCGCCGTGGCAAACTCGTGGCGGACGCAGTTCCACACCTCTTCGGTATCGATGATGACACCATCCAGATCGAAGACGATCGTGTCGATGGCCATGTCAGGCGCTCCTCTCGGCGGCACTCCTCGCACTTCTCAGCTCATCGTCGTCTGCCGGGCGCCGAGCGTGGCATAGTCCGATGGGTTGCAGGTGAGTACGATGATCTGCAGACCGTGATCGGCCCCCAGCTCCAACATCCGCTGCAGGGTTTTCACCCGCTCCGGGTCGGAGTAGGCAAAGGCGTCGTCGAAGACCACAGGCAGCGACCCGTCGTGGTCGACGGCCAGGAGTTCAGCCATCGCCAGCCTGACGGCGGCGGCCACCTGCTCGCGAGCGCCCTCGCTCAGGCTACCGAAGGACTCAGCGCCGGCGGCCGGCGCAGCGCCAACGGAGGACCAAGCGCCGCTGAGTGACTCGGTCCCCGCAACCTCGGCCCGGGTCGGGCGCACGAGACGGATGCCTTTGAAAGCGTTGTTCTCGAACGTGACTTCGACCCGAGCGTCCGCCCCGAACAAGCACTGCAGGTAGGCCTCGATCCTTTCGGCCAGCGGCCGGGAGAACTGATCGGCGAGGGCCTGCTGCTCCTCCCTGAACAGATCGTCGACCAGGGCTATCGCCTGCGTTTTGCGCCTCACCGACTGGAGATGCTCGCCGGCCGTGTCCCGCCAAGCCTCTGCCTGGACAAGCTGGACGTAGGGATCATCAGCGCCGTCCGAGCGGAGAGCAGCCTGAGCGACCGCCCGTTTGGTTTCGGCGTCCCGCTTCTGCCGGTCGGTCTCGGCCTGCGCCCGTTGCAACCGCTCGTGGTCGGCCTCCAGGAGGTCGGGCTGCAGGGCCTCCAAAGCCTTGCGTGTCTCAGTGAGCTTGAGCTCAACTTCGGCCTTGGTCTGCTGGGCTTCGGTGAGCAGCCGGGCGCGGCTGTCGTCGTCGCCATGGCTGGTGAGTAGGAGCTCCAGCTGAGCGGAGAGACCGGTCAGCTTCCGCCGCTCCCCTTCGATGGTTTCCCGGAAGTCACTCGCCCCCTTCTCCCGTTCGACCGTCTGCTCCGCCAGAGCATCCAGAGTGGCCTTGCAGCTTGTCTCATCGGACTCCACCTGCCGGAGGACTTCGGTCTCGCGGCTCAGCCAGGCCTCAGCCTCGGCCAGAGTCGCCGGCGACTCGATGTTGCTCAGCTCACTCAAGCGCCGTTCGGATTCGGCTTTCTTGGCGGCGAGTTCCTCCTCCGCCTGTCTGTGCAAGACCAGCAGGTTCTCGGCATCCCATTCGCCAAGCGCAGCCTCCTTGGATTCCTGCCGTGAGCGCAGATCGGCCCGACGGAGGACCATCTCCGCCGCCCGGCCGACCGAGTTCAGACCGTGGACAGCCAGCGCCCTCCGAAGATCCTCCTGCCGCTCGCGGAGCTCCCCGCGGACCCGGGCGAGGCTGTCGCCCCCGCCGGGATGGATCCGGAGGTACACGCCGTCCCCAACGGTCACGTCGGTCAGATCGGAGATGGTGCGGCTCTCGCCCGGGGCCACCTGGGTGTCGCCGACCTGCACAGGCAGGTCGGCCGTGATGACCTCCACTTCGGTGGCCATGGCAGTCACGGCCACGGACGCCCGGGCGATGTCGTTTTCGAGAGTCTGTAGCGCCTCCAGGTCCCGCTGATCGATGGAGGGTAGTTGCGCCATCTGTCTCCGGATCTCTTCGAGTTCGTCCTGGAGACCCCGTACTCGCTCCAAGCGCGCCTCCAAGTCCCGGCAGCGCACCTCCGCCTGGAAGCAGGTCACGAAGGTCGCTGCCGCCTCCTTGGTCGCTCGGGCCGCGCGCGTCCTGGCGAGAGCCCGGTCGTAGGCCTGATCGGCCTCGCTTTTGTTCCTGCGGGCCTCCGCCAGCTTGGATTCCAACAGAATCTGCTGCTCGATCTTGGGTTCGAGCCGTTGCCGCAGCTCCTCGGTCGCCGTGCGCAGGTCCGTGATGTTGCTCTCGATCCTCTCCAGGTTCGCAGTCTTCTCGGCGGCTGCAGCAAGAGCCGTAGCCTGCTTCTCCTCGGCCTGCCGCAGCTCATCCACCCGGGCGATCTTCTCTCTCAACCCCTGCTGCTGCCGACCGATCTCGTCGAGGTCGTCCGTGGTCCGCGTGATGGTGGACGAAGCCGCCTCGAAATCCTCCACGGCCTGGCGAAGACCGTTCAGCCTGGTCGAAGCCTGGGCGCATGCCTCCTCAGCCTGCTGGAATTCGCTCTGGGCCCTGTCCAGATCGGAACCCTTCTTCGGATTCCCGGCCAGGGTGAAGATCTGCTCCCTGGCCTGAGAGAAGCGTGCGGCCACCCGGCTGTCGAGCGCGGACTGCATGGCCACCGCCCCGCCAAACTGCTGCAGTTGCCGGAGAAGAGCGGCCTGTTGGGCTTCGATGTGCTCTCCGATGTCATCACTGCTCTGGCCCTGCCATACCCACAAGTGGGCCCATTGCTTGTTGACCCGGTCGAGGATGCCCCTGCCGCCGGTGGCCTCATCCACAGCCAGGAGACCGGCCAGACGGGATTCGGCTTCTTCCCCCTGCCAGGTCTCCCCACCGATCTGCGTCAGGCGACAGAGGCCGCTCTGGCCGCTGAAGCGCTTGAACAGGTGGTATTCCGTTCCCCGAGCCTCGAAGCGTACCTCGACCTCGGGATGTCCGAGATGACAGGTGGAGGCCATGCTGGTCGGCGCTTCGCCGGTCACAGTCGCCTTCAGGAAGAGGGCGCGGTGGATGGCTTCGATGAGAGTGCTCTTACCGCTTTCGTTCGGGCCGCCGATCAGCGTCCGCGCTTGGTCGAAATTGACGGTGAGGTCGCGATGAATCCGGTAGTTCCGGACCGTGGCGGAGAGCAGTCTCATGCCGGTGCTCTCCGGAGTCTCATCGCGCCGTCTCCTGGGCCCACGCCGCGTGCAGCTCCCGGAGGGCCAGACGGGCGACAGCGGCGGTCTCCGCGGCGCCGGCCGAATCGGCCACGGCAGTCGCGCCGGTGCCGGTCGCCTCGTGCCTGTCGCCGGTTGCCTGCCCTACCAGCCGCCGAGCCACCCGGGCGATGAGCGGGTCGGCGCCGCCCTGAGTCAGCGCCTCGATCTCCTCTTCAGTCGGCGCCAGAACGGTCCGGTCGGCCAGCTTCAAGCGCAGCAGCCGCGCTTCGAGCGTATCCAGGAGAGAGCCCAAGTGGTCGGAAGCTTTCAGACCCAGAGAACCGGACAGCGTAAGGTGCAGGAGAGTCTCGCCGGCCCGCTGCCCCAGGAGTGAGGTCAATCGCTCCTCGAACTCGTCCAGGGCCGGATCGTCCGCGAAATCGAACGAGTATTCGATCCAGGCAAGCTTGCCGGTGCTTTCCTTGGAGACCGTGGGAGCGGAGCCTCGCTGCGCGTCGACCACCAGGATGTTTCCGGCGTCGTGGTCCTCCCCCTTGGGGAAGCGGTCGGACTCGGGAGCGCCGGAATACCAGGCCTTGGGCCCCACCTGCTTGGTGCCGTGCCAGTCGCCGAGAGCGATGTAATCGATCTGCCCGTCGAGTATCCGGTCGACGGTAATGAAGTCCGCCGTCGTGTCGTTCTCGCCTTCGTCCTCCCATCCGGTGAACCTCTGCACGCTCCCGTGGGCGAGAACGATACGGGGCTTGTCCGCCGGCAGATCCGCGTAGACAGTGGAGGAACCGAGCCAGGCCACCGGGTCACCGCCGGCGGTGCGGCGCAAGAGCGGGCAGGGCAGGATGATGGCCGCCTCGTGCTCGACCGGCGCCGCCTCCAGCAGTACGGTCAGATTGGGAGCGAGCGCCGCCTGCTCGCGGCGAAAGAACTCCTGCTCCCAGACGCACCCCGGACCTCCGTGATCGTGGTTGCCGGGGATCACGAAGACCGGCAGTTCGATCCGGCCGATCGCGCTGCAGGCAGCGGACACGGTCGCTTTGTCCGCGCTGGACGAGTCGAAGAGATCGCCCGCCACGAGGACGAAAGCCGCTCCGGAGTCCCTGGCAACGGCGCCGATGCGATCGATCACGTCCACCCGCGCCTGTCGCACCAGTGAGCGTTTGTGCGGATCGTCGATCCGCGCGAACGGCTTGCCGATCTGCCAGTCTGCCGTGTGGACAAACCTCATGTCGCTCCCGTAGACGCCATGCCGGACTCGGACCATATTACTGTAGCAGCCCGGTCGGATAGTTCTGGGACCAAGCAAAGGAAGGGACGGCGCACCTACGTCTTCTTCCCAGCTCGAGACATCCGAGAGCGCATCCGTCAGTAGCCGTCAGTGAGTGATTATCAACGGTGAGTGGACTGCCAGGACTTACCCATGATGTGCCTCCTTCTAATGGGACTGTCCTGCATCTCCCCATTCTCGGCGGTTCCTAGGGCCTACCAAAAGCGGGGCGCCACGCCCTCTTCAAGCCAGCGTGGCACGCTGTCCGGTCACACCCGCACTCACTCGATCAGGCTCGGCTGCTTCCCTTTCTCCAGAGCAACGTGCTCGAGGTATGGCAATTCAAACTCGTGCCCGCTCTCCGGATCCAGCTCTGTGCCGGTTACTCGAGTGCAGTGTCCGTTGCCGTCCACCGCAAACACGGCCCAGTTGGCCTGCACCCAGTACTCGTCAGATCCCAGCTCCGGGGTTCCGAAGTACGCCATCTTCATCAGGGGGACCAAGAGCCTATCGCCGACACTTGCGTCCAGTGGGAGTTCCTCCCGCACTTCCTCGGGCTTGCCGTCGATCACCACGGTCCCGTTCCCCAGGGCGTAGATCGTGATCCTCTCCGGGATGCTGTTTGGCCCATAGGCCTTCTCCACCTGCAGGACGTAGCCCTTGTAGATGACGGGTTGGGGTGCGGTCGACGAAGCAGGGTTCCCCATCCCGGCGAGTGGGTTGCGGCGGAGGGGGAGCACTTCTACCACCGTGCCCAAGACGACCGCTTGAGCGGTGTAGTAAGAATAGGAGGGACCGAGATACATATAATTCGGCTCAGCGCCGAGGGTGGGAGGGGACACAGAGTCAGAATGCCACGATCTGCCCGAGACGATTGCCGTTATCGTGTTCTCCTCCGAGTCGAAAGCAAGCGTGAACTCAGGCTGCTGGCTCTTGCCATCCGCGAACAGCACCACGACCTGCACCACGTTACTCGAATCCGAGCCGGCCGCTCTGGTCACCTTGCAGTCTGTCGGCTCGACGAGCGAGGCGAGTATCTGGGTGAGGCCCTCCTGCGCCGACGAGGCAACCAGGCTCTGGACTGAGGTAAGGTCTCTCCCCTCTCTGAAGTAGGCGACGACGGCATCACCCAACTGCTCAGCCGCTAATTGGGCCGCTTTGGAACGGGCCGCCCACTCTTGGGAAGTGGTCAATGGACTAGGAACCGTGCTGGTCGTGGTCGAGTCTGGCACTGTCCCGGGCGTCGTCGTAGGCTCCCCCGAGGGGATCGTGGTGCCTGTGACCGCAGGTTCCGTGCTCGTTCTCCCGCCCGTCGGGTCCACCAAAGCTACCTGGTCTTCGCCCCCGAACAGGCCGAGGGCGGCAACGACAACAAGGGCGACGACTACCAGCGCCGCTCCGGCCGCAACGGCAACTATCACAGCGCGTCGCCTGGGTCTCTTCGGTCCTGGCCCGGGTGTCGGCCCCGTTGCCGACCGTCCTGGCTCCTCCGTCAGCCTCGTCTGCAGCCGGTCCCATCCCCGATCAGCATCTACTTTGGGAAGGTTCTCTTGGAACCGTTCCTGGAGTCCATCCGTCATGTCGATCTTGCTCATAATCACACCTCGAGCTTCTTACGCAGGGCCTCGCGGGCCCGGAAGAGATGGCTTTTCACAGTACCCTCGGAGAGCCCCATGGCTTCGGCGGTCTCTTTCTCCGAGAGGCCAGCGACGTAATGAAGAGCCGCTGCCTGCCGTTGCCGATCCGGCAGCCCTTTCAGCGCGTCCATCAGGCCCCGGTCCGGCTCCCAGGTGACCTCCTCGGCCTCCCTGGGCGCCGCGCTCGCTATTCTGGTCTTGGCCTGGCGGAAGCGCAGCGACCGGAGCGAGCGCCGCCGATAGTCGCGGGACCGGTTGAGACCTGTGCGATAGACGAAGCCAAGCACGTTGTCGTAATGGGACACCCGCTCCCACTGGAGATGGAGTTGGAGAAAGGCTTCCTGAGCAGCATCGGCAGCCGCTTCGCGATCGAGCGTGGTGAAACAGAGGGTCTGGACCAGCCGGGGATAGTGCTGCCGAAAGAGGAGCTCGAAGCTCGCCCCATCTGCACCCTGGCCCTCACCTTCCAGAACGACGCTCTTATCCTCGTCGCTTCGCTCCGTGACCCCTCCTGTAAGACCCACACCTATGTTCATGACCGGTCATCTACTTGAGAGACGTTCAAGAGCGCACAAAGGTTTACCTGTTCGCAAAGGTGAGCGTCGGGCCTCGGGAGCCGGATCCGAAACCGCTGGGCATCTCCTCGGGGAGGATGAATTGGGCTTTCACCGCTTCAAGAGCGTAGAGAACGATTACGCCGCCGGCTCCTCTGTCGCAAGCCGGTAACGCATCCTGAGATGATTCAGCCGGTTCTGCGGCACCAGCTTCTCGTGCTGCAACCGGCCCACCACGATCCCCGAATGGATCCCGACTTCAGTTGCGAAACCGGCGACAGCCATCTGGCTGAAGTCGCCAGCCGCGACGAAGGCCTCGTATTCAGCCGGCGAGATGAGCTTGTCCCGAGCGAACACATCCGCCTCTTTCTCTTCAGGCAACGGGACGGTGTCCTTCGTGCTCTCGATGAAGACGACATTCCCGTGCAGGAGTAGATGACCCAGCTCATGAAAGAGCGAAAACCAGAAGATGTCCGCCCACCTACCTCGGACACTGGAGAGTAGCACGGCCTTGCGCTTCGGCTCGATCCAGAAGGTAGCCCCGTGGGCATAGGTCCCCGGGAAGTGTGGGAAGAGAGCAAAGACCACCCCGCAGTTGCCCAAACGCGTGCGCAACTCCCCAGCCACCTGGTCGGCGCCGGTCGATGTCAACTCGCGCAGCGACGGGACGAGAGCGGCCAGCTTCGCCTTGTCGAACGGAGCGACTTCTGTATTCTTGACCTCCTGCAGGCCGCAATGTAGCCACGCCGCGAGCCCATACGACGACGGCTTCCGTTCACCCCCGCCCAGCCGGAAGGCAGGAGCGTAAGCCGGTACCTGGTCCAGCTGCTCCAATGAAGCCACGCCGAAGAAACGACGCAACTCCCGCACTTTTTCCTCTGCCTTGCGGACGGGAGCTACACAGCCGAGTTGGACCATCTCTCGGTAGGGGAAGGATGTCAGAAAACGAGTCTCCTTCTTTACCTGCTCATTGTCGATCTGCTGAGCGCTCACCAGCCGGTACTCCGCTTCGAGCCCCAGCCAGATATGAGCGGGAACGCCAACGACCTGCTCGAGTTGCAGAGCGGTCTCGGGAGTAAGGGCTTTCGTCCCCTTGATGATCTCGTTGATGGCCTGTGCCGGGCGCCCCATGCGCCGCGCTAGGTCGGCCTGAGACATACCCAGCTCGTCCAGCACCTCCGCCAAGTACTCTCCCGGCGGGATGGCCAGATCCGAACGGATGTCCTCCCTAGTCCCCATAATGCTTGCTGACCTCCTCTACCGTTACTGACTCTCCCTCGATCGTGACGATGAGCCGGTAGAAGCCATCCAGGGTGATCGAGTACCGCCCGGTTCTGTCCCCCTTGAGTTCGTGAAACCGCAAGCCCGGGAGTCCTCTGAGTTCCTCGAGGTTCTTGGCGGCCCTAATGATGTTGATGCGTATTACATACCGCCGGGCGACGATGGGGCCGAGCGCTCGTTGCGCTTCCTTTGAGCCTGTGTACCACCGCTCAAGCTTTCTAGTTCGGTAGGCGACTCGCACCCTCGGCTCCGCCGCTTCGGTCTTCACCTCATGGGTGAATGATAGCGACAAAATCGGATGGTGTCAAGGATATTATTCACCTATGGGGTGAATGCCCAATCTCTTCCCATCGATGGGAATCTCAACATCCCTCGGCCCAAGTTCGTGGGTTTGGACGGGCTCATGACTCGGCCCCCCTCAATCAGTTGAGTGGCCTGTCGACCTCACATCGACCAAATCCATCGCCACCGTCCCCAGGGCAAGCGGCTCGCCCAG
>CAZXDD010000054.1:0-4454 GCA_964639415.1 uncultured Armatimonadia bacterium
ACGGCGCGTGTCACGACGCCCAGGCGTCCGGAATGCTCGTCACCGATGCGGGCCTCGTCGACTCTCCCCGAAACACCAGGCGAGCCGCCTCGCCTTCTGCCTGCACCCCGACCGGTCCGCCCGCGAAGGCCGTCGCGTCCTGTGCGGCGAACTTCCGGGCTTGTCCTAACGCCCCGCAAATGCCGGCCAAGGAGTCTCACCGTGCACCCCACCCCGCTCCTGCTTCTGTGCTGTCTCCCCATTGCCTGCTGCGCCGCCCCGCTCTCGGTGGTCGATTACGGCGCCACCGGCGACGGCCGCGGAGACGATACCGCCGCCATCCAGGCCTGCCTGGACGCCCTCCCGCAGTCCGGAGGCATCGTTGTCTTCCCGCCCGGGACCTACCCGTGCTCGGCGACCCTCACCGTCACCGGCAAGGACAACGTCACCCTCACCGGCCAAAGCGCTCTGCTGTCCTTCACCGCCGAGCCCGCCCGCGAGCACTGCCTCCTGCTCACCGGCACTCAGGACAGCCCCATCGCCAACCCCCGCATCGAGGGCCTTCGCGTCCATACGTCCACCGGCTACGGGCTATCCATCGGCCATTTCACGAACGCGTCGTTCACCGATTGCACGGTGGAGCGCAGCGGGCTCTCCGGCCTGTACTGCTTCTTCGGCCGGGGGTGCCTGATCGCGGGCAACCACGTCCTGCACGGCGGCGATAACGGCATCTACACCTTCTCGGTGGATGACGCCGCGATCGTGGGCAATGTCGTGGAGCACGCCACCGGCACCGGCGGCATCGCCATGATGATCGGGCAGGGGCTGGTTGTGACGGGCAACACGGTGCGGGACAGCGACATCGCCGCCATCGGTACATGGGATGTGTGCCGCGACGTGCTGATCGCCGGCAATGTCATCGTGGGGAGCCGCAATACGGGGATCATGATCGACTGGAACGGTGATTGGGACAGCCGCACCCGCGACGTGACGGTGGCCGGCAACTCGATCGGTGGCGTCGCCCAGAATGCCATTCAGGTCTATCACGGCGCCTGCGGCGACGTGCTGATCCGCGACAACACCATCAGCCGCTCCCGCACCGGCATCCGCCTGGTGGACTGCGAGGGTGTGGAGATCACCGGCAACCGCATCAGCCGCATGGGCCAGGCCGGCATCTGGCTGGACAGCGAGGCGGACACCGCCTGCAGCCGCATCCTGATCGAGGCCAACCGCATCGTCAACTGCAACCTGCAGAGCGTGTGGAACAGCTTCCCGGGCATCTGGCTGCGGGGAGCGCACCGCGAGATCACCGTCCGCGCCAACGACATCGGAAACGACGAGCAGGAGTTGACCATCTGGTACGACGGGCCCGCGGCGACGGCCGATCTCAGCTTTGACTGCGAGCACCTCACGCTGCGCCAGGACGGGCAGCCGGTGGGCGAGTTCGCGGCTGCGAAGGTGCCGGTGGAGCGCGTCGACCGCCTGGTGCAGCAGATCGAGAAGCTGCCCGGCTGGCATGCAGAGCTCACGGGCCCGCGCTTCGGGGATGTGACCTTGCTGGAGCGCTCCGGCGACGGGATTGCCACGGAGGAGGTGCTCTCACTCCAGTGCAAGGGCACGCAGGGGGGCGCCATCCTCAGGGCCAAGAGGCTCACGGCCGGGGTGAGCGTGAGCCCGGAGGCCGCGGACGTGGTCCTGGAGGGCAACCGGGTATGGGGCGTGGAAGGCGAGTAGGAAGGAGGCGGGACGACGTCGGGCGTCGCCGTCGTCCCGCCTTCGAGGGTCATGCCTCGCGGCTCATCTCTGGCCGGCGAGAGCCGCCGCCCTTCGGCATACGATCACGGCTCCCGTCCCGGCCTCCGCCCCCTATCCCGCCTCCACTCTGTACACCGCCTCCTGTCCGGGCGCCAGCCAGTGGTACACAGTCAGACCGTGTTCATCCCGCTCCTGATGATCCGCGCTGTAGGCCCCGCCCTGAGCCTCCTTGCCCTCCCAGTTCCAGGAGAACACCTTCGTACCGGCGCCGGGGAAGGTGATACCCACCCGCACATTGTCCGTCATGCTGTTGTTGACCAACATCACGTACTTGCGGCCCTCCAGGTCCACAAACTCCCCCAGCAGCAGCGGGTCCTTCTCTCCCGCCACCAGGCGCGAGACGGTGTCGTTGGGGGTGAAGACCTCGCCCTCACCGAAGGCCGTCGGGTAGAAGGTCACCCGGGTCGAGGCCAGGTGTGTGAACAGGTCGCCGTAGTGGCGGTGGAAGCTCTTTTGTACCCGCCGGATGTCGTCATAGGTCTCGGTCTTGTTCCAGTGCTCGTCGATGGGGGAGAGGCGGTAGTTGGAGTGCGGCTGGCGCATGTAGTAGAAGAACCACAAGATTCCGTGGGCTCCGGAGGCCACGGTTGTGTTGAGCTGCCAGCGGATCTCATTGAAGCTCGGGCAACGGTAGTTGAAGTGTCCCACCGAAAGGGTGGTGTTCCAAAACGGGACCCCATTGCGCAGCGCCGCCTCGCGATAGAGCCGCAGATTGCGGTAGTAGCTGTGCCAGCCCTCCTGCCCAGGGTTCATCTGGGCGTAGCAGTCGTAGCTGATGAGGTCGGCGTTGCTCTTCTCGGCGAACTCGTCCAGGTAGTTGGGCCAGGTGTCTGTACCGGCACGGGCCTCGATGCCGGGGAAGAAGGGCAGCAGGTTGGCGAAGGGGTGCAGATGCGGGGCGATCTGTTTCTGGATCCGGTAGCATTCGAAGAACGCCAGCTTCTCCGCGGCGCCGGGCTCGTCACCCACGTGGAAGCCGAACAGCGCCGGGTGGTCGCCGAACTGCTCTACCGCGGCCTCGATGCCGGAGGCGTAGTCATCCGGGATCAGCTTGCCCTCCGGGCCTCTTCTGGCGTAGCCCCGCGGGTCGCTGAGGATCAGCTTCATCCCTCGCTCGGCGGCCCAGTCCAGCAACCTGCGCATGTGGGCCACCTGCTCCGGGTTGGCCGGGTCGAAGCTCGGGCTCTGCGGCACGGTGAACCCCGCGTCGGCCCACATGTCCACCTCCAGCTCATCCATATGGTGGCCGTGTTCGTTGAGGTTGGTATAGCTCCAGAAGCTGATGGGGTACTTGCCGAGTCCGAAGGACTGGGTCTTGTCTATCATCGCGCGCATGTTGTCTGTGACCCCCTGAGCGAGCACGGTGGTGGTGAGACACAGAAGCGTCAGGATAGTAGTGGTCGCGCTGCGGCTCAAAGCGTGTGGACCCCTTTCGAGAGTAGTCTGCCGTTTGCCGTCTGCCTTTGCCTTTGCCGTTGTTGTTGTCGTTGCCGTTGTCGTTGCCGTCCCTGGGACCGCGGGCGTCCCGCCCGCAGCCGTCAGCCTTTGCCGTCCGCCTTCGCCGTCGGTGGGGCGGGCTTGCCGGCCCGCCGAGCCGATCCGCAGGATCGGCGTCCTCTGTCCTCGCCATTCCACCGGCGTACTGCTGGTGACTGCCGAGCGTTGCCGCTCGACACGCGGGCCAAGAAGCCCTCGCCACCAACGGTGGAGAGCCGGCCTCAGCGCTCCCCCAGCTCCCGCTCCCCGACCCGCAGAGACGTCCCGCGGCTGAGCAGCGAATCCTCCGGTGAGCCGTCGGGAGCGAAAGACACGGCGAACACCCGGCCGTCGGAGCCAACGCCCTCCAGCGCGACTGCCCCCTCCACCCCCGGCAGGGCGAAGCCGACTATCGTCCGCCTGCCGTCGGGCCAGGTGAGCTCGACCCCGCGCGCAGTGTCACTCTTGAGCGCTCGGGTCGCGGGCAAGAGCGCCTCCTCGCCGGCCTTCGCCGGTAGCAGGACGCTGAGGAACTCGCCCTCCTCTGCCGGGGCGGTGAAGCTCGCTGTGACGTGCCAGTTCCGGGCGTACTCGGTACCCTCGGGCCAGGCCGGGTGCGGGTCGAACTGGTCCGTCTGGCGCAAATCGATCTCCCCCGGCGCCAGGAACCGAGTGGTCAGCGTCGCTTTGGGGCGCTTGATAACGACGCTGCGTGTCTCGTCGCTCACGTCCATCTGGTCAATGGAATGCAGCCAGAACTCGAAGGTGCGCGGCTCATCGCTTGCCAGATCATCCCTGATAACGAAGATGCCGGGCCGCACGTGGACCACCTCACGAAGTGCCCGGCTGAGGCGGCCGCCATAGGCCCGGGTGGCGTCGCCCGTCACCAGGTCGAAAGCCCGGCCGTGGATGAAGTCCGTGATGGCGCCCTGCGCCTGCCAGCCGCGGTCCTGCCCCTGCCCGCCGTCGAAGGTGATGCCACACTTGGCCTTCGTCTGCCGCGTCCACTTGTCGTGGTGCGGGGAGCCGTAGTAGTTGTAGTAGCCCGAGGCGATCGCCAGCGCCTCGCCGTAGGCTTCCAGGACAAAGCAGTTCTGGTCATTGTGGCCGTGGGACACCGCGCCGTAGGGCGAGGAGCGCAGGAGGAAGGAGACGAGATCGGAAGAGCACACGTCTGAACTCCA
>CAZXDD010000054.1:4464-21444 GCA_964639415.1 uncultured Armatimonadia bacterium
GACGTGTGCTTTCCGATCTGGAGACGTCCTCCGCGCCGTCGGCCAGATTGGTGTGCAGGGCCGCCAGACCCACGCCCGGAAACTGCCGGGCCAAAGGCAGGTCCAGCGGCGCTTGCCCCTTCAGACCGTCATCCCTCAGCACGACCCCCAGCGGCCCGCCCCCCGAGCCCTGGCCCAGAGACTCGGTGTACCAGCGGATGTACGGGTCCTGCGTCAGGGTGCTGAACCAGTACATCAGCGCCCCCGGTCGGCTGGGTTTCCACTGCGTTCCGTCGCCGAAGGGGGCCATCTGGCTGAAAGGCGGGGTGAGATAGAGCAGATAGTACGGAGTATTGCGAAAGAACGGACGCTGCGAAAGGTCGATCCCGGTGGCCTGCCGCAGGGCGACGACGAAGTGCAGGCCGAAGCTCATGTACGCGCTCCAGTACCCCGGCCCCTCGTTCCACCCTCCGTCGTCCTTGCCCCAGGCCGGGTAGACGCCCCAGTAGATGCGGGTGATGTACTGCAGCCACTCCTGCGCCTCCGGCCACTGATTGTGGAACTCCACAGCGGCCTCGCCCAGGAAGCCGATGATGCGTCCGGCGTGGCTCTCGAAGGGGTTGTTCTCGAAGGGCATGCCGCGGAGCTTCTTGTAGAAGTCCGCCGCCCGCACCCGCATGGAGCCCTCCACCTGCTCGCGCTCCTGCGGGGTGAACAGGTCGTAGGTCCAGTCGTAGGCCCTGATACCCCGCATCATGACCCACATCGCCGGCTCGTCATTGTGGAAGACGGAGGTGGCGCCCGAAGGGTCCCACGAGAAGAAGTGCAGGAGGCGTCGCTTGGCCTCCGCGCCGCAGGCCTCGTCGCCCGTGAGCAGGTAGGCCAAGGCCGCGGTCTCCATCCTGTCCATCGGCGGTCTTGTGGTGCGGATGTAGATCACGTACTGCGGCGAGCGGGCCTCTCCGCCGGGGAGAAAGTACGGCTCGGGAACCAGCTCCTCCTCCGCCCAGCCCCTGGTGGCGCGCACCAGCCCCTCGGCGTAGGCCTTCAGGTCGCCCTCAGACGCACGCCTGCGGTACTCACCCATCTCCTCGGGCCGGAAGAACAGATGTGGCCGCTGTTGCGGAACGAGGAACGCCTCCGGCGCCGGATAGGGCCACGGATCGGCATCCGCGGGCACCTCGAACCGCCGCGCCCGGCTCCACGCTACCCCCGGCCGTCCGCGGTCCACACCGTAGCGCCAGTACCAGGTCCCCGGCTCCAGCGTCTGGGCCAGCATCTCGCAGGCCCATTGCAGGCCCTCCAGATCGACCGGCATATCCCCCTCGAAACGGTCGTCCCGGGCCACCTGCAGCCGGTAGGCCGCCTCGGCACCCGAGGGCAGCCAGCGGAAGGGCGGCGGGTTGAGAGTGACCCTCTCGCCGTCGGCGGGGCTGTACGGGAGGTTCCGGCCCAAAGTGGGCTCGCGATCCACGGCAATGCTCGGGGGCAGCGGCATGGCCGCCAGTTGCTCGGCGGTGGCGACCTGAATCGTCACATCGTCCCAGTGGGTCTCGCCCGGCGTGTACCAGTGGAACAGCTCGATGACCACCGCGCGCGTGCCCTCGGGAACCTCCAGTGTCGTCGAAACGAAGCGCCACTGTTCGCTGGGAGGGAAGAACACCGTCTCCAGCTTGAGGTGGTGCCACTTGTTGGGGTCGTCGTTGAACAGAAAGCGGATGGAGGCCCCCTTGCCGTCGCCCGCGGCCACGCCCCGGGTACGGTACCAGCCGCTCACCGTAACTCCCGGGCCATCGTTGGGCCACAGGACCTGCTGACGCCAACAGCTTCGGTTCTCGTTCTCGGTGGCCGAGAGCACCACGTAGGTATCGCCCGTGTGGCCGCCGTCCGTGCCGACGGCAGACTTGCCCCCGGTGCCGAAGTCCACAGGAGCCCAGCCCTCCGGCCGGCCCGTGTCGTCGAGCCGCTCGAAGCCGGGATTGGTGAAGAGGTTGTCCTGAGCGCAGGCCAAGAAAGCCGGCCATGCCAGGAGCGAGGCAACCAGGATCGGAGATGTCAATCCACAGGACATGGTCTTGAGATGCTCCTTGGTCGATTCGCGGCGCGGCAAGGGCCGGCGGTCGCCGCCGCCGTTCACTGCTCCCAGACCCGCAGGGCCGCCCGGGAGAGCTCGCCAGGCCGGCCGGGCGGGTGAGCATACAAGGGGGAGCGGGTCCCCACGCCGGAAAAGCGCTTGTCCGCCGGTGCAGGTGCAGCGCGTGTGCCGGCTAGAGGGCCTGCTCGGACCACCGTGCGTCGGCGCTGAGCAGCACCGCCGACAGCTCCTGCAGCCAGATGTTGAACTCCGCCGCGTGGTCGATGTAGATCAGCAGGGCGTCCGGCTCCGTCTCATCGCGCCAACCGCCCTCTGGGTACTGGGTCTCCACGAGGAAGTCGGCGAAACTGCACGCCGCCTCCCGCCCCCGTCTGTCCCCCGTGCACAGATAGTACAGCGCCGCCCCGAGGCTGCTCTTGCCACTCCCCACGTAGGTGAACCGGTCGTCGTAGCAGCGGAGCTTGATCTCGAAGAACCGCCCGGCCAGGTCCAGGTACCGTGTGATGCCCGTAGCCATGCAAAGCCGGCAGGCGAGCTGCAGCATCAGCCCCACTTCCCAGTAGTCCTGCTTGGGCTTGCTCATGTCGATGTACAGCGCTTCCTCCGGGTCCACTTCCGGCGTCACCAGGCGTCCGTCACGGGTGGTGCGGTAGTAGAAACGGCCCTCGTCGGGCTGCTGGCTCAGTACGCTGACGGCCCATTCCATGGCCCTCTGGGCCACGTCGAGGCGGCCGCAGTACAGCGCCGAGATACCCGTCCAGCAAGTGGCCAGCGAGCGGCAATAGGTGTCGCCGGAGAAGTGGGGGAGCCCCCCACAGGGCGTCTGGCAGGAACTGAGAAAGCTCATCACCGGGTAGCTCAGGTCAAAGCGGCCCAGGCGGTGGGCACCGTGGAGAAACCAGCTCATCTTGTAGCAGTCGCCCTTGTATGCTCTGAGCTGACCATCGGCCTCCAGCCTGTTGTCACGCACCCACGTCAGCAGCCGGTGGGCCTCCGCCACATACCCGGCCAGCGCCCATGAGTAGGCCTGCTTGTGGAACGCGTCATCGGCATAGCCTTCCCAGATATAGCCGCCATCGGGCTGGAGGTACTGAAGCTGGAAGTCCACGGCCTTCCTGCCGGTCTCCCGGTAGCGCCGGATCTGGTCGGACATGGGGATCGCCTCCCTGGAGGGTTGGCGCCGGCCATAGTGGCGGCGCAGCAGGGAGGTTCGCCGGACAAGGTTGCAGGACCTGTGGGCGGGTCGGTCGGCGAGTCGACGGCAACGGCTGTCAACGGCAGCGGCTGTCGACGGCAAGGGCCGGCGGGCGGCAAGCGCGGTTCAGCGCTGGGGAGCTGTGGTCGCCGCGATAGCCCTGGGAGCGCCCGCATCAAGACGGTGGACAAGGCCCCAGAAGCCCTCTCTGTATGCGCCGTCGACGGTGGTCTTGCCGCGGGAGTACGTGACCGCCTTGGTCTCCCCGGCTACGGTGCTGTACTGGTAGGCGGCCACCAACTCGTCGCCGCGCACCTGCCAGCGCACCCGCAACGAGTTCTCGGGGGCGCCGACGTTCGTCACCGTCGCCGTGAGGTTCCCGACAGAGGATGAGACCGTGATCCTCGTGGGCCCCACGATGTTCTCCCCCGGCTCCAGGATGCGCCCGGTGGCCGGATTGGTGGGATTGCCGCACAGGTAGAACCTGTGGGTGTCTTTGTCCCAGGCCAGGATGAGACCGATTCCGGACTTGCCGTGCACCCTCACCTCGGCCGGTTCACTCTCCACACCGTCCACGGTGCACCGTACCGTCACCGTCTGGTTCTTGTCGCTATCCCCGGGCGTGTAACCATTGGCATCATTGAAGCTCCCGGCCGCGGGAGCCTCGCCGATCGTGGCGCGCCATGCGTCGGCCGGCAAAGTGGCCTGCCACCGGTTCCCGAAGGCGTCCGAGCAGGTCACCGTGAGCGTACACACCTCGCCCCGAGCGGCCATGGTGCTCGTGGGCGCGAGCCGAACCTGCGCCGCGGGTCCCGGTCGGACGATCAGGGTCTCCGTGGCGCCCAGAGGCCCATAGCTGCCGGTGACGCGCCACTCGCCGGCCCCCTGCGAGGTGTAGGTGGCCCCGTCCCAGGTCCCACCGGCCCCGGGGGTCACGCCGAACCGCGCCCTGGCCGTGCAGTCCTGGCCCGCCTCCCCGGTCAGCTTTGCCGTGGTCTTGCCGCCCGCCGCGACCGGATTGGGCGCGAGCGACAGGGTCAAAGTCGCCGCCGTCGGCGCCTGCACGGTGACGATGCCCTCCGCCGTGGCCTCCTTGTACTCATCCGTTCCGGCGAAGCGAACCCGCACCCCGACCTGTCCGGCGGCCTCGGTCTCGTAGGCTACCCGGGCGATCCCCAGGGCGTCGGTGTCCGCGGCCGCACTCCAGGCACCCACCGTGAACGTCACGCTCCTGTGCGCCAGCGCCTTACCGTCGCAGGTGAGCTTTGCCGCCAGTTGGACGGTCCGCCCGGCCTGTGTCTGGGCCGGGGGTACCAGACGCAGGGTCGTGGGCTGTGTTTCGGCGTGGGCCGCGGCCAGCCAAAGACCCAGGAGCGCCGCTGTCATTGCTGTGATGTATCGCAAGGCAATGCCTCCCGTCGTCACGTACGCCCTGACGCTCTGTCCAGGTGTCTGCACGGGCGCACCTCTTGACGTTTGAAGCAAGCTCTGGGGCCGCAGACAGGCCGTTGGCCCCCCCGTAGGTCTGACTTTCCACTCACGCCATGCACGATCGCATCAGAGCCACGTCTAGCCTCAGACGGGCCCGAAATGCTGGCGCGAGGGTTGTCTTGCCCTCTCCTCCCGTCTCCGCCGGCCGTCTGGCGGAGTAGGGGAGAGAAGGGCCGGGGCGGCGAGACGACGTGGGCCGTGCTCCCTCCCCGCCTGCGGGGAGAGCCGGGGTGGGGTCCCGGCCGTTACGGACCGCGGGCCCTGAGGCGCCCCCCCAACATCCCGCAGGCGGGGGATGCACGGCTCGGCGCCTTGCGGGACCGCCGCGAGGCCGTGGCCCCGTCCCGATGCGAGCCTCCGCGCCGTGCGCCTGGGCCTGAGGCGAGGTTCCGATAGTATACCCAACGCCACAGGGGTTCAGGAGTTTCGATGTTTCCGCAGGTAGACGAGGGTCAGGTGTGCGCCCGCCTCTTCCCTGCGGAGCTCCCGGTAGCCGAGGCCCGAGTAGAGCCGCAGGTTGCCCTCGCTTCGGTGGCCGGTGAAGAGCTCGAACGCCCCGGCACCGGGAAAGGCCGCCTCGATGGCGCCCATCAGCGCCGTGGCAATGCCCCGGCGCCGGAAGCCCGGGTGCACGATGAGCCTGCCGATGTGGCAGACCCCGCTCCTCTCGCAGGCTCTGACCGAACCCACGATCCGCCCCTCGACTGTCGCCTTGAGGATGGTGTGGTCCGAGAATCGTGATAGCAGCTCCTCAGTCGTCTCCTGCAGCGGCGGGAGGCACCAGTCGCCATACCTCTGAGCCTCGGTCTGATAGGCCAGTCGCTGCAATGCGACGATCTCGGCGGCATCCGCCGGGTCGGCTCCGGTGATCTCTGGGCTCATCCTGTGTGATCTCCGCATGAGAGGATAGGCGCCCACCCGAGCCACACCATCAGGAGGCGCCATCGGCCGTGGCGCTCTGGCTGGAGTCGACCTTCGGCCGGCGCCCGCCGGCTCTGATCTCGTCCGCACGGCTCCTGCGCCGCGATCGCTGTGTCCCGGCCTGTGGTCCGTGGGGGAGGGCGCCGTCGCTTCCACAGCGAAAAGCTCGTGCGACGATCCGCCGGGCTTCGCCCGCTCTCTGATTGATCCATTGGCCCGGTCCTGCCACTGCATGCCGTGACGGCAGCGGCGTCCGGGCACCCACCGGAGCCACAGCTACCATGCCCGCCGCCCTCTCCTCCGCCGAGCGAGTCAAGCTCGCCTACTCCGGCCACGAACCGGATCGCGTCCCCATCATGTTTCGTGCCACAGGGCCGCTCGACGGCCGTTTCGACGACCAGTTCGAGCGCGCCGAGGCCCTCCTGCGCATGGGGGCCGATGTGGCCCTGACCCTGGAGCTGCCCATCCATTTCGAGCCCCGGGTGAGCAGCCGCACCTGGATCGAGAAGACCCGGCGGGAACGGGTACTGCACAAGGAATACCAGACCCCCGCGGGCGCTCTCCACGCCTCGGTACGCCTCACAGAACACGGGCAGGAGCGGGACATTCCGCTTTGCGACGACCGAGGCGGGTCGCGGGGCGAGGACTTCCCTATCGAGACCGAGCGCGACCTCAATGCCCTGCACTATCTCCTGCGCGACCCGGCGGAGAGCGACCTGACTCCCGTCCTTGAGCATGCGGCCCACGTGCGCCGACAGGCCGACCGCCTGGGAGTGATCGTGCAGGGCAACATGCCCCCGGCGCCGCTCTGTCTGATGAGCCTGCTGGGCCGCTCCCGCTGCGTGCTCGGCGTGCGTGACGAGCCGGAGTTGCTGGTGGCCGTGATGGTGCACGTGCAGCAGTGGACCAGGCGCTGTCTGGAAGTGCTCCTCGACCTGCCCATCGACGTCGTCTACCGCAGCAACCGCTACGAGACCGTGGACCTGTTCTCCGCCCGCGACATCCGCGACCTGTTCATGCCCGTCCTACGGTTCGATGCGCAGCTATGCAAGATGGCCCAGATCCCGCTGCACTGCTTCGCCAAGAGCGGGATCATGCCCTTGTTGGAGGACTACGCCGAGGCCGGAGTGGACGTTCTTTCATCCCTCAGTCCGGTGGGTCCCGAGCCCATGGACCTTTCCGAGGTGAAGCGCCGCATTGGTGACTGCTGCTGCCTGATGGGTGGGGTCGATAGCCACGGGCCGTTCCTGGCGGGCAGCCCGGAGGAGATGGAGCAGACGGTGCTGTCGACGCTGCGGGCCATGGCACCCGGCGGAGGCTACATCCTGTCGCCTGCGGGTGCCATCCCCGCTCAGGCCGCGGAGAGCAGTGTCGCCGCCTTCGTCGAGGCCGGCAGGAGGTACGGCCGCTATCCTCTTGACCTGCCCGGCTGAAGGCCTCGCGGGGCAAGGGGTGGTAGCGTTGTCTTCATCCACCAACGCAAGTGGCGCCCCCGAAGAGGGCGCCTATGGTGCGCTGACCGACGCGAGCGTTGGCTGGGGCCGGCTAGGTACTCCTGCTCCGGCACTTGATAGCGTGCTGGATGCTCGCCTTGAGCTCTTCGGTGGTGATGCGCCCCCCCAGGAACTGGGTCTGCAGCAGCTTGTTGAGCTCGGCGAAGACCTGCTTGCCGGCCCCCATCCACTCCTCCACCTGCGCATTCAGGGCCGCCTGTCGCTTGGCCGGTATCATGTCCACATGCCGGCGTAGCGCGGCCACGACCTCGACCGGGTCGTGGGTGACCACCTGGTCCTGCCCCTCGTCGGTCAGGTAGGCGAAGCTACCGTCGCTGTGGTTGTAGGTCACATTCAGTTGCGTTGTCGAACCGCCGGGAGTCTCGTAGACGATGGCGACATTGGTGACCTCTTCGGCTTCGCGCTTCCAGCTCGAGTACTCGTGCCGCAAGTTGCCGTATCCCACACGCCGTTCGTGCGGGGTCTGGTATGAGGCCACCGCCCGGTCAAGCTCTTCTCTGAGCCAATCCATGGCCTGGGCGCCTTCAAGCGTCAATTTCGTTCCTCCAGGGAGACAGGAAAACCTGATTCGGATTGTACCAGAAGCCCACAGCGCTGGCAAGCCGGGGGCAAGGGAGCCTGTCGGGGAGTACTTCCGAGCCCTCGGGTCCCCGCCAAAGCGTGACGTCCCGTGTTCTATCACGTCTCCACTGTCGACATGAAGCACCCACGAGGCCGTGGCGGCACTTGTCCTACGCGTTTGGGGCTATGGCACCGAGACACGTCGGCGGCCCGGTTGGCTTGGCCGACGGGCTCAGGAGAGGCGGGGCTCAGACCGCCGGACGGGGCGGCTAAGGCTCCCTGCGTGGTCCCGCTTGTTCGGAACGGATCAGGGCGACCTCCACCTTGGTCATCTCGCCGTGGACCACGGGGACCGTCGCCTCCCACGGCTCGTAACCCGCCATTGTGAGCCGTAGCGTTCTGCGTCCCACGGGCACCTCGCTCAGTGTCCTGGGCGTGACCCCCAGTTCTCGGCCGTCCAGTGTGATAGTCGCCCCACCCGGAACACTGATGCAGATGAGCTCACCTTCGGCTTTCATCAGGTCTTCTTGAACCGTAGTCGTCTGCTGGTCCTGCACCGTGACGGTCTTCTCCAGCGGGAGGTACCCGTCCAGGGCGATCCGCAGGTGATGCTCGCCGATAGAGAGGTTCGTCAGAGCCAGCGGGGTCTCGCCCCTGTCCTCCTTGTCCAGCGTGACCCTGGCTCCCGGTGGTGTGGTCTGAATGTTGATGTTTCCGGCCAGCGCGCGCAGCCGGAAGCGGAAGGTCTGCTCTGCCTCCTCGGACGCCACCCGGATCGTCTCGTTAACGGGAGCATGTGCGGCCAGGGACAGGCGGACCTCGTGCATCCCGGTCTGAACCGTCTCGACCGTCACCGGGGTCGTGCCGATCTCCTCTCCATCCAGATAGGCCCGAGCGCCTTCTGGAGTGCTCAGAAGCTGGATCCGGCGGAAGTCCTTCTCCAGCTCCAGGCTCACCTCCGTGGCCTTCCGGCGCCGGACCTCCACCTCCCTGCGCACAGGCCGGAAGCCATCGAGAGCGATGGAAAGCTCATGCCGTCCGGCCGCAACCTCCTCCGTGGCCAGGGGAGTGACACCCAGCTCGGCGCCGTCAAGCGTGACGCTCGCCCCCGGGGGCGCACTGGTGACCTGCAGCGAGCCGAAGGGCGGAATCTCAGGCAGGACGGCAAAGACCGCCCGGGCGTCGCCGGCCTCGACCGTGATCTGGTACTCGGCGGTGAAATGGTGGCGGCGGGCGATGCCCAGCTCGGCCTGCCGCCCGGCCTCGAGACGCAGCGCCATGGGAGTGGTGCCGGCCACCCGCCCATCGACGAAGACCACCGCCCCCGCGGGCTGTGAGTGCAGGTGCACCAGAGGGAGAGCGGGTGCCGTGGGCGCCGCTCCGGCCGGGGGCAATGCCACAAGCTGCCCGACGGATACGTGCCCGGCCGGGTCGGTGGAGGAGGCGTTGACGGCGTGCCCCAAGGCCTGGGCCGCCGTGCGCACGCGGCCGGTGAGCTCCACCCCCCGCAGGTCCTGCAGCGCAAGCAACGCGCCTCGTCCCGTGGGGTCCTCGCCCACAACCGTGAGCTCCACAGGACTGAACACACCGTACTCGGTGTCCGCCGCCAGCACACGCCCGCCCAGAGGGAAGAGCTGCACGCAGACCCCCTCAGGTGACTCGACAATGGACAGCACACGCCCCATCGCCGGCAGCAGCGACCGCGTCTGCTCGGCCATCAGGCCACCGGGGCCCAGGGCCTCTTGGGCACTCAGCGGCTCGCCGGGGAAGAGCTGGCCCTCCAGTGTCAGCGTCTCGACCACGGTGAGCTGCACCAGCGGAGCCGCCAATGGCGCCGGCTCATCCAGCAGTTGCTCCACTCGCTGGATCAGGGAGCCGTAGACCACGGCGTCGACGCCTATCTGATCCCCCAGAGCCCGGGCGGCGCCCTGGGTCATGGCGAGCAACTCATCGCGCCCGGCCGCCGCGGCCTCGCGTGCCGCGGGGCCGTCCACGAGCTCTACCTGCGTCTGGGCGCCGAGCCCGATTCGCAGGGCGGCGGAGAACTCGGCGGCGTTCAGCTCGCCCTGCCCCACCTCGCCAAAGTCCGGGACACATACGCGCACCCGGGGCGCATCCAGATCCGGGCGGGGCTTCTCCTGCCCCACCGCCGGCACGAACGCCCCTGCGGCGAAGGCCGCCAGCAGCCACACGGTTGGCCACGATTTGCACTCTGTGATTCTCACCCGTTCACCACTCTCCGTAGAGCCTGTCGCCAGAGACCGAAGCGCCGCCTCGGTGTGCGGGCAATTGGCGATACCAGGCGACGGTTATGCGGCGGCACCGCACTCTTCGCCTCCGGAAGACCGGCGGCATCAAACGTGTCACCCTGCCCGGATCCAGCGCCGCAGGTCGTTGGTGAACCGCCGGTGCTCGGTGACCGTCGTCCGCAGGTCCACGCCCCATCTCCCGGCGGGGAGGGCGCGGTCGGAGCGCGTCAAAGTCAGGAGCGCGACCTCGGGCGCACAGCGGAATCGCATGGTCCCCGGGTGGCTGCCCACACCACGGGTCACGAACAGCCGGGTGCCGTCCACATCAAAGAGCCCCGCAGCGAACCGCGGGCCGAAAGCCGAAGGGACAAGGAGAGGGCCGACCAGCGGCAGGCGCACCTGCCCGCCGTGAGTGTGTCCACTCAAGACCAGGTCGATGGCCAGTTGTGAGGCCGCCGGCACGATGTCCGGCGTGTGCGCCAGCAGGATCGTGCACTCGTCCTGTCCGACACCCTCCAGCGCTCTGTCCAGGTCGACGCCGGCGGGGCCGTGCACGTCCAGGCCGATCAAGCGGCAATCCGGATGCCCCGCGAGCTCAACGGCTTCGTCGGCCAGCACGCGGACGCCGGCCTCCTCCAGTACCTTGGTTACCTGTGGCCCTCGGCCCCCGATCCAGTCATGGTTGCCCAGACAGGCGTACACCCCCAGCGGCGCCGAGAGCCCGGCCAGCAGCTCCTTCACGTCCTGCAGATACCGCGGGTCAAGCGCGACGAAATCACCCGGCAGAACAATGAGATCCGGACCCCAGTCCTGGGCCCGGGCAAACGCCTCGGCCAGGAACCCCTCGGGCTGCTCGGGGTTCACGTGCAGGTCCGAAAGCACCGCGATGCGCAGGCCTTCGGACCCCTCGGGAAGACGGGGGATCGGTACGAGCACCTCGTGTGCCCGCACATCCCAGGTGTCCACGCCGTCGCCCAGGAGCAGGGCGGCCAGACCGAGCCCGCACAGCATCCCCACCACCTTCGCCGCCCGGCGCCCGCCGCGACTCATCGCCCCACCGCGCGGCGATAGTCGTCGTATAGCGTGCGCCAGAACACCACCGCGGTCAGCATGAACACTGCCGCCGGAGCGACGACATCCGAGACACGAATGACGACCGGCGTGAGATAGGGAGTGAGCAACAGGTTGCCGATGGCCAGGCAGTAGGAGTACGCGGCGCTGCCGACGGCGACGGTGAATGCCATCCAGAGCCCCAGGAGACGTGGAGACGGCGCCACCCAACTCCCGTCTCCGCGTCGCAGAGCGTCCTTGCCGTGGGTGAAGTGCAGGAACTCTGAGAAGGACGCACCGGCCCGCTCGGGGTAGAAATGCCTGCGCCCGCCCACGTAATACGAGAACATCACCACCGACAGCACCACCCCGATACCCTTGACGGTGAGTAGCGTAGCCCACCCGCCATGGCCCAGTGCATCGAGCTTCAGATACAGCGGGTTCACCTCGCGGGAGAGGTCGGGGCTACTGATGTAGGTGCTGACGGCGTCGCACACATGGGCGAACACGATGAGCACCGTGGCTACGGCGAACTCGGCCCTGGCCAGGTCGGACGAGGCTGCTGGTTTGTGAGTTGTCGCTTCGATCACCCCGGGTCCGGCCGGTATCGCGTCGCCCCACTGCTTGCCCTGATTCCGTCGGCCTCGCACCCCGCCGGACAGAGATCCCCCGGCAGGCGTGTCGGCCCCGTCCGCAACGCACGACCGCGCCGCCGGCGGCGGTGCCGTTCGTGAGCTCGTAGTTCGGGCTTTCCACTCAGATTGTGCAGGTTCCGGGCGGGCGGCCGGTCGGATGGGCCGGATGGGTGGATTTGTGTCGAAGATACAAAGGCGGGACCCATCCGACCCGAACGGACGTAGAGCCATGGCGTCACCGGCGCGCCCCGCTGCCCCCATGCGGCCGAGTCTGTGAGTCTGCAACGTCGTAGTTGTGTGGCCGAATGGACCGGATACGGGTCCCGGCGTCCGCTGCGCGGCCGCTTGCGGGCAGACGGCGCCCGGTCCCCTGCCGCAAGGCGCGACCCCTCCAGACACCTCCGCCACGTTCGTGCATCGTGTGAGTCTCCGGCCCGCCAAGCCGGCCTTCGGACACGGCCTCGGCGCGCCATCGCGTGGTCTCCGCCGGGCGCAGCCCGCAGGTACGGTCACGCTACGAGCGAAGCTCCGCCTCAGACCGCTCAGGTGCCCGCTGAAGGCTCGTGGCAGCGAACGACGGCGGTCGTCTCAGCCGCCGAGCCGGGCTGCAAAGCCCGACTTGCGGTGTGGCCAACGGCCCGGTTACGGCCCCGAGACTTGCCTCGAACGCCATGGGAGGCAGCGTCCGCTCCCCTGGGGAGCAGCTCGAGGAATCTCCTGGCGTTCAGAGAGATCCTTCGCTATCTCGCTGCGCGAGATTGGCGCTCAGGATGACATGAAACGGAATATCCGGGCTTTTCGACCGGACATCTAGCCCAGCGCCCAGCGCTCCACTTGGTCGCTGGTGTCGATGAGCACCGTCTTGATATGGCTGAACTCCTTGAGCCCCTCGATGCCACACTCGAAGCCCAGCCCGCTGGCCTTGTAGCCGCCGTAGGGCATCCACGGCCCGAAGATGTTGGTGCAGTTGATCCAGATGATACCTGCCTGCAGGCGCTTGGCCAGGTTGTGGGCCCGACTCAAGTCCCGGGTCCACAGCGCCGCCGCCAGCCCGAAATCGGTGCCGTTGGCGATCCTCACCGCCTCGTCGTCGTCTCCGAAGGACAGGACGGCCAGGACGGGGCCGAAGATCTCCTCCTGCGCGATGCTCATGTCGGGCGTGACGCCGTCGAAGATCGTGGGCTGCACGTAGAGACCCTTGTCGAACTCGGGGCCGGAGGGGCAATCGCCGCCCACGATCGCGCAGGCCCCCTCACTCTTGCCCGCCTCGATGTAACGCAGCACCGTCTCGTACTGCTGCTTGGAGGATACCGGTCCGATCCTGGTGTCCGGCGCGGAGGGATCGCCGATCTTCAATGCCGAAGTGACGGCCACCAGCTTGGCCAGGAACTCGTCCTTGATGCTCTCATGCAGCAGCAGGCGGCTGCCGGCGGTGCAGATCTGGCCGCAGTTGAGGAAGATCGTCCGTGCCGCTGCGGCGACGGCCATGTCCAGGTCGGCACTGGGCAGGACGATGTTGGCCGTCTTGCCGCCGAGCTCCAGCGTCACCTTGGCGATGTTGTTGATGGAGGCCTGGAGGATCTTGCGGCCCACTTCGGTGCTCCCGGTGAAGGAGACCTTGCCCACTCGCGGGTGGCCCGCCAGATGGGAGCCGATGCTGCCTCCGGGTCCTGTGACAACCTGGATCACGCCCGGCGGGAACCCTACTTCCAGCGCCAGACGCCCTACCTCCAGGGCCGTGGTCGGCGAGGCCGAGGCCGGCTTGAAGATCACGCAGTTGCCGGCGGCCAGCGCCGGGCCCCCTTTGATGCCCGTCATGGCGATGGGGAAGTTCCACGGCACGATCGCCGCCACCACACCGTAGGGTTCGCGCAGGGTGTAGCCGAACGTGTCGCCCGGTGTGACCAGCGTCTCTCCCTCGATCTTGTCCGCGAGGCCGGCATAGTACCGGAAGAAGCTCGCCGCCCCCGGCACGTCTCCGATGCTCTGGCTGTACGGCTTGCCCATGTCCGCGGTCTCCAGCCGCGCGAGCTCGTCGGAGTGGGCGTCGATGGCGTCGGCGAGCTTGAACATCAAAGCTCCCCGCTCGGCCGGGTCCATCGGTCCCCAGCTCTCGTCGAAGGCCCGCTGGGCCGCCGTCACCGCAAGATCGACATCCTCGGTACCCGCGTAGGGCACCTTGGAGATCACCTCACCGGTGGCCGGATTGGTGTTGTCGTAGTACTCGCCCGACCTGGCCTCCACCCATTCTCCGCCGATGAGCATCTTCCGCTGTTCCATGTTCTGGGTCCTCCAAGGCATCAGTCGGAGCCCCGCGGGTCTCCGTGTGATCCAGACCTCTGCGAACGTCGGCGGCCCGCACGTCGGCCGTCCGTCGGGAATCGTGGCCGAGCAGCCGTCTGCAGCCGTCCCGCAAGCCGGGATTGCGCCTTGCGGCCCGGTCCGGCGCGTCCGTGACCCGCCGAACAGGTGTTCGGCCGCGCTTCCGTCGGCGCGGCCGACAAGCCCGTGGCGCCGCCCGTCTGTCACTCCCAGGGCGTCCGTTCCCGAAGGCGGCAGCCCGCAGAACCGCCCGGGGGATCCCGAAATCCTTGGCTGTCTCGCTGCATGAGACTGACGCTCAGGATGACAGTCTCACAGCCGCCCCGGCCTTCCGTCCGTAGCCCCACGCCTTCTTTGCGTGCCCGGCGACGATGCGGAAACAGCCTGCTATAACGTGAACACGGGCTTCGATAGCCCTCTGGGCTTGTCTGGGTCGATCCTCTTGTGCAGGGCAAGGTGCAGGGCGAAGAGCTGGCCCACCACGACCGAGGCGAAGGGCGCGAACTCCTCGGGCATCTCCGGGACCTTGAGCTGCACGACGCCCCGGTCCAGCACGCTGCGGTGATCGGAGATCACGATGCTCTCGGCGCCGCGCTCGGCCAGGGCGTCCAGAAGCTGGCTCATGGACTGCAGCGCATTGCCCGACGGGGCGAAGACGAAGCAGGGCGATCCCGGCTCGATGCTGGCAATGGGACCGTGGAGGAACTCCGTCCCACTATAGGCCGCCGGCACCACATAGCAGCACTGAGCCAGCTTCAGCGCCGTCTCCAGCGCGGTACAGAAGCTCAGCCCCCGGCCCATGACCGCGCACGCCTCCATGTACCGGTAGCGCTCAGCGCGCTGGGCGATCTCGTCTTCCATCGCCAGCACTTGCCCCAGCCAGTTCGATATGCCGTAGATCCTGGCCGCGCGCTCCACGTTGCCGGCCCACAAGCAGGCCAGTTGGTGCAGCACCGCCAGCGACGTGGTGTAGGTCTTCGTTGCCGGGCCGCTGGCCTCGCGCCGGGCGTGCGTCAGCAGCGTGTACTCGGCCACCCCCATGATCTCAGAAGACCGCGTGTTGGTCAGCGCGCAGGTGTAGGCGCCTCGCCCACGGGCCTGCTCCATGAACTCCAGTACACCCGGAGACTCCCCGGACTGCGAGATCCCCAGTACCAGACAATTGGACAGGTCCAGGTCCACGTCGTATACGGTGAACAAGGAGGGCGGCACCACCGTTGCCAGCTTGCCGGCGATGATCGGGAAGGCGTAGCGGGCATACATGGCCGCATTGTCCGAGGTGCCGTGGGCGATGAGCAGCACGTGCTGAACCTCATCCCTGCGCAAGCGGGCGGAGAACTCCCGAATCTTGTCCGTCTCAGCCGCCAGCGTGGCAGTGATAGCGTCGGGTTGCTCCAGAATCTCCTTGCGCATCAAGCGCCCCGGCAAGCTCTTGGGCATGAGCGAACTCCTTTCCGGCCAGACCCCGACGAACCCGCCTTGCGCTCGGGCTGGTGGCGGGTCGCCGGCGGACCTTGGTAAGCATCAGATGTAGTCCAGGGCGTGGTAGGTCCAGTGAGACAGCGGCCGCGCGGACGACAGTCGGTGCACGATGTCCCCGGTCGCGTTTCGAATGCTGATTATACCTTGTTCCGTCGCCCAGTGCACGTCCAGCCGCCGGCAGAGCATCCGGGCGAGCTGCCCGCTCTTGGCCTCGATGCACACATCGACCTTAGCACACGGGCCCTCGTAGAGCACGGCATCCAAGGCCGGGGTCCAGACGCTGATACGCAGGTCCTCCAGCAGCTCCGGGTGTTCACAGGTCCGCAGGAACAGGCGCTGGAGATCCAGGGGCTGGGCCAACAGCATCAGGCTGCGCGGGCCCTCATCGAACCCCATGGACAGCAACAGGTGATGGAAGGGGTCATCGTGCCCGGTCTGGCAGGATACTGCGCAGCCTCGGCCGCTCGCGTAGGCCCCGATACCATCAAGCAGCATTCGTGCGGCCTCGGCCGAGGCGGCGGCGAGCTCCTGGAGCATGACCACAGCCTCCGCCCGCGCCCCGGTGCGAATGCCCGCGATGCAGTACGCGTGCAGATCTCCGCTTTCCGGGTACCGGAAGTATAGCGTCTCCTGGGGCAGGACTGCATAGATGTGATGCCGCAACTGCCGACCCTGGTAGCCCACCGAGCGCGGCGGGAAGCCGCCGTGCGCGTGGTAGGTGGCGTCGAAGACCCGGTGGATCGCCTCGGCCTCCGCGTCAATCTCCTCCGGCCCTCCCACACCCACGTGACCCGAGCTTCCGCAGGGCTGTGCCCAATGGGCCGGGCGCAGGTAGAGCATGTCTTGGTGTCCCGTGCGGGCGTAGAACCGGTACCCCGGCGAGCGCTCGGCACCGCGGTAGACCATGAGCGCGTCCACTTCGTCCGACAGGTACTCCCGGGCGGCACGGATCATCGCCGTGCCGATGCCCTGCGAGCGCAGGTCCTCCCGAGTGCCCACGGCGTTCTCGAACACCACGGGGACCGACACTCCGGGCGCCAGCAAGAAGGCTCGTCGGTCCATCGGGATGCAGCCCACGACCTCATCGCCCAGATAGGCCACCACTCCCGACATCGTCGTCGTCTTCAGCCATTCCTCCAGACCGATGGGAGGGAAGATGGCGTTGCGGATGGCCAGAGCATCCTCGGCCAGCTCTGGGCGGTACAGCTCGATATGCAGATCGTCCATGGCGTCTCCACCGGACAGAGGTGGCCGTAGTATTCCGCCCCCGGCAGTGTTTCCCTCCTGACGCCGGCGCAGCGCTGACCAAGGTCCAGTGGCCCCGCGCCCCGTCGACCGTTCCGCGCCACGAACCGCGCCCCGCGGCCGTTCGTCGTCGTCGTTCACCCCCCTCCTCCCGTCGCCCGCGGTGTTTGCGGGCGTAAGGGAGAGGGGGGCAGGGGGGTGAGGCGGCAGTTCGCCGTTGGTGCCGTCCCACCGGCCAACG